>NZ_JBHJSJ010000021.1:0-148075 GCF_042268845.1 Kitasatospora sp. NPDC056273 | reverse complement strand
CCCATGATGTCGCCGGTGGCCTCGCCCAGGCCGGACTCGTTGTTGGCGCCGCCGGGGGTGTACTGGTCGATGCCGTGGCCGAACTCGTGGCCGACCACGTCGATCGCCGCGATCCACTCGTTGGCCTGGCTGTGGCCGATGGATATCGTGCTGCCGTCCCAGTAGGCGTTGACGTCGTTGAGGCCGACCTTGACCGGCCAGCTGCCGCCGTTGCCGTTGTGCCCGTTGCGACCGAGCCAGTCGCGGAGCATGTCCCATTCCTTCTGGGCCGCGAACATCGCGTCGCCGCAGCCGGTCTCCTTGGTCGACGGGCTGCCGTTGCCCCAGGAGTCGCTGGACTTGGAGAAGACCTGCCCGGTGCTGTAGTCGGAGCACGACAGGCCGGGCCGGTTCGGGTCGCGCAGCGAGTACGAGCCGCCCGAGCTCGTGGTGCTGATGGTGACCGGGGCGGGGCCGTTCCACTTGCTGTTGATGGTGCCCGCACGGACGTCGTCGTAGCTGTCGAGCACCTCGCCGGTGGCCGCGTCCACGAAGACGTGCAGCGTGCTGGGCGCCGACGCGGTGCGGCCCTTGAGGACGGTCTCCCAGGCGAGCCGGCCGGTGCCGTCCTTGACCCGGACGACCAGGCGGGGGGAGTCCACCGAGTCCACGGTGGCCAGTTTCGTCCGGGCGGTCTTCTCCGCGTCCGCCGCGCTGACCTGCGGGGTGGTGGAGCCGCCGACGGGGCCGGTGGCGGCGGACTGCAGGGCGCGGACCTTGCCCTGGGAGTCGGCGAGGACGACCGCGTCGCCGCCGACCACGGGCAGGCCGTGGTAGCTGCGCTCGTAGGAGACGGAGTAGAGGCCGCCGAGCCAGGGGGTGACGGTCTTGCGCTCGTAGGTCTCGCCCGGGCCCTTGGCCAGCGCGTCCAGCCCGGCGTTCGCGGCCGCGTCGGCGGCGTTGACGGCGGCGGCCAGGGCGCTCGGCGGCGCCGAGGAGGGAGAGGGGGTGGGCGCGGCGGTGGCCGGGCCCGCGGCGGCGGCGATCATGCCGGCCAGCACGGTCAGGGTGGTCGCCGTGGTCAGCAACCTGCCTGCGGTGACTCTGCGTTGCATCGAGGCTCCTCGCATGTGGGGGTCCTCGACCGCGGACGGCAGGGGCTGGTGGCACACCGCGGGGCCGTATCAGGGGGACGGCCGTGCGGGCCGTCCGCGCTCGGGTGCCCGAACCCTCACACGACGTCATGCCCAGGTCAATGCCCGGTGCGCGCGGGGCAAGGGGTTGGCAAATTCCGTCAAGCCCGTCGGTCCGGCTTTGCGTCAAGCTGGGCTTTTCTTCAAGTGGTTGAGACCACCTCATGTACGAGGCGGGTGGCCATCGAGTACCGTCCTCCTGATCCGAGTCGTCGGAATCACTGGAATCGTCGACAGGCCCGGCGGCCGGCCGGGGACGACGCGCCCGGGGAGGCAGCCGTGCAGCGGAACCGTGTGGCCCCTGCGGCGGCGGTGCCGGCACCGCCGACCGGCCGGGGGCAGGACGCCTGGCGGGAGTTCGGCGCCCGGCTGCGGCACTGGCGGCGCCGGGCGGGCCTCACCCAGGCGCAGCTCGGCGCCGGGATCGGCTACGACCACACCGCGGTCAGCAAGATCGAGCACGGCGCCCGCCGGGTCACCCCCAGGGTCGCCGACCGGATCGACGACCTCCTCGGCGCCGCAGGGGAGTTGAGCGCCGCCTGTCAGCGCGCCGAGAACGCCGAACTGTGCGACCCGGACGCCATCTCGCCCGCCCTGCTCCGGCCCCCGCTGCCGGGCGGCGCACCGTCCGGCCCGCCCGCCCCGCCCCCGGCGCCCGCTCCGCCGCGACTGCCGGACTACGGGCTGCTCTGTCCGCTGCACGGCGCCGAGGGCTGCGCCGTCCCCGAGCCCGGAGAACTCGCGGCCCTGCACGCCGAGTTCTGCTCTGCCGAGGCGCTCGCCGACCCGGCCGCCGCCCGCCCGCTGGACGCCGTCACCGCACACGCCCTGACCGGGCTGCTCGCCGCCCGCCTGCGCTCTGGCGAGACCGGCGACCGCCCGGTCCTGGTCGCGGCCGTCGAGCGCACCCTGCGCGCGGTGCTCGCCAGGCTCGCCACCGCCCCCGCCGGGCAGCGCGGCCCGCTGGTCCGGCTGGCCGCCGAGCACGCCCACGCGGCCGGCGCGCTGCGGATGCAGGACGGCCGCAACGCCACCGCGATGGCCTGCTACGACCGCGCCCTCACCTGGGCCGGGCTGGCCGCGGACCGGGCCACCCAGGTCGGCACGCTCAGCGACATGAGCATCCTGGCCCGGCTGGACGGCGACCCGGTCGCCGCCCTCGGTTACGCCCGCGAGATCGAACGGGCCGCCCCGGACCGGCACTGGGCCGGTGCGATGGGCCGGATCAGCCGGGCCCGGGCGCACGCGCTCACCGGCGACGTGCGGGCGACCGTCCGGCAGATCGACCTGGCCCGGTCGCACCTGGACCACATCGGCGCGGAGGACGAGGTCGACGTGCCCTGGCTCTCCATCGCCTCGATGCGGATGCGGGTCGAGTCCGCCGCGGCCGCCGCGCTGCGCGACCTCGCCGCCGCCACCGACGACCCCCGGCTGGCCCGCCGGGCGCTGGACGCCACCGAGACCGCCCTCGGCCTGCTCGGCCCGGACCAACTGCCCTCCAGCCGTCTGCTCTTCATCGTCCGCGCGGCCGACTGCCACGTCTGCGCGCACGACCCGGCCACGGCCGTCGACCTGCTCGGCCCCGCCCTGGAGGCGACCGGCGCGACCGCGCTGCCCGCGCTGGTCGAGTACGAGCTGCGCGGTCTGCGCGACCGTCTCGCGGCGCACGCGCCCCGTGCCGCACACCGATGGGCGGAGCCGGCCCGCTCCTGACCCGGGGGCGCTCCTGGAGTCGCGTCGCCGGCCGTGGGATATGGCCGGATCGATAGCCGCGCGCGGCGGCGCAGAAGGGGCGCACATCAGCGCTCGAAGATCTGCACGACTGTTGTCGCACACCGTCAAGTCCCGCTTCTTCTCGACAATGCGCCCCCTTCGCGCCGCACAGACGTCAACTTCGTGCGCGTATAGTCCGCCGATCGGGTCATTCATGGAGTTAACACGTCGAATGACTGTCACGGCGCGCGTCGCCCGCTAGAGTCTCTGACGTTTCCAGTCGTTAGTCCGCGAAGAACGGGGGGCGCGTGCTGTCAGCCATTGCCCGCCGGCTCGCCCATCCGCTGCTGCTCCTGGGTGTGCTGTGCACAGCCGTCGCGACCCTGCACTTCCGCTGGGGGCCGGACCGGGTCTCCCCGCTCTTCCTGATCGCCGTCCTCGTCTACCTGGCGGTGCTGGAACGGGTGATCCCGTACCGGACCGACTGGCATCCGAGCCGACGTGAACTCGGCTGGTACAGCGTCTACTTCGCGCTGAGCATGGTCGGCGGCGCACTGGCCCAGGGGCTGGTGGCGACGCTGGTGCAGGTGCTCGGCCCGGCCCACCCGGCGCTGCCGTTCGCGGTGGAGATCCCACTCGCGCTGCTGGTCGGCTCGCTCGGCGACTACCTCGTGCACCGCTGGTCCCACCGCAACAGGTGGCTCTGGCGGCTGCACGGGGTGCACCACGTCCCGGACAAGGTGAACGTCGCGAACAACGGCGTGAATCATTTCCTGGACGTGTTCGTCGCGCAGTCCGTGGTGCAACTGTCGCTGGCGCTGATCGGATTCTCGGCGGATTCAGTGTTCGTGGTCGGAATATTCGTCCTGGCTCAGGGGTATTTCGTCCACGCCAACATCGAAGTCCGCATCGGTCCGCTCGGCCACGTCCTGGCCGGGCCGGAACTCCACCGCCTGCACCACAGCACCGACCTCGCCGAAGCCGGCCACTACGCCTCCGACCTCTCGCTCTGGGACCACGTGTTCGGGAGCTTCACCTGGCGGCCCGGCCGAGTGCCGAAGGCCGTCGGCCTCACCGACCCGGCCGCGTTCCCCGCCACCGGCGAACTCGGCGCCACCCTGCTGCACCCCTGGCGCCGGGCGAAGACCACCGAGCAGTCCGTCTGACACCCGGCCCGAGCGGCCGCTCCCACCTGCCCGTGTCCCCGGCGCCACGCCATCACCACCCCGGATTGGATCATGACCTCCTCGCCCTTCGCCGTGCCCCGCGAACGCATCGCGATCACCGGTATCGGCTGCCGCCTGCCGGGACACGCCAACGACCACCGGTCCTACTGGCGCAACCTGATCGAGGGCCGGGACTGTCTCACCGAGACGCCCGCCGACCGCTACGACACCGGCACCCTGGGCAGCAGGGACCGGGCCAAGTCGGGGCGGCTGATCGGCGGCCGGGGCGGCTACATCGACGGCTTCGACACCTTCGACCCGGACTTCTTCGGGATCAGCCCGCGCGAGGCCGAACACATGGACCCGCAGCAGCGCAAGCTCCTGGAGGTCAGCTGGGAGGCCCTGGAGGACGGCGGCCTGCGCCCCGGCGAGCTGGCCGGCCGGGAGGTCGGCGTCTACATGGGCGCCTTCACCCTCGACTGGAAGATCCTCCAGTTCGCCGACCTCGACTTCGCCACCATCGCGGCGCACACCGCCACCGGCACCATGATGACGATGGTGTCCAACCGGATCTCGCACTGCTTCGACTTCCGCGGGCCGAGCGTCTCGATCGACACCGCGTGCAGCTCCTCGCTGGTCGCGGTCCACCTCGCCTGCCAGAGCCTGCTCCGCGGCGAGACCGAACTCGCCCTGGCCGGCGGCGCGTTGCTGCACATGGCGCCGCAGTACACGATCGCCGAGACCAAGGGCGGCTTCCTCTCCGCGGACGGCCGCTCGCGCGCCTTCGACGCCTCCGCGGACGGCTACGTCCGGGCCGAGGGCGTCGGCGTGGTCGTGCTCAAGCGGCTCTCCGACGCGCTGCGCGACGGGGACCCGGTGCACGCCGTCATCCTCGGCACCGGCGTCAACCAGGACGGCCGCACCAACGGCATCACCGTCCCCAGCGCGGACGCCCAGGTCACCCTGATCGAGCGGGTCTGCGCCGAGGCCGGGGTGCTGCCCGGCAGCCTCCAGTACGTCGAGGCGCACGGCACCTCCACCCCGGTCGGCGACCCGATCGAGGCCGCCGCCCTCGGCCGGGTGCTCGGCGTCGGACGCCGCGCCGGGGACCGCTGCTACGTCGGCTCGGTCAAGACCAACATCGGGCACACCGAGGCGGCGGCCGGCGTCGCCGGGCTGATCAAGACCGCGCTCGCGATCAAGCACCGCCGCATCCCGCCGCACCTCAACCTGGAGCGGCCCAACCCCGGCATCGACCTCGACGCGCTGCCGTTCGAGATCCCGACCGCCCCGGTGGACTGGCCCGAGCACCGGGGCCCGGCCCGGGCCGGCGTCAACTCCTTCGGCTTCGGCGGCACCAACGCCCACGTCCTGCTGGAGGAGCCGCCGCGGCCCGGGCCCGCCGCACCGGTGGCCGAGCCGGCCCGCACGGTGCTGCCGCTGAGCACCAAGGACGCCGCCGGACTGCCCGAACTGGCCGCTGCCGTACGGCAGGAGCTCGCCGGCGGGTCGTCTCTCGCCGACCTCGGCCACACCCTGGCGCACCGCCGCCAGCACCTGCCCGAGCGGCTCGGAGTGGTCTACTCCAGCCGGGAGGACCTGGACGAGGCGCTGGCCGCGTACGAGCGCGGCGAGGAGCACCCGCGGGTGGTCCAGGGCCACGCCCGGGAGCGCCGGCAGCGCCGGCTGGCCTGGGTGTTCACCGGCATGGGCCCGCAGTGGTGGGGCATGGGCCGGGGGCTGTACGAGCACGAGCCGGTCTACCGGGAGGCCGTGCGGGCCGTCGACCGGGAGATCCGCGCGCAGGCCGGCTGGTCGCTGCTGACCGAGCTGGACCGCGACGAGGCGGACTCCCGGATGGCCGAGACCTGGCTGGCCCAGCCCGCCAACTTCGCCGTCCAGGTGGGGCTTTCGGCGCTCTGGCGGAGCCACGGCCTGCGCCCCGACGCGGTGGTCGGCCACAGCACCGGCGAGGTCGCCGCCTTCCACGAGGCCGGGGTCTACGACCTGGCCGACGCCGTCCGGGTGGTGCTCGCCCGCAGCCGGCTCCAGCAGCGCCTGGCCGGCACCGGCACCATGCTCGCGGTCGGCCTGCCGGAGGCCGAGGCGGAGCGCCGGATCCGCTCGTACCGCTCCCAGATCTCGCTCGGCGCGGTCAACAGCCCCTCCGCGGTGACCCTGGCCGGGGACGCCGAGGCCCTCGGCGAACTGGCCGAGGAGCTGCGCGAGCAGGGCGTCTTCGCCCGCCTGCTGGACGTCGAAGTCCCGTACCACAGCGTGCGGATGGACCCGATCCGCGGCGAGCTGGTGGCCGCGCTCGCCGCCATCAAGCCCCAGGCGGCCCGGCTGCCGCTCTACCTCACCGCCCGCGAGGGGCTCGCCCGCGGGCCGGAGCTGGACGGCGAGTACTGGTGGCAGAACGTCCGCAACCCGGTGCGCTTCCGGGCCGCCGTCGAGCGGATGGCCGAGGACGGGCACGGGCTGTTCCTGGAGCTCGGCCCGCACCCGGTGCTCGGCCACGCGATCCGCGAGTGCGCGGAGCAGGCGCACACCCTGCCGTCGATCCGCCGGCAGCAGGACGAGCCCGAGCGCCTCGCCCGCAGCCTCGCCGAACTGCACACCCTCGGCGTCGAGTTGAGCTGGGACGCGCTGCACCCGGCCGGCCGCCCGGTGCCGCTGCCGGCCTACCCGTGGCGGCGCGACCGGTACTGGGTGGAGCCCAAGCCGGTCGAGCAGGTCCGGCTCGGGCGGCTGGACCACCCGCTGCTCGGCCGCCGCACCGCGAGTGCCCAGCCCGGCTGGACCGGCACCCTCGACCCCGAGCGGCTGCCCTACCTGACCGACCACCGGATCGAGGGCCAGGTGGTCTTCCCGGCCGCCGGGTACCTGGAGATGGCCGCCCAGGCCGTCCGCACCCTGACCGGCGGCACCGAGGTGACGCTGGCCGAGATCGAGCTGAACCGGGCGCTGTTCCTCTCCGAGACCGAGCCCGTCCCCGTCCAGCTCGGCTACGCGCCGGAGGACGCCCGCTTCACCATCGCCTCCACCCCGGCCGGCGGCGAGCCGACCGTGCACGCGGGCGGCCGGGTCCGCACCGGCCAGCGCCGCTCCTACGGCCCCGCACCGGACCTGGACGCCCTGCGCGCCCGGGGGCGGCACCTGGACGGCCCGGACTGCTACCGGCAGCTGGCCGAACGCGGCTACGACTACGGCCCCGCCTTCCAGGCCATCGCCGAGGTGTGGGCGGGCCCCGGCGAGGCGCTGGCCCGGATCCGGCCGACCACCCAGCTCGGCCCGGACGCGGCCGACCACCACCTCCACCCGGTGCTGCTGGACGGCTGCTTCCAGACCCTGCTCACCACCCGGCTGGCGGTGCCCGAGGGCGGCAGCGTCCGGCTGCCCGTCTCGATCGCCGAGGTCCGGCTCGACGCGATCGGCGACCGCCCGCTCTGGGTGCACGCCACCGTCACCCGGGACAGCGGCGAGGAACTCGTCGGCGACCTCGCGCTCTACACCGAGGACGGCACCCCGGTCGGCCGGGTCACCGGCTTCCGGGTCGCCGACGTCGCCCAGGCCCCGGCCTCCGTCGGGCTGTCCACCATCGACGGCTGGCTCACCGAGGTCGACTGGGTGGCCGCCGCCGAGGCGCCCCTCGACGAGACCCCCGGCGACCTGTTGCTCTTCGCCGACGAGGGCGGCCTCGGCGACCGCCTGGCGGCCCTGGCCGCCGGGCGCGGCGCCCGCTGCCACCTGGTCCGGCCCGGAGACGAGTACCGGCACGGTGAGGGGCACTCGACCGTCCGGCCCGACTCCGCCGAGGACGTCCGGCGGCTGCTCGCCGACCTCGACCCAGCCTTCGGCACCGTCGTCCACCTCTGGAACCTCGACCAGCCCGCGCTGGCCGCCACCACCGCCGACCGGCTCGGCCCGCTCGCGACCCTCGGCGCCTACTCCCTGATCACCCTCGCCCAGGCCCTGCCCGCCGCCCGCCCGGACGGCCGGCTGCACATCGTCACCCGGGGCACCCAGCCCGCCGCCCCCGGCGACCGGGTCGAACCGCTCGGCGCCCCTGCCTGGGGCATCGGCCGGGTGCTGTGGCAGCAGGAGCTGGTCGCCCAGCGCGGCACCCTGATCGACCTCGACCCGGCCGTCGACGCCGCCGAGCAGGCCGAGGCGCTGCTCGCCGAACTCGCGGCCCGGGACGAGCAGGAGATCGCGCTGCGGGCCGGCGGCCGGCTCACCAGCCGGCTGCGGCAGGCCGAGGGCCTCACCCGCCCGCTGCCGCCGGTCCTCCGCCCCGACGGCAGCTACCTGGTCACCGGCGCCTTCGGCGCGCTCGGCCGATTGCTCTGCCGCACCCTCGTACGGCGCGGCGCCCGGCGGCTGATCCTGGTCGGCCGCACCGCCCTGCCGGAGCGCTCGGAGTGGGCGTACACCGACCCGGACACCCCCGTCGGCGAGCGGATCGCCTTCCTGCGCGAACTCCAGGCGCTCGGCGCCGAACCGCTGCTCGCCCCGGTCGACGTCACCGACGAGGCCGCCCTCGCGGGCTGGCTCGCCGACTACCGGCAGCGCCAACTCCCGCCGATCCGTGGCGTGTTCCACCTCGCCGGGCAGGTCAAGGACACCCTGCTGGCCCAGATGGACCGTCCGGCCTTCGACGCCGGCTACGGCCCCAAGGTGGTCGGCGGCCACCTGCTGCACCGGCTGCTGAGCGACGAACCGCTCGACCACTTCGTGCTGTTCGCCTCCGTCGCCTCGCTGCTCACCACCGCCGGACAGACCAACTACGCGGCGGGCAACGCCTTCCTGGACGCCCTGGCCCACCACCGCAGGGCCGAGGGGCTGCCCGGGCTCAGCCTGGACTGGGGCCCGTGGGCCACCGGCATGATCGAGGAGCTGGGCCTGGTCGCCCACTACCGCGACGCCCGCGGCATGAGCTCGCTGCCGCCGGACGCCGGAACGGCCGTCCTGGAGCGCGTCCTCGGCCAGGACCGCGCCCAGCTGCTGGTCGCCACCGTGGTCGACTGGCCGACCTTCCTCGCCTGGTACCCGGCGCCGCCGCCGCTGGTCGCCGACCTCGCGGCGAGCGCCGCCGAGCAGGCCCCGGCCGAGACCGGCGGCTTCCTGGACGCCTACCGCGCGGCCGACCCGCAGGCCCGCCGGGAGCTGGTGGCAGAGCGGCTGACCGCCGCCGCCGCGGCCGTGCTGCGGATCGCCGCCGAACGGATCGACGCCGACACGAGACTCGGCGCGCACGGCCTGGACTCGCTGCTCGCCATGGAGCTGCGCGCCCGGGTGCACGGCGAACTGGGCGTCGCCCTGCCGGTGGTGGCCCTGCTCAGCAACGGCAGCCTCGGCGACCTGGTCGACCTGCTCACCGAGGGCCTGGCCGAGCGGCTCGCCGCCGCCGGCGGCCCGGCCGAGGCCGAGGTGGAGCTGTACGCCGACGAGTCCCGCTTCCCGCTCACCCACAACCAGCAGGCGCTCTGGTTCCTGCGCCTGCTGCACCCGGACGGCTTCGCGTACAACATCGGCGGCGCCGTGGAGGTCCGCGCGGAGCTCGACCCGGAGCTGATGTTCGGGGCCTTCCGGTTCCTGGTCGCCCGGCACCCCGAGCTGCGCGCCGCCTTCACCGCCGAGGAGGGCCGCCCGGTCCAGCGCATCCGGGAGGAGGTCGAGGCCGACACCGGGCTGTTCGACGTCGAGGGCCGGCCGTGGGAGGAGATCCACGACCTGATCGTCCGCGAGTACCGGCGGCCGTACGACCTCGCCGAGGACCCGCTGGTCCGGCTGCGGCTGTTCCGGCGCGGGCCGGACCGCTGGGTGCTGATGAAGGCCGTCCACCACATCGTCTCGGACGCGATCTCCACCTTCACCTTCATCGAGGAGCTGTTCGAGGTCTACGAGGCGCTGCGCCAGGGCCGTACCCCGGAGCTGCCCCCGGTGCCCGCCCGCTACCTGGACTTCCTCAACCGCCAGAACCGCTTCCTGGCCGGGCCCGAGGCCCGGCGGATGCTCGACTACTGGCGCGGCCACCTGCCGGCCGAGATGCCGGTGCTGGCGCTGCCCACCGACAAGCCGCGCCCGGCCGTGCAGACCCACAACGGCGCCTCCGAGTTCTTCCAGCTGGACGCCGAACTCACCGCCCGGGTACACGAGTTGGCCCGTGTCAACGGCGCCACCCCGTTCATGGTGCTGCTCAGTGCCTACTACCTGCTGCTGCACCGCTGGTCCGGGCAGCCGGACATCGTGGTCGGCAGCCCGGTCACCGGCCGCACCCAGGAGGAGTTCGCCTCGGTCTACGGCTACTTCGTCAACCCGCTGCCGCTGCACGTGAGCCTGGCCGGGGAGCCGACCGTGGCCGACCTGCTGGCCCGGGTGCGGGAGAGCGTGCTCGGCGGGCTGGACAACCAGGAGTACCCCTTCCCGCTGCTGGTCGAGCAGTTGGGGCTCCAGCACGACCCGAGCCGCTCCGCGGTGTTCCAGGCGATGTTCATCCTGCTCACCCACAAGGTCGCCGTGGAGCGCTTCGGCTACCGCCTGGAGTACATCGAACTCCCGGAGGAGGAAGGCCAGTTCGACCTCACGCTGTCCGCTTACGAGGACCGCGCGGACGGCTGCTTCCACTGCGTCTTCAAGTACAACTCCGACCTCTTCGAGCCCGCCACCGTCCAGCGGCTGGCCGCGCACTACCGCAACCTGCTGGACGCCATGACCCGCGCCGCCGAGGGCGAGCCGGTCGGGCGGCTGCGGATGCTGGGCGAGGCCGAACGGCGGGAGATCCTCACCGGCTTCAGCGGCGCCGAGCGCCGGATCGAGCACGACACCCCGGTGCCGGAGCTGATCGCCAAGGCCGCCGCCGAGCGGCCGGAGGCGGTCGCGGTGGTCGCGCCCGGCCGGGACGGCGTCCGCCGGCTGACCTACGGCGAACTGGACCGGCAGTCCCAGCGCACCGCCGTACGGCTGCGCGAACTCGGCGTCGGCGAGGGCTCGGTGGTCGCGGTCTGCCTGGACAAGTCGCCCGAGCTGATCAGCACCCTGCTGGCGATCTGGCGGGCCGGCGCCGCCTACCTGCCGCTCGACCCCGGGCACCCGGCCGACCGGCTCGCCCACCAGGTCACGGACGCCGGAGCGGCGCTGGTGGTGGTCGACCAGCGGCGCCCGCTCCCGGCCGACCTGCCCGCCACACCGGTCACCCTGGAGGAGCTGGACCGGCCCGTGCTGGGGGGCGCCGTACCGCTGCCCGCCGCCGACCCGGACCGGGCCGCCTACCTGATCCACACCTCGGGCTCCACCGGCCGTCCGAAGGGGGTCCGGGTCGACCACCGCAACCTGGCCGCCGTCACCGCCGGCTGGCGCGCCGAGTACCGGCTGGACACCGAGGTCCGGGTGCACCTCCAGATGGCCGGCACCGCCTTCGACGTCTTCTCCGGCGACCTCGCCCGGGCGCTCAGCACCGGCGGCACCCTCGTCCTGGTCGACCGCGAGCTGCTCTTCGACACCGCCCGGCTGTACCGGGTGATGCGCGAGGAGGCCGTGGACGGCGGCGAGTTCGTGCCCGCCGTGGCCCGCGCGCTGCTGGCCCACTGCGAGCGCGAGGGCCTGCCGCTGGACTTCCTGCGGCTGCTGATCGTCGGCTCCGACTCCTGGAAGGCCGCCGAGCACCAGCGGGTGCGCGCCCTGTGCGGCCCGCGGACCCGGCTGGTCAACTCCTACGGGCTGACCGAGGCCAGCGTCGACAGCACCTACTACGAGGGCGCCACCGACCGGCTGGAACCCGGCCGGATGGTGCCGATCGGCCGCCCGTTCCCGAACAGCGCCGTGTACGTCCTGGACCCGTACGGCGAGCCCGTCCCGGTCGGCGTGCCCGGCGAACTGTGGATCGGCGGCGCGGGCGTCGCGGCCGGCTACCCCAACGACCCGGAGCAGACCGCCCGGCGCTTCGTCACCCTGGACCTCGACGGCACGCCCGCGCGGCTCTACCGCACCGGCGACCTCGGCCACTGGGACGCCGCGGGCACGGTGCACCTGCTCGGCCGGATCGACAACCAGGTCAAGGTCCGCGGCCACCGGATCGAGCTGGGCGAGATCGAGGCCCACCTCACCGCCCGCCCGGAACTCGCCCAGGCCTGCGTGGCCGTCCGCCAGGATGCCCGGGGCGAGGCCGTCCTCGCCGCCTACGTGGTGCCCGCCGAGGGCACCGTGCTGGACCGCCGCGAACTGCGCCGCCACCTGGCCGAGCACCTGCCCACCGTGATGATCCCCTCCTACCTCACCGAACTGCCCGCCCTGCCGCTCACCCCGAACGGCAAGGTCGACCTCGCGGCCCTGCCCGAGCCCAAGGCCGACACCGCCGGGGCCCAGCACGAACCGCCCGTCACGCTCTACGAGACCAGCGTCGCCGAGCACTGGCGGAACCTGCTCGGCCTGGACGAAGTCGGCCTCCAGCACGACTTCTTCGAACTCGGCGGCAGCTCGATCCGGCTCATCGAGCTGATCCACCACCTCCAGAGCGAGTTCAACATCAGCATCCCGGTCGGCCTGCTGTTCAAGGTCACCACCCTGCACGGCATGGCCCGCACCGTCGAGCAGATCATCACCGGCGAGGTGGCCGGCGGCGAGCCCTACCTCTGGTTCAACGCCGGAGCGCCCGAGGAGCACACGGTCTTCTGCTTCCCGCCGGCCGGCGGCCACGGGCTGGTCTACCGGCAGCTCGCCGCGCACCTGCCGGAACACCGGATCGCCTCCTTCAACTACCTGACCGGCGACGACAAGACCGCCCGCTACGCGGACCTGGCCGAGGAGCTGCACGCCGCCGGACCGTACGTCCTGCTCGGCTACTCGCTCGGCGGCAACCTCGCCTTCGAGGTGGCCAAGGAGCTGGAGCGGCGCGGACGCACGGTGGCCTCGGTGCTGATGGTGGACGCCTACCGGGTCACCGAGGCCTTCGACCTCGGCGAGGAGCACCTGGCCGTCTTCGAACGCGAACTCCACGAGCACCTCCACCGCCACACCGGCTCGCGGATCGTCGCCCAGGAGACCCTCGAACAGGCCAGGGACTACCTGGAGTTCAGCAGCCGGACGCCCAACACCGGAACGGTCAGGGCCCAGCTGGACGTGGTCTGCGAGCGCGACCGGCTCTCCGTGCACGTGGGCGGCGAACCGGGCTCCTGGCACGGCGCCTCCACCACGGGCACCGCGGTGTACGTCGGGCACGGCGCCCACGCCGAGATGCTCGACGGGGACTTCGCCGCCCGCAACGCCGAACTGGCGGGCGCCATCCTGGCCGGGGGCACCGCCGATGGCCGCGGCTGACCGCGGGCCGGACTGGTCCGGCAGGGAGCGGGCCGCCGGCGGCCCGCCCCGGGTGATCGTGATCGGGGCCGGCCTGGCCGGCCTCGCCACCGGCTGCTACGCCCAGATGAGCGGCCTGGAGACCCGGATCTTCGAGAAGCACGTGCTGCCCGGCGGCTGCTGCACCGCGTGGTCCCGGCACGGCTACCTGTTCGACTACTGCATCGACTGGCTGATCGGCACCGCCGAGGGCACCGGCGCGCACCAGGTCTGGAGCGAACTCGGCGCCCTGGACGGCAAGTCGGTGACCCGCTTCGACACCTTCAACCGGGTGGTCGACGAACACGGCCGGGCCGTCACCTTCTACGGCGACCCGAACCGGCTCGAGGCCCACCTGCTGGCCCTCGCGCCCGGCGACGCCAAGCCGATCCGGGCCTTCTGCCGCGACCTGCGCCGCTACGCCGCGATGGAGCTGCCCTGGGAGCTCACCCCGCCGCCGCTGCGCACCACGGCGGAGCGGCTGCGCACCCTGCGTGCCGTCCTGCCCGCGTTCCGGCTGTTCTGGCGCACCGCGACCACTCCGATGAGCGGCTTCGCCGAGCGCTTCCAGGACCCGCTGCTGCGGCGGGCCTTCCCCAACATGTTCCTCCAGGAGCCCGAGGGCTTCCCGCTGCTGCCGTACCTCTACACCCTGGCGGCCGCCCACAACGGCAACGCGGGCTTCCCGCAGGGCGGTTCACTCGGGCTGGCGCGCTCGGTCGAGGAGCGCTACACCGCGCTCGGCGGGGTGATCGGCTACCGCTGCCGGGTCGAGCGCGTCCTGATCGAGGACGGGCGTGCGATCGGGGTGGAACTCAAGGACGGCACCCGGCACTTCGCCGACCACGTGGTGGCCGCCTGCGACGGCCCGACGGTGCTCGAACGGCTGCTGGAGGGCCGCTACTCCAGCCCCGCCACCGAGAAGCTGTACGGCGAACTGCTCGACAAGCCGGGCAACCTGTACCCGGCCGTGGTCTCCGCCTTCGTCGGCATCGACGGACCGCTGCCCGCGGGCGAGCCGCACAGCACCACCTACCTGCTGACGCCCGAGGACGGCGAGCGGCTGCCCGGCTCGCTCCAGCGCAGCCTGGTGGTGCAGCTGCGGTCCTCCTACGCGGACGGCTTCGCGCCGCCCGGCAAGTCGGTGCTGCACTGCACCTACTTCAGCGACTACCGCTCCTGGAAGGACCTGCGGACCGGCGACCGCCGGGCCTACCGGGCGCGCAAGCAGGAAGTCGCCTCGTTCGTCCGGGAGTTCCTGGAGCGGACGTACCCCGGTCTCGGCGGGCGGATCGAACTCGTGGACGTGGCCTCGCCGGTGACCACCGAGCGGTTCACCGGCAACACCTACGGCAGCATCCTCGCCTGGCAGGCCTTCTCCGAGGCCGAGGACGCCGCCAACCGGCTGGTCAACAAGGACCGGATGCGGCTGCCCGGGCTGAGCGGCTTCTCCATGGCGGGCCAGTGGACCGCGCTCGGCGGGCTGATCCGGGCCGCCACCAGCGGACGGTTCGCCGCGCAGTACCTCTGCCGGGAGCTCGGCCGGCCGTTCCGGGCCTGGCCCAGCGACAACCGGGAACCCTGGCACGCGGGCAAGTGGGGCCGCCTGCCGCAACTCGACCGCGCCACCGTGGGAGCGCCGGACGTGGGAGTGCCGGAGGCAGGAGTGGCGGAAGTGGGTGTGGCGGAGTGAGCGGGACGACGACCGGCGGCCGGCAGAGCATGGTCATCATCGGCGGCGGGCTCGGCGGGCTCTCCACCGGCTGCTTCGCGCAGATGAACGGCTACCGCACCCGGATCCTGGAGATGCACGAGATCCCCGGCGGCTGCTGCACCGGCTGGGACCGGGGCGAGTTCACCTTCGACTGCTGCATCAGCTGGCTGCTGGGCAGCGGTCCGGGCAACGAGATGCACCAGATCTGGCTCGAACTCGGCGCACTGCAGGGCAAGCGGATGCGCAACTTCGACGTCTTCAACGTGGTGCGCACCCGGGACGGCCGGGCGGTCTACTTCTACTCCGATCCGGACCGGCTGGAGGCCCACCTGCTGGACCTGGCCCCGGAGGACGCCCGGCAGATCCGGCAGTTCTGCGCCGGGCTGCGCAAGTTCCGCCTGGCGCTGGCCCGTTACCCCTTCCTCAAGCCGGTCGGGCTGATGGGGCGGTGGGAGCGGACGCGGATGCTGGCCTCCTTCCTGCCGTACTTCAACGTGATCCGGCGCTCGATCACGGTGCTGATGAGCGACTACTCGGCGAAGTTCCGCAGCCCGCTGCTGCGCGAGGCGTTCAACTTCATCCTGTACGAGAAGCACCCCAACTTCCCGGTGCTGCCCAACTACTTCCAACTCGCCTGCCACGCCGGGCAGTCGGCCGGGGTGCCGGAGGGCGGATCGCTCGGGCTGGCCACCTCGATCGAGCAGCGCTACCGGCGGCTGGGCGGCGAGATCACGTACAACACCAAGGTGACCGGGATCCTGATCGAGGACGACCGGGCCGTGGGGGTGCGGCTGAGCGACGGCCAGGAGGTGCGGGCGGACATCGTGGTGGCCGCCTGCGACGGCCGGACGACCATGATGGACCTGCTCAAGGGCCGCTACCTGAGCGACACCTACCGCCGGCTGTACACCCAGACCATCACCGAGCCGGGCATGGTCTTCCCCGGCTACGTGACCGTCTTCCTCGGCCTGCGCCGGCCCTTCCCGGCCGGGGACCCGTGCACCACCTACCTGCTGGAGGACGAGGTCGCCGAGCGGCTCACCGGCATCCGGCACCCGAGCATCAACGTCCAGTTCCGCAGCCGCCACTACCCGGAGCTGTCGCCCGCCGACACCACCGTGGTGTACGCCAGCTACTTCTGCGACATCGCGCCCTGGCGGGAGCTGAGCACCGGGCCGGAGCAGGAGCCCCGGGTGCGGCGCGGCGAGGAGCTGCACACCCTGCCGGTCGGCCGGGGGCGGGAGTACCAGCGGGCGAAGCGCCGGGTGCGCGACACCATCGTCGAGTACCTGGACGGCCACCACCCCGGGCTGCGGGACGCGGTGGCGGTCAAGGACGTCTCCACCCCGCTCACCCAGGTCCGCTACACCGGGAACTACAACGGGACGGTGCTGGGCTGGCAGCCCTTCGTGGAGAGCGGCGAGACCCTGGAGGAGGAGGTCAAGCGCAACGGCCCGGGGCTGCCCGGCCTCGCGAACTTCTACCTCTCCGGGGTCTGGGCGACGACCGGCGGGCTGATCCGGGCGGCGGCGGCCGGCCGGCACGTCGTCCAGTTCATCTGCCGGGACGACGGCAGGCCCTTCAGGGCCGAGGTGGACGACAGCGCACCGCCGCCCACCCTGCTCATCGAACCGGTCGGCCCCGCCGACCGCCAGTTTGGAGTCACCTCGTGAGGATCGAGAAGTGGGTCGTGCGGGAGCACGTGGACGGCGTGCCGGACGTCGAGCGGATGTACCGGAAGGTCGTGGAGGAGGTGGACGTCCGGCTCGCGGTGGACGAGATGCTGCTGCGCACCCGGTACGTCTCGGTCGACCCGTACCTCCAGGGCATCGCGCTGGACACGCCGATCGGCGACCACATGGGCGCGGACTCGATCATGGAGGTGGTGGAGGCCGGGCCCGCCGCGCGCTTCGGCGTCGGCGACCTGGTGCAGGGCTTCGGCGGCTGGCGCACCCACCTGGTCAGCACCGGCGCGCCGAGCTTCTGGCAGACCGGGACCTTCCCGATGGTCTTCCCGGCCTTCCGCCGGCTGGACCCCGCCGACTACGGCGATGACCTGCCGCTGACCACCGCGCTCGGCATCCTGGGCGGGCCCGGGATGACGGCCTGGGGGACGGTGGAGAAGTTCCTCGACGTGCGCCCCGGGTCGACGGTGCTGGTCAGCGGGGCCTCCGGGGCGGTCGGCTCGCTGGTCGGGCAGCTGGCCAGGCACCGGGGCGCCCGGGTGATCGGCACCACGGCCTCGCCGGAGAAGGCGGAGCGGCTGTGGGAGCTGGGCTTCGAGGGGGTGCTGCTGTACCGCGACGGCGACGCGCCGGAGCGGCTGCGGAAGGAGTTGGCCGAGCTGGCGCCGGAGGGCATCGACCGGTACTTCGACAGCCTCGGCGGGGCGCTCACCGACGTGGTCTTCGGGATGCTCGCGGTGGAGAGCCGGGTGGCCGTCTGCTGGCAGTGGGGGAGCCAGGTCGGCGGGGACTGGGCGGGGCCGCGGCTGCTGCCGATGATCATGTTCCCGCGCACCACGATCCGCGGCATCTTCTCGCTGGAGTGGTTCACCGAGGAGAACTGGGCCGCGCTGCGGCGGGACCTCGGGGCGCTGGTCCGTAGCGGGGAGCTGGCGTACCAGGAGACGCTGCACCGGGGGTTCGACAGCATCCCGGCGGCCTACCGCGGCCTCTACCTGGACCGTTCGGCGAACCGGGGGAAGGTGCTGGTCGAGCTCTGAGCGGACGGATGTGCGGCAGGGCCCTTCGGCGGATGTGCCGAAGGGCCCTGGTGCGCGGTCAGCCCAGGGTGAACCAGGTGCTGCGGGACTTCTTCCACTCGGGGTGGGTGAGGTCCTTGGCGGCGGTGCCGTCGTTGTAGAGGTCGGCGGAGCCGTCGTCGGTGATCAGCTGGGCGCGGGCGCCGGGGGCGTCCAGGTCCGGGACGTCCGTGACGGCCTCCCAGGCGCCGTAGTCGCTGGTCGGCAGGTCGATCAGCTTGGTCGGCTTGGAACCGGGCTGGCCGTTCCAGCGGTAGAGCGCGTACGGGGCGGAGTTGTCCTCGGCGGACCAGGAGCCGGCCACGATCAGGTACTGGCCGAGGTCGTTGCGGCGGATGTCGCGGACGGACAGCCCGCCGAGGTCCAGCTCGACCGGGTCGCCGAAGGTCGCGTGCGCGGCCGAACCGTTCACCAGGGACGGGAGGTTGGTGACCGGGACGAGCAGCGCCCGGCCGCCGGTGACGGCCGGCGTGAGCGGCGCGCGGAAGCCGATGTAGGCGGTGCTGGTGCTGCCGGGGGCGAACTCCAGGCCCTCGACGTTGAAGCCGTCGATCTGCTTGGGCGCCTGGCCGTCGGCGGCACCGGCCGCGAAGCCGTAGCGCTTGCCGTGGGCATCGTCCCAGGAGATCAGGTCGTCGCGCAGGCCGTGGTACGCGCCGGCCAGGGACAGCTGGGTGTCGGCGCCGGAACCGGTGACGGTGGTGGCGAAGACGGTGTGCCGGTCGGGCTTGACCACGCCGTCCTTGTTGTTGCCGAGCGAGCCGGTCCAGTAGATGGTGTTGCCGACCCGGGTGGCGGCCTCGATGTCGATCTCCTTGGAGACGCCGAGGGCCGAGCTGAAGTCCCAGGTGCGGACCGGCGCACCGGAGTTGTTGCGGTCGTACAGGCGCAGGGTGTTGGACTCGTCGTCGCCGACCACGATGAAGCCGCCGCCCGCGTCCACGGCCGCCGAGGCGTCGCTGGAGCCGGTCAGGTAGCGGCTGGTCGCCGAGGACTGGACGGCGGGGGAGGCGGCGTAGTGCAGGGTGCGGGTGGCGCTCTTGCCGCCGAGGCCGGTGACCTTGATGGTGAGGTCGGCGTAGCCGACGCCCTGGGCGGCGACCGCCAGGGTGCGGGCGCCGCCGGTGCCGCTCACCGTCACGTCGCCGGTGCGGGCGACGGCGCTGCGGGTGGTCGCCGAGGCGGCGACGGTCAGCGCCGAGGCCGCGGCGCCGGACTGGGCGACCGTCACCGTCACGGTCGGGTCGCCGGTGGCGCCGACGGCGCCGGACAGGTACCCGGCCGAGAAGGTGATCGTCGGGGTGCCGTACGAGGCGGCGCCCGCCGGGAGGGCGGGCAGGGCGAGCACGGGCACCGCCGCGACGGCGACGGCGAGCGGCAGCAGGCGGCGGAGGGAACGCGACACGGTGGCTACCCTTCGGCAGGAGGCGGGAGTTGACGGAGGGTGCAAGCCTGCTGGCGCTCGGCGAACACCGACCCTACGGCGACCTTACGAGCAGGGACGGGCAGGCGAACAGCACGCCTCGCGGTGGTGAAGCACCGTGCGTTCAGCCGGTGATGCCGGCCGCCCGCAGGCGGCGCTCGACCGCGTCCCAGTCGGGGGCGACCGGCTCGGTCCTGCGGGTGCCGACGCCCTTGTCCTTGAAGCCGCTGGAGGTCGACACGCAGACCACCGGGCCGTCGGAGAGGTCCGGCTCGCCGAGGCTGCGCAGCCCGGCCAGACCGGCCGCCGCGGACAGCTCCGTCCACAGCCCCGCCCGGGCCAGCTCCCGCTGGGCGTCGGCGAGTTGGCCGTCGTCCAGGGTCAGCGCCCGGCCGCCGCTCGAGCGGACCGCGAGCACGCCCCGGTAGCCGCTGACCGGGGAGGTGATCGAGTAGGCGTCGCTCGGGCCGACCGTCACGTGGGTGGCGGGCAGGCCGTCGGCGATCGCCCGGGCGAGCGGACCGGAGGCGGCCGTCTCGCAGGAGTGGATGCGCGGCACCCCGGCGGTCAGGCCCAGCCGGTGCAGCTCGACGAACCCCTTCCAGACGCCGAACAGCAGCTCGCCGTAGCCGGTCGGGACGAACACCGCGCTCGGCAGGCCGACGTCCTGGAAGATCTCGTACGCGACGGTCTTGTAGCCCTCGGGGCCGTACGCGTGCCCGGTGTGGGTGGTGGTCAGGTTGCTGACCGGGTGCAGGCCCAGCCGGTCCACCACCTGGCGCAGCAGCGGCCAGCGGGCCTCCCACGGCACCGGGAGCACCACCGCGCCGTAGGCGTTGAGGAAGGCGTCGACGTTCGGCGGCGTGTCCGGGCCGGTGAACACCACGCAGCGCAGCCCGGCGCGGGCGGCGTAGGCGGCGGCCGAGGCGCCGTGGTTGCCGGAGGAGGCGACCGCGAGGCCCGGCGCGCCGGCGCCCACGGCGGCGCTGGTGGTGCAGCGGTTCAGCCGGTCCTTGTGGCTCCAGGTGGGGTTGCGGGACTCGTCCTTGACGTACACCCCGGGCGAGACCTCCACCAGCGGGGTGGCGCCCTCGCCCAGGCCCGGCGCGAGCAGCGGTGGCAGCAGCGGGGCCCAGCGCTCCAGGCCGCCGCGCACCGGGGCGGGGGCGAACAGGCCCGCCGGGTCGGCCTTGTCGTAGGCGTAGTCGACCTCGACGGGGTAGGAGACGTCCTCGGTGCTGGTGCGCGGGCAGCCGGCGGTGAGCGGGGGCCAGAGCGGGTAGTCGAGGGCGGGGTCGCCGAGGGAGCGCTGGCCGGTCGCGAGGGAGTCTTCTGTTGGCATGCCAGGAGACTAGCCGGGCGGCCGCCCCGCGGTCCGGCGGTTCGGCGGGCCGCGGCGCGAACCCGTTCGTGGGGGACCGGTTCCGGCTGTTCCGGGCCCGTTCCGGGCCCGTTCCGGGCCCGTTCCGGGCGGGGCGGGTCCGGATCAGGCGCTCTGGCGGATCGCGGAGATGTCGAACTCCAGGACGACCTTGTCGCCGACCAGGACGCCGCCGCCCTCCAGGGCCGCGTTCCAGGTGACGCCGTACTCCTTGCGGCTGATGGTGACCGAGCCCTCCAGGCCCACCCGGAGGTTGCCGTACGGGTCGACGGCGTTGCCGGTGTACTCGAAGTCGATGGTGACCGGGCGGGTGGTGTCCTTGATGGTGAGGTCGCCGGTGACCCGGAAGTCGCTGTCGGAGCGCGCCTCGACCGCGGTGGAGCGGAAGGTGATGTCGGGGAACGTGGGGGCGTCCAGGAAGTCGTTGGTGCGCAGGTGCTGGTCGCGCTGCTCCACGCCGGTGTCGATGCTCTCGGCCTTGATCACCACCTGGCCGGAGGAGCGGGACGGGTCGGCGCCGTCCAGGTGGGCGGTGCCCTCGAACTGGTGGAACGCGCCCCGGACCTTGGTCACCATGGCGTGGCGGGCGACGAAGCCGATCCGGGTGTGGGTGGGGTCGAGGACGTAGTCGCCGGTGAGTTCGGAGAGGTTGGCGGTCATGGTCGGCATGCCTCCTGGTGCGGGTCCCGGGTCTCGGCCCGGGGCTGGTCGGGCGGTCCCCGGACCACGCTAGGGGCAGTTCCCGCGGGCCGCGCGCCGGGCTGGGCCTAAGTGGGGCACGGGGTGGGAAGGCTCGCGGGGTACGTCGGAGGAACGGGGAGACGAGGGGGCCGGATTGGACAGCGGGATACGGGCGATGGTCGACGCGGTCGGCGAGGCGGAGCGGCAGGTGCGGGAGAACGCGCTGCCGAAGGCGCGGGACAGCGCCCGCGAGAGGGTCCCGGAGAAGGAGGAGGCGGCGCTGCTGGGTGCGCTCGCCGGGCTGGTGGAGAGCATCGGGGAGCTGGCGGGCGCGGTCGGCGACCGGGTGACGAACCGGGGTACGGCCAGGACGTACACGGTCGCGGGCAGGCGGCTGCGGAGCGAGGCCGGCAACCTGCGGGGCGACGAGGACGAGACCGCGGCGCGGTCCAGGTGACCGGTCGCCGGTGCCCCCGGCCGGGGGCACCGGCGGTGTCGCTCAGCGGTGGCTCGGGAACTGCACCACCTGCTGGTAGGTCGGGCGGTTCTGCCAGGTGGTCTTGGCGTCCGTCACGCCGCCCAGCGGGCGCTGGATGATCGTGTCGGCGCACCACTGGTCGCCGGCCGCGCAGTCCGCGTCGCCCGGGTAGACCTGGGCGGGCGTCCGGGCGGCGGCCTGCTTCAGGGTGGTCAGCAGGACGGTCCGGCAGGCCGAGAGGTCGCCGCCGCCGCAGAACGGCCGGGCCAGCGGGCCGGCCACCCGGTCGCCGAGGACGGCGCGCAGGTCCTTGTCCAGGTAGCTCCACCAGCCGTACTGGAAGGCCGAACCCTTGTGCGGGATGGCCTCGTTGGCGCTCACCGGGCCGCCGCCGGGGCCGGTCTGCCCGCCCGAGGGGGACTCGTTGATCTGGAGGGCGCCGGTCAGCGCGCCGAACAGCGGGTCGCCGAGGCCCGGCCGCATGACGCCCTCGGCGACCAGCGGCCACCAGGCGTCCATCACCCGGATCGCGGTGGCGTCCGCGTAGCCGTGGCTGCCCGGTGAAGTCTCCTTCCGCTGCCCTCCGTTGGCGAGCCAGGCCTCCAACTGCTGCAGGGCGGTGAGGGTGGCCTGGTCGGTGACGGGCGCGCTGCGCAGCACGCGGATCAGGTCGGGCAGCACGTCCTCGGCCCGCAGGTCGGCCAGGGCGGCGCCCTCCATGGCCTGGGTGAGCGAGACCCGGCTCACCTTGCCGCCGTTCCCGAGCAGGGACTTGACCCGGTCGTCCAGCAGGTTGCCGCGGTGCACCGAGCCGTTGCCGAAGCCGGCCGAGGTGTAGCCGTTCGCCTGCTTGTTGTTCCAGGAGATGTAGTAGTCCTGGTTGACGGACTGCGGGTGCTCGGCCGCCGGGGTGTACCGGGCGGTGTTGGCGACGGGGTCGAAGTCGGCCCACTCGTAGGCGGGTTGGGCCTTCACGGGGAGCCCGGGGTCGACGCCGGGGGCGCGGACCGGGTTGCTGCCGGAGTTGTAGTACGCGATGTCGCGCGAGTCGGCGTAGAACCAGTTGAAGGTGTAGTTGATGTCCTGCGCCGCCTGCTGGAACCCCGCCGCGTCGTGCACCGCGCCGGGGTCGTTCAACTCCTGGAAGCCGATGATGGATTCGGCCTCGTGCCGGTAGGTGGAGCGCAGCGAGGTGAAGGCGACGGGTGCGCCGCCGACCGTGCCGCGGGCGGTGACCAGGCCGTACCGGGAGCGGTTCATCACCAGGGTGTAGGACCCGGCCGGGGTGGAGTCGGCGGTGGTCGGGTTCCAGGCGTTCTTGCGTTCCAGCCGGTCGAAGGGCAGGCACTGGTCGTGCCAGAGGTAGGAGTTGGCGGCGGTGGTGACCGGGGAGCCGTCGGTGGTGCAGAGCGGGACGGCGTAGGTGTCGGTGATGTCCTGCCCGGCCGAGGTGGCGCTCCAGGCGTAGTCCTGGCCGCGGCCGAGCTGCACGTAGAAGCTCAGGCCGGCGAAGGCGGCGCCGCGTGCGCTGATCCCGGGGCCCTGGATCTCCTCCAGCATCAGCAGTTGCGGGGCGAAGTAGCCGGTCTGCGGGCCGAACACGGCCACCGGGTGGCCGTCGTCGGTGCGGGCGCCGGAGACCAGCAGGGCGTTGGACATGCCGTGCCGGGCGGTGAGCAGGTTGCCGGGCAGGACGCCGTTCGCCGCGGTGGTGGCGGAGTCGGCGGAGCCGGTGGCGTCGTACACGACCCGCTCGGGCACCACCGAGCCGGGGTCGGGCAGCGCCTCGCCCTGCGGGTGGTCGGGGACGGTGGCGTACGGGAAGCTCTGCCCGTCGTGCAGGGTCTGGACGGCCTCCGGGTCGTCCGCCTCGCGCAGCGACGCCCAGACCGCGTCCCCGGAGTCCTTGCCGTACCGGGCCTCGGCGGCCGACTTGACCTGGGCGGAGGCCAGTTCACCGCCGCCGCCGGAGCCGAACAGGGCGCCGACCACGGAGGCGAGGGCGACCAGGTCGGTCAGCTTGAACGGCTCGATCGAGCCGGCGTTGGTGATCGGGTCGATGTGCCCGGTGAGGTCGTACTCGCCCGGGAAGGTGCGGGCGTTGTAGGACTCCTTGGCGTACTGGTTGACGCCGTCGAGGTAGGCGTTGGCGTCGGCGAGGGCCTGGGTGGCCCGGCCGCCGCGGGCGGCGATGGTGTCGATCTGCTGCTGGAGCTCGGCCTCGGTGTACGGGGCGGCCTGCCAGAAGGTCTGCTCCAGCTGGCGGTTGGCGGCGGCGCCGCCCGCGAAGCCGGACAGCTGGCCGCGGCCGACGTGCCGGAAGAGGTCCATCACCCAGAGCCGGTCCTGGGCGGCGGCGTAGCCCGCGCCGAACTCGGTGCCGTAGCGGGTGGTGCCGGTGATGTGCGGGACGCCGGTGGCCTTGTCGCGCACGATGGCGACGTCCGGGCGCGGGCTGGTGGTCCTGGCCACCTGGTCGGCGGGGACGCCGAAGGAGGCGTCGTTGAAGAAGTCGCGCAGCTTGGCCTCGGTCAGGCCGGGGTAGCCGGAGGCGAGGGCGGCGTAGGGGCCGAGCTGGTCGTCGGTGTGTGCGGGGCGGGTGCCGAAGGCCCGGTTGAGCAGGATGTCGGCGAGGGTGGCGTTGCCGTTCTCGCCGGGCGGCAGGATGTCGGCGCAGTGGCCGCCGCAGTAGTCGTTGGCGGCGGTGGTCGCGGGGGCCGGCGCGGCGGCGGTGGGGGTGGTGGTGAGGGCGGCGGTGACGAGCAGGGCCGAGGCGAGGGCGGCGGCCGGGAGTCGGAGGGAGCGGGGGCGGGGGCGTTGGTGTTGGCGTGACCGCAAGGCGGACTCCTCCGTCGAAGTCTCACGGAAGAGTCGACGGTAGGGGTGCTACTGGCCGGTTGGCTAGTGGCGTGCATGCCATTTCCCGTACGGGGGAGCGGAGTTGGCCGTCCGCGGGTCGGTCGGGAAGGAGCGGCGCCGCACCTGCCGGGCTCAGTCCGGAGGTGCGGCGCCGGGTCGGTGGCGCGTCGGGTCAGGGCTTGAGCACCAGGCGGATCGGGTCGCCCTCCTTGTGCTCCAGCGCCTCGACCGCGCGGGCCGCGTCGGCCAGCGGGAAGGTGCCGCTCACCGAGCGGGAGAACTCCAGCCGGCCGCCGCGGACCAGGTTGACCAGGTCGACGACGTCCTGGCCCTCGGAGCCGTAGTGGCCGCGGATCTGCTGGCGCAGGTAGCTGACCAGGGTGCCGTTGGTGACGGTCAGCGGCTTGTTGGTGAGGCCGACCAGCACCAGGCGGCCGTGCTCGCCGAGGGTGGCCATGGCCTGCTCGCGCACCGGGGCGACCCCGGCGAAGTCGAAGGCGACGGACAGCGGGCGGCCGCCGGTGGCCTCGCGCAGCAGCCCGGCGAAGCCCGGGTCGGCCGGGTCGAGGGCGGCGTCGGCGCCGAAGGCCAGGGCGCGCTCGCGGGCGGCCGGCAGCGGGTCGACGGCGACGATCGGGAAGGCGCCGATCGCCCGCAGCAGCTGTACGCCGTGGGCGCCGAGGCCGCCGACGCCCCAGACGCCGACCGCCTCGGCCGGGCGTACGGCGCCGGTGGCGGTGATCGCGGCCCAGGGGGTGGAGACCGCGTCGGGGATGAAGCAGGCCTGCTCGAAGGGGAGTTCGTCCGGTATCGGCACCAGGGTGGTGGCGGTGGCGAGGGCGTACTCGGCCCAGCCGCCGTCGTAGTCCACGCCGCGGGTGTGCACGACGCCGTCGCGGGTCTCGCCGGCCTGCAGCAGCACCCGGTCGCCGACGGCTGTACCGGTCACGCCCTCGCCGAGGGTGTGCACGGTGCCCGCGACCTCGTGGCCGAGGGTGACCTTGTCGCCCTTGAGGTAGAGCGGCTTGAGCATGCCCTCGATCAGGTGGACGTCGGAGAGGCAGACGCCGGCGGCCTCCACCTTGATCAGCACCTCGCCCGGGCCGGGGGTCGGGACGGGGACCTCCTCCACGGCGAAGGCGCCCTTCGCGACGTCGAGCCGGCCGGCGAGCATCGTGGCGGTCATCGGGACTTCCCTTCTCACGGGGGCGGCGGGTCGGGGGAGTGCCCGCCGCTCCGGAAGTTACTTGTTATTCAACAAGCAAGTTCACACTAGCATGGTGGCATGTCTACGCACGATGAGGACCGAACCGGTGGGGCCGGGGCGCTCCGGGGGGCGCCGGCGCGCCGCACCCAGGCCGAGCGGCGCGCCCGGGCCGAGTCCGCGCTGATCGCCGCCGCCGCCCGGCTGATCGCCGAGCACGGCAGCACCGGGGTCACGCTGGCCAGGGTGGGCGAGGAGGCGGGCTTCAGCCGGGGTCTGGCCACCCACTACTTCGGCTCCAAGGCCGCGCTGCTGGCGCGGCTCCAGGAGGCGGCGCTGGCCGAGGCGATGGCGTCGGCCGCACCGGCGCGCAGCGGGGCGGGGGCCGCCGACGAGCTGTGCGGGTTCGCGCGCGGCTGCCTGGAGGGCGTCCGCAACCCGACCGACCTGGGCCGGGCCTTCGTGGTGCTGGGGGCCGAGGCGCTCGCCGGGGCCTCGGAGCTGACCGGCGCGGTGGCGGAGCTGGACGCCCGGACCCGGGCGTGGACGGCCGAGGTGGTCGGGCAGGGGCAGCGGGACGGGGAGGTGCGTCCCGGTGTGGACCCGGTGGCCTTCGCGCCGGCCTTCGTCGGGCTGCTCAAGGGGCTGGTGGTGCAGGCCGCGGCCGCGCCGGAGGCCTTCGACGTGGGGGCGGCGGTCGCGGAGTCCGAGCGCTGGATCCGGCTCGCGCTCACCGCGGGCTGAGGCTGCGGAACGCAGGCGGCCGGGCGGTCCGCGCCGCTGTCGGCCGCTCCGCGCGCAACCCCCGCTGACCTCGCCGATCGCCGCGCGGACCGGATCCGTACGGCCTGGATATCCTGATCCCATGAGCGACAACCTTCCCCCGTGTCCGCAGTGCTCCAGCGAGTACACCTATGAGATGAACGCCCTCATGGTCTGCCCCGAGTGCGGCCACGAGTGGGTGCCCGGCGGGGCCGACGAGGCCGGAGCGCCGGCCGGCGAGCGCGTGATCAAGGACGCCGTCGGCAACGTGCTGAGCGACGGCGACACCGTGACGGTGGTCAAGGCGCTCAAGGTCAAGGGCAGCGTCTCCGGCATCAAGGCCGGCACCAAGGTGCGCAACATCCGCCTGGTGGACGGCGTCGACGGGCACGACATCGACTGCCGCGTCGAGGGTTTCGGTGCGATGCAGCTCAAGTCCAGCGTGGTGAAGAAGGCCTGACCCACGGGCCCGAACGGCCGCGCCCCGCCGGGAGGGACTGACGCTGTTGGTTAATTCGGGGTGGCGTTACTCGGCCCCGCTGAGCATCAGCTCGGCGGGGCCGAGTACTGCGAAGTGGCTGGTGCGGGTGCGGGCTCGTGGTGTTTCGGTGAGGTGGGCGTCGATGCGAGCGAGATTGATCGCAGCGCCGGTACGCTCACTTCCGGCCGCTGGGCCCGGGCGACGGCCGAACGCGCGGCGCAGCGGCTCGCCGCCGAGGAGGCGGCCGAGGAAGCCGAGCGGACGAAGGGGATGGTGGACGCCTGATGGAGCGCCTGGACAGCGGCGGGCACCCGGAGGGGAGCGGGAGCGAGGCCGGAGCGGCGGCCCGGGTCTGGCAGGGGATGAACGCCCTCGTGCTGGAACGCTACGACCGCCGCAAGAGCGTCGCCGAAGCCCTCGGCATGAGCTTCAGCCGGGTCAGGGCGCTGCGCCGGCTCGTCGCCGGCCCGATCACCCTGCGGGAGCTGGCCGAGCGGCTGGGCGCGGACCCGCCGTACACCAGCGTCATCGTGGACGACCTGGTGCGGCGCGGCCTCGCCGAGCGCATCACCAACCCGGTCGACCGGCGCTCCAAGCTGGTCCACCTCACCGAGGAGGGCGAGGCGAAGGCCGCGATCGCCACCGGGATCCTCAGCACCCCGCCCGACGCGCTGCTCGCGCTGCCGCCGGAGGACATCCGCGTGCTCGACCGGGTGGTGGCGAAGCTGCTGGGCTGAGCCGCCCCTGCCGACCCGTTCGGCGGTGCCGAGCCCGCGGCGGAAGGGCCGTCACCGGATCCGCTCCGGTGACGGCCCTTCAGAACTCCGGGGGGGGGGAATTCCCCGGCGGGCGCGGTTACTTCGCGCCGAAGGCCTTCTCGATGTCCTCGACGACCTTCTCGGCCGCGATCGGGCCGGAGCTGCTGCTCCACACCTGGCCGTCGACGCCCATGAGCTGGTTGGTGCCGACGGCCTTGAGGCGGGTGAAGGCCTCCTGCTTGCGGGCGGTCTCCAGGGCCTTCTCGCCCTCGGCGTTCAGGGTGGCGACGAACACCCGGTCGGCGTCGGCCTTGTTGAGGTTCTCCAGGGACAGCGGGTCCGAGTGGGGCTGGGCGCCCAGGCCGTCGGCGATCGGCATGGTGCCGGCGCCGGCCTTCTTCAGCAGGTCGCCGGGCATGTTGGTGGTGTTCATCACGATCGGCCCGTTGGGCATCCAGCGCATCACCACGGCGCTGCCGCTCTTGCCCTCGCCGGCCTTGGCGGCGCGCTTGTCCAGGGCATCCAGCTTGGCGGCCAGGTCGGCCTTGTGGCCGAGCGCGTCGCCGTACACGGCGAGCACCTCGCGCCAGTCGCCGGCCTTGGGGACGATGGTCGGGGCGACCGCCGAGAGCTTGTCGTACTGGGACTTCTCGATGCCGGAGGAGGCCAGGATGAGGTCCGGGGTGGCCTTCAGGATCGCCTCGAGGTTGGGCTCCTTGACCGTGGCGACCAGCGGGATGCTGTCGGCCTTCAGGTAGGCGGGGGCGGTGGTGCCGCCGCGGCTGGAGCTGGTGCCGACCGGGGTGACGCCGAGCGCGAGGGCGGTGTCCAGCGAGGTGTCGCCGAGGGCGATGACCCGCTTGGCCTCGGCCGGGACCTCCACGGCGCCGAAGGCGGTGTCGATGCTGCGCTTGCCGCCCTTCGCGGCGGCGGTGGACGAGGAGCCGGAGTCACCCGCGGACCCGCCGGACCCCGAGGAGCCGCACGCGGTCAGGCCCAGGGAGAGGGCGCCGACCACGGCCGCGCCGAGCAGGGTCTTGGTAAAGCGGGTGCCAAGCATGGGTGTTCTCCGAGAAATGGTAGTTTACGGGCGAACCGTTTTTCTGAGGTTAGCCTAACCATACGTAAGGCCCTGACGGGGAGGCCCGGTGTGACATTCCGATCACTCCTGCTGCGCGGACTGCTGCCCGCCGGCGCGATACTGCTGCTCGCCGTACTGGCGAGCCTGCTGCTCGGCGCGGGCGACGTGGGACCGTCACGGGCGCTCTCCACCCTGCTCGGTGACGGCGACTCCGACTCCCGGTTCACCGTGTTCCACCTGCGCGCCCCGCGCACCGCGGTGGCCCTCGCGGTGGGGCTCGCGCTCGGCGTGGCCGGCACCGTCCTCCAGGCCGCCGCCCGCAACCCGCTGGCCGAGCCCGGCCTGCTCGGGGTCAGCACCGGCGCCTCCTTCGCCGTCGTGATCGCGATCGTGCTCGGCGCCAGCGCCGCCAGCGTCGGCCCGTACGTCGCCGTACTGGGCGCCGGCGCCGGCTGCCTGCTGGCACTCGGCGCGGCCCGGCTGCGCGGCACCGGCGACGACCCCGTCCGGCTGGTGCTCGCCGGCGCGGCGCTGAGCGGGCTGATGAACGCCGGCTCCTCCGTGCTGCTGCTCTCCGACGCCCGGGCCGCCGACGAGATCCGGTTCTGGACCATCGGCTCGGTCGCCGGCCGCGGCACCGACCAACTGCTCGCGGTACTGCCGGTCCTGCTGCTCGGCCTGGTGCTGGCGCTGCTCTCCGGCCCGGCGCTGACCGCGCTCAGCCTCGGCGACGACGTCGCCACCGGCCTCGGCCACAAGCCCCGCCGGGCCCGCGCCCTCGCGGTGACCGCCGTCGCCCTGCTGGTCGGCGCCGCCACCGCGATCGCCGGACCGGTCTCCTTCGTCGGCCTGGTGGTGCCCTTCGCCGCCCGGGCCCTGGTCGGCCCGGACCTGCGCCGGCTGCTCGTCGTCTCCGCCCTGCTCGGGCCGGCCGTCGTGCTGCTCGCCGACGTGGCCTCCCGGCTGGTCGCCCGCCCGTACGAGATGCCGCTCGGCGTGATGACCGCCCTGTGCGGCGCCCCCGTGCTGGTCGCCGTCGTCCGCTCGCACCGAATGCCCGCGCTGTGAAGGCCCCCGTGAAGGCCCCTGTGAAGACCACCGCAGAGAACGACGCAGAGAACGCCGTGGAACCCGACGGCCCCTCGGCCGCGACCCGGCGGCCGGCGCCGCCCGTGCCGCCCGGCACCCGGCTGCTCGCCCTGGGCGGCCGCTCGGTGCTCGTCCCGGTCCGGCCGCTGCTCGGCTGCACCGTCCTGCTGCTCGCCGTGGTCGCGGTGACCGCCGTCTGCCTGGCCGTCGGCGAGACGAACCTCGACCCGGTGACCGCCCTGCGCGCGGCCTTCGGCGACGGCACCGCGCGCGACGTGCTGCTGGTGGAGAAGCTGCGGCTGCCCCGCGTCGAGGCCGCACTGGCCGTCGGCGCCGCCCTCGGCGTCGCCGGCTGCCTGATGCAGACCCTCGCCCAGAACCGGCTGGCCACCCCGGACACCGTCGGCTTCAACGAGGGCGCCACCGCCTTCGCGGTCGCCTCCGTCACCGGCGTCGCCACCCAGCTGCTGCCCTCCGCCGCCGCCCTGGCGGGCGCCGCCACCGCCGCCTCGCTCGCCTTCGCCCTCGGCGGCGGGGCCGGCCGCAACGGCTACCGCTTCCTGGTCGTCGGCCTCGGCATCGGCGCGGTCTTCGGCGCGGTGACCAACCTGATGCTCTCCCGCGCCGCCATCGACTCCGCCAACGCCGCATACGCCTGGACGGTCGGCACCCTCAACAGCCGGGACGCCGACGCCGTCGGCTACCTCGAACTCGGCCTGCTGGCCTGCCTGCCCGCCGCCGTGCTGCTCGGCCGCCGGCTGTCGCTGCTGCGCTTCTCCGACGCCGTCGCCACCGGGCTGGGCGTCCGGGTGCGCGGCCTGCGGGTCGGCGTCCTGCTGGTCTCCGTGGTCTGCGCGGGCCTGGCGGTGGCCGTCGCCGGACCGCTCGGCATGATCGCGCTCGCCGCGCCCGAGGCCGCCCGCCGGATCGCCGGACCGCGCTGCGTGCCGGTGCTCACCTCGGCCGTCGCCGGAGCCGCCTTCACCCTGCTCGCCGACCTGATCGGCCGCACCCTCCTGTCGCCGCTGGAGGTGCCGGCCGGCCTGGTCACCGCCGTCGTGGGCGGCCCGTACCTGCTCTGGCTGCTGCTCACCACCCGTCCCCGGAGGACCGCATGACCGCCCGCCCCGCGACCGCTGAATCCTCCGGGACCGTGACGGCCGCCGACGGAGCGCCCCGGCTGGCGACCAGCGCGCTCAGCCTCGGCCACGACCGCACCATCGTGGTGCGCGAGCTCGACCTCGAACTGCCGCAGCGCCAGGTCACCGTCATCGTCGGCCCGAACGGCTGCGGCAAGTCCACCCTGCTCGGCGGCCTCGCCCGGACCATCGCCCCGCGCTCCGGCGCCGTGCTGCTCGACGGCAAGCCGCTGACCTCGCTGTCCACCCGCGCCATCGCCCGGATCATCGGCCTGCTGCCGCAGTCCGCCACCGCCCCGGACGGGCTGACCGTCCGCGACCTGGTCCGCTACGGCCGCCAGCCGCACCAGGGCCTGCTGCGGCAGTGGTCCGCCGCCGACGCCGAGGCGGTCGAGCACGCGCTCGCCGCCGCCGACCTGCACGAGCTGGCCGACCGCCCGCTGGACACCCTCTCCGGCGGCCAGCGCCAGCGCGCCTGGATCGCCATGGCCGTCGCCCAGGACACCGACATCCTGATGCTGGACGAGCCGACCTCGGCGCTGGACATGGGCCACGCGCTGGAGGTGCTGGAGATGGTGCGCGGCCTGACGGCCGAGCGCGGCCGCACCGTCGTCCTCGTCCTGCACGACCTGACCACCGCCTGCCGCTACGCCGACCACATGGTGGCCATGCGCGACGGCCGGGTGGCCGCCCAGGGCGCGCCGCGCGACATCGTCACCCCGGAGCTGGTGCGCGAGCTGTACGGGGTGGAGAGCGTGATCCTCACCGACCCGGTGCACGGCACCCCGGTGGTCTGCCCGGTCGGCCTCGCCCCCCGGGTGCGCTGACATCGGCGGGCCGGTCAGCCGGTCAGCCGGCCAGGCCCGGCAGCACCAGGGCGCCCGGCAGCTCCGCCAGGGCCCAGCCGGGCAGGATGAGCTTGCCCCGGCGCCGGCCGCTGCCGACCAGGACGTACGGGGCCGCGGCCACCGCCTCGTCGATCAGCAGCGGCCAGCCGCCGGGCAGGCCGACGGGGGTGATGCCGCCGTACTCCATGCCGGTCAGCTCGACCGCGGTGTCCATCGGCGCGAAGGACGCCTTGCGTGCCCCCAGGTGGGTGCGCACCGCCCTGTTGACGTCCACCCGGGTGGTGGCCAGGGCCAGGCACCCGGCCAGGGTCACCTCCCCGGCGCGCTTGGCGGCGACCACCACGCAGTTCGCTGAGAGCTCCGGCGGCACGTCGTAGGCCGCGCAGAACACGGCGGTGTCCGCCTGTTCCGGGTCGCTGTCCACGTAGAGCACCGAGGCGGCCGCTCCGGGCGCGTCCCAGTTCTTCAGCGCGTCGGCGACGGGCGCGGCGAGCTCCGCGCCGAGCTCCAGGGCCGGCACGGCGGTGGCGAAGTTCCCGAACGGCGGGGCGGTGGACTCACTCATGGACCGGACTGTAGCGCGCCCGGCCACCCGGTCGGCCTACCTGGCTGCCGTCGGCCGTACGGGAGGACCGCGGTCAGCCGTACGGGACGACGGCGACCGGGCAGTGCACGTGGTGGATCGCGGCGTGCGCCACCGGGCCGAGGTGGTGGTGGCGCAGCGGCATCCGCCGGATGCGGCGGCCGACGACCAGCAGCCGGGCCGTCGCGGCGGCGTCCACCAGCTCGACGGCGGCCTTGCCGCGGATCAGGTCGGTGCTCACCATCACCTCGGGGTGCCGGGCCTGCCAGGGCTCCAGGGCCCGGGCGAGGCCGTCGTGCTCGACGGCCGAGACCTCGCCCTCCAGCCCGCCGATCGCCCCGTAGGACATGTACTCGCTGCCGGCCGGCGGGGACCAGACGTGCACCACGCGCAGCGGCGCCGAACGGAGCGCGGCGGCCTCGAAGGCGAAGGCCAGCACCTCGTCCGCCGGGTGCGCCAGGTCGAGGCCGACCGTCACCGCGCCGTCCGGTTCGTCCCCGCCGGCCCGGATCAGCACCACCGGGCAGTCCGCCCGGCGCAGCACCTCCTGGCTCACCGAGCCGACCAGGAAGCCGCGCAGGGTGCCCAGCCCGCGCGAGCCGAGCACCAGCAGGGCGGCCCCGTGCGCGGCGGCCTCCAGCGCCTCGACGGGATCGCCGGCCACGGAGCCGGCGGTGACCTCGACCTCCGGCGCGAGGGTGCGCAACTCGCGCTCGCGCTCGGCGAGTCGCGCCAGTGCGGAGTGGTCGCCGGGCCTGCTCCCGGGGGTGATCTGCTTCGGCCGGGGCCAGGCCTGGAGGACGTCCAGGCGCAGGCCGCGGCGCTGCGCCTCGTGGGCGGCCCAGGCGGCGGCGGCCAGGCTCTCGGGTGAGCCGTCGAATCCGACGACGACGGGTCCGGTCACGGCGTGCTCCTCGGTTCCGGTGCGGCCCCAGCCCCCGGAGGTCTCGGTGCGGCCAGTATCCGCGCCGGCCCGGACCGGCGCCTCCCGGAGCCGTCGCCGGTCGCGGTGGGTGACGGGACGGGCCCGGTTCCGCCGTCCGGCTGGTCGGCCGGGCGGCGGCGCGGCACGCCCGGGCCGGGCGGGGGCGCCGGGCTAGGGTCGGCCGAACCGCCGCGTGCCGGTCGCGCCGTTCCGAGCGCTCCGCCCCAGCCGGTCCTTTCAGCCCGGGAGAACGATGCCGAGGGTCCCCACGTTCCGCTCGCGGTGGGCGGGCGCCGCCGCCGGACTGGCCGTGCTCGCCGCCGCCCTGGTGGGCTGCGGGGACGGTGGGGGCGGCGGCCCGGTCGCCCTGAACTGGTACAACTTCCCGGACGACTCGGGCGCCCTCCAGCAGGCCGCCGACCGCTGCGGGCAGCAGTCCGGCGGCCGCTACACGATCCGCTACAACAAGCTGCCGCGCGGGGCCGACGGCCAGCGCCAGCAGCTGGTGCGCCGGATGGCGGCGCACGACACCGGCGTGGACGTCCTCGGCCTGGACGTCACCTGGCCCGCCGAGTTCGCCGAGGCCGGCTGGATCCGCGAGTGGACCGGGGCGATGCGCGAGCGGGCCACCGCCGACACCCTCGACGCGGCGGTGCGGACCGCGACCTGGCGGGACCGGCTGTACGCCGTGCCGTACAACTCCAACACCCAGCTGCTCTGGTACCGCGACGACCTGGTGCCGACCCCGCCCGCCACCTGGGCGGAGATGCTCTCCCAGGCCCGGGAGCTGGACCGCGAGGGCAAGCCGCACCTCGTGGAGATCCAGGGCGCCCAGTACGAGGGGCTGACGGTCTGGTTCAACACGCTGGTCACCAGCGCGGGCGGCTCGATCCTCACCCCCGACGCCCAGGGGCCCGCGCTCGGGGCGCCCGCCGTCACGGCCGCCGGGGTGATGCGCGACCTGGCGGCCTCGGTGGCCGCCGACCCCTCGCTGTCGAACCAGATGGAGGACCAGAACCGGCTCGCGATGGAGTCCGGCACGGCCGCCTTCGAACTCAACTACCCCTTCGTCTACCCCTCGATGAAGGCCAACCGGCCGGAGCTGTTCCCGCACTTCCGCTGGGCGCCGTACCCCGCGGTGAGCGCCGACCGCCCCGCCAGCGTCACCATCGGCGGGATCGACCTCGCGGTGGGCGCCTACAGCCGGCACCCCGACCTCGCCGCCGAGGCCACCCTCTGCCTGCGCGACCGGGACAACCAGCTCGCCAACGCGCTGAAGGGCGGCCTCCCGCCCTCGCTGCGGAGCCTGTACGAGACGGCCGAGCTGACCGCCAGCTACCCGTTCGCCGCCGACGTGCTGGCCGCCCTCGACTCCGCCAGCGTGCGGCCGCAGACCCCGGCCTACCAGAACGTCTCCATCGCGATCTCGCACACCCTCTCCCCGCCCGCCGGCATCCACCCGGAGAAGGACGTGGCCGACCTCCGCGGGCAGATCCGGGACGCCCTCGGTTCGAAGGGGCTGATTCCGTGACACCGCCCGTTCCCGGGCCACCGCCCGCTGAGGCCGCGGCCGGCCAGGGACTGGCCGGGCCCTCGCGCGGCGCCCGCCAGGAGAGCCGGCTGGGCCTGCTGCTGTGCGCCCCCGCCGTGGTCGTGATGCTCGCCGTCACCGCCTACCCGATCGGCTACGCCGTCTACCTGTCCCTACAGCGCTACGACCTGCGCTTCCCGGCCCAGGCGCACTGGGTCGGGCTCGCCAACTACGGCGCGGTGCTGACCTCGCCGTTCTGGTGGCAAGCGCTCGGTGTCACGGTGCTGATCACCGCGGTGTCGGTGGCCGTCGAGCTGGTGCTCGGCCTGGCGCTCGCCCTGGTGATGCACCGTACGGTCTTCGGGCGCGGGACGGTGCGCACCGCGGTGCTGGTGCCGTACGGGATCGTCACCGTCGTCGCGGCCTACTCCTGGCAGTACGCGTGGACCCCGGGCACCGGCTACCTGGCCGCCCTGCTGCCGGAGGGCAGCGCCCCGCTGACGGAGCAGTGGCCGGCCGTCGGTCTGATCATCCTCGCGGAGGTGTGGAAGACCACCCCGTTCATGGCGCTGCTGCTGCTCGCCGGCCTGGCCCTCGTCCCGGACGAGACGGTCCGGGCGGCGATGGTGGACGGCGCGAGCTCCGGGCAGCGGCTGCGGCTGGTGATCCTGCCGCTGATGAAGCCCGCGATCCTGGTCGCGCTGCTCTTCCGGACCCTGGACGCCTTCCGGATCTTCGACAACATCTACGTGCTGACCAGCGGCTCCAACGGCACCGGCTCGGTGTCGATCCTCGGCTACGACAACCTCTTCACCGCGCTCAACCTGGGCATCGGCTCGGCGATCTCGGTGCTGATCTTCGTCTGCGTGGCGCTCATCGCGCTGGTCTTCGTCAAGCTGTTCGGCGCGGCCACGCCCGGCGCGGAACCGGAGCGGCGATGAGCGGCCGGCCCGCCCGGGCCCTGACCGGCTGGGGCATCGCCAACCTGGTGGTCGTGCTCTACGCGCTCTTCCCGGTGTGGTGGATCGTGGCGCTGTCCTTCAAGGACCCGAGCACCCTCTCCGACGGCGCCTTCGTGCCCCGCCGGTGGACCCTGGCCAACTACCGCGGCATCTTCCAGACCTCGGAGTTCACCCGCGCCCTGGTCAACTCGATCGGCATCGCGCTGATCGCCACCACCGTCGCCGTCGCGCTCGGCACCATGGCCGCGTACGCGGTGGCCCGGCTGCGCTTCCCCGGCAAGCGGCTGCTGATCGGGGTCTCCCTGCTGATCGCGATGTTCCCGCCGATCTCGCTGGTCTCGCCGCTGTTCGGCATCGAGCGGGCGCTGGGCCTGTTCGACACCTGGCCCGGGCTGATCATCCCGTACATGACCTTCTCGCTGCCGCTGGCGATCTACACGCTCTCGGCGTTCTTCCGGGAGATCCCCTGGGACCTGGAGAAGGCGGCCAAGGTGGACGGCGCCACGCCGTGGCAGGCGTTCCGGCTGGTCATCGCGCCGCTGGCGGCGCCGGGGGTGTTCACCACCGGCATCCTGGTCTTCATCTTCTGCTGGAACGACTTCCTGTTCGCCATCTCGCTGACCTCCACCACCTCGGCCCGGACGGTACCGGCCGCGATCGCCTTCTTCACCGGGAGCTCCCAGTTCGAGCAGCCGACCGGCTCGATCGCGGCGGCCGCGGTGATCATCACGATCCCGATCGTGGTCTTCGTGCTGCTGTTCCAGCGCCGCATCGTCGCCGGGCTCACCGCCGGCGCCGTCAAGGGCTGAGCCCGACATCGAGTTTTCCCAGGATGGGTTTCCCAGGAAGAGCCCGCCCCACCCGGCGGGCCAGGAAGGCGGACCGTGGCCGAGATCGTCCTCGACGGCATCACCAAGCGCTACCCCGACGGCGCCCTCGCCGTCCGCCACGTCGACCTCACCATCGCCGACGGCGAGTTCGTGATCCTGGTCGGCCCCTCCGGCTGCGGCAAGTCCACCACGCTCAACATGATCGCCGGGCTGGAGGACATCACCGAGGGCACCCTGCGGATCGCCGGGGAGGTGGTCAACGACCGCGCGCCCAAGGACCGCGACATCGCCATGGTCTTCCAGAGCTACGCCCTCTACCCGCACATGAGCGTGCGCGACAACATGGGCTTCGCGCTGCGCCTCGCCAAGGTCGACAAGGCGACCATCGCCGCCAAGGTCGAGGAGGCCGCCCGCGTCCTCGACCTCACCCGGCACCTCGACCGCAAGCCCGCCCACCTCTCCGGGGGGCAGCGCCAGCGGGTCGCGATGGGCCGGGCGATCGTCCGCGACCCCAAGGTCTTCCTGATGGACGAGCCGTTGTCCAACCTGGACGCCAAGCTCCGGGTGCAGATGCGCACCCAGATCGCCGCCCTCCAGCGCCGCCTTGGCACCACCACCGTCTACGTCACCCACGACCAGGTCGAGGCGATGACGCTCGGCGACCGGGTGGTGGTGATGCGCTCCGGCGTCGTCCAGCAGGTCGGCTCGCCGCAGCAGCTGTACGACGAGCCGGTGAACCTCTTCGTCGCCGGGTTCATCGGCTCGCCCGGCATGAACTTCCTCGGCGCCGCGCTGGAGCACGGCGCCCTGCGCACCTCGCTGGGCGACCTGCCGCTGGACGACCGCACCCGGCGCGCCCTGGAGCGCGCGGACGCGCCGCGCGAACTGGTCGTCGGCATCCGTCCCGAGGACTTCGAGGACGCCGCCCTGGTCGAGGGGCACGCCGGCGGGGTCACCGTCACCGTGACCGTCGAGGTCCGGGAGTCGGTCGGCTCGGACGTCTACGTCCACTTCGCGGAGGAGAGCGGACCGGCGGCGGCCCAGGGCCCCGGCGGCCTCGCCGCCCTGGCGGAACTCGCCGAACTGGCCGAGCTGGCCGAACTCGCCGCCGACTCGGGCCGGGCCGACACCGGCATGCGGGAGCACCGGGTGGTCGCCCGGCTGAACCCCGCCACCCGGGCCGCCGAGGGCGGCCCGCTGGACCTGCGGGTGGACACGGCGCGCATCCACGTCTTCGACCCCCGCACCGGGGCCAACCTGACCCACCCGGAACGTTCGTAGCGTGGTACGGAAGGCCCAACCCCCGGCCGGCCCGCGGTGTGCCTGACCGTTGCCGTACCGGACCCGACTTACATTGCCCGGTTATGGGAGAAAATGTCGGAATCAGTCGCCGATCGGTGCTCAAGGCCGTCCCCGGAGCCGTCCTCGCGGCCGGCTCCGGCGGGATCCTCGCCCGGCCCGCGGTGGCGGCCGCCGCCTTCCCGCAGCCCGTCGTCCGGCGCGCCCGGTCGGCCTCCGGTGGGCCGGCGGCGGTGCTCGACCAGACGCTCGACGTACGGTTCACGACGCTCTCCGTCCCGGGCTACGGGACGGTCACCACGCGCACCTACAACGGGACCATCCCCGGGCCGACCCTGCGGGCGCGCGCCGGGGACGTGCTGTGGCTGACCCAGGTCAACGGGCTGCCGCCGAACCCGGTCGAGCCGGCCGGGTCGACCGGGATGTCTGGCATGTCGGGGATGTCAGGCCCGGCGCACCACGGCGGCCACAACCGGCCGCACCGTGTGAACACCTTCAACCTGCACACCCACGGCCTGCACGTCTCGCCGTCCGGGCGTGCCGACAACATCCTGCGGGAGTTCCCGCCGCGCACCGCCGACGAGGCCGCGGCCGGCGCCCCGGAGCCGCGGTACCTGACCACCGTCCAGATCCCAACCGACCATCCGGCCGGGACGTACTGGTACCACCCGCACGCGCACGGGGCCACCGCCGAACAGATCGCCGGAGGGATGGCCGGGGTCATCGTCATCGAGGGCGACGTCGACGAGGTGCCGCAGATCAAGGCCGCCGCCGACCTGGTCGTCTGCATCAACGAACTCCGGCTCAAGGGCGGCAGGGTCCCCGGCTTCACCTCCGGCGACGCCCTGGCCGCCGTCCCGCCCACCTTCACCGTCAACGGCGAGGTCAACCCCGTCCTCGTGCTGCGCCCCGGCGAGGTCCAGCGCTGGCGCCTGGTCGCGGCGACCGCGTTCACCGCTCTCTCGCTCCAGGTCACCGACGGGGAACGGAAGTTGACGCTGCACCAGATCGCCATGGACGGCGTGACCTTCCCCGCGCCGGTCGCCACCGAGGTGGTCCCGCTGGGCGTGGGCAACCGCGCCGACGTGCTGGTCCGGGGCGGCGAGGCCGGGACGTACGAACTGCGGGCCAAGGGCGTGCCCGTCCCGCTGATGACGATCGAGGTGGCGGGGGAGGCCGTCCAGCCGCCCATGGAGCTGCCGACCTCGCTGCCGCAGGGCATGCCGTTCCTCGACGAGAAGGACATCGCCAACCCCGGCGGCGACCGCAGGGTGGTCTTCCACGTCGACCCGAAGGTCTTCGCCCAGCCGTTCCCCAACGCCTACCGCGTCCTCGGCAGCCACCCGACCCCCGCGGCCGACCCCGGCGGCGACCTCACCCGCGACCCCGCCTACGGCCTGTTCGACCCCGAGTACGTCAACCACACCCTGGAACTCGGCACCGTCGAACGGTGGACCATCCACACCGACGAGACCATGCCGATCTTCCACCACCCCTTCCACCTGCACACCAACCACGTCCTCGTCACCCACCGCAACGGGGAACGGCTCGACCCGCCGGTGTGGCAGGACACCGTCGACCTGACCGGCGGCAAGCCGGGCGACACCGTCACCCTCCTGGTCAAGTACGAGGACTTCACCGGCCGCACCGTCCTGCACTGCCACCAGCTGCAGCACGAGGACCTCGGGATGATGCAGCTGGTCGAGTACGTCCGGCCGCGACGGCCGGAGCCGGCCGGATGGCCGGGGTGGCCCCAGCAGCCCGGGTGGCCGGGATGGCCTGGCCGGCCTCGTCCGCTCGATCACTGAGCGCTGCCGGGCGCCGGCGGCGGCGCAGGAAAGCTCCTGGAACGTGCGTTCGGAACCGGATCCCGGGGTAGAACCAGTCGTACAGCGGCCGTGCGATTCCGGCTGCTCCAGCACCTCGGGCGGTGCCGCCGGGGCCGGTGCCACCGGGGCCGCGCCCGCAGTGGCCGGGCACGGGTCCCGGGGGAGGAGTCCGTGACACGCCGCACGAGGTGCGGGCCGTACGTGGCGCCGGGCGCTCACCCCGGCGCCCAGGAGCGATCACGTGTCCGTCCACCTGGAAACAGCCGGCTGGGAAGCGGCCCCCTCGGGCCTGCCGCCCGACCTCCCGCGACGGCCCACGGCGGCCGAACTCCGCCGCATGGGGAAGTCCGAGGCGCGGGAGCTGAGCGACGCGCTGTTCGAGCGGCTGGCCGGGCTGGTCCGGGAGACCCGCGCCTACAGCCACGTCCGCGGCACGATCATCGAGCTCAACATGCCGCTGGTGCGCTTCATCGCCGCCCGCTTCCGCCACCGGGCCGAGGACATGGAGGACATCCTCCAGGTCGGCACGATCGGCCTGATCAAGGCCGTCGACGGCTACGACCCGCGGCGCGGCGTCGAGTTCGTCACCTACGCGATCCCCACCATCACCGGCGAGATCAAGCGGTTCTTCCGCGACACCTCCTGGCCGGTGCGCGTCCCGCGCAGCATGCAGGAGCTGTACCTGTCCGTCGCCCGCGACTCCGACCGCCTGGAGCAGGAGCTCGGCCGGCTGCCGCGGCCCGAGGAGATCGCCGAGGACCTGCACCTCACCGTCGAACAGGCCACCGAGGGGCTGCTGGCGGGCCGGGTCTACCGCCCCAACTCCCTGGACGCGCTGCGCGACCAGGACACCGACGAGACCGGCAGCGCCCTGCTCGACCGGCTCGGCGGCTGCGACCCCGGGATCGAACTCGCCGACTTCCGCACCGCCGTCCGCCCGCTGCTGGCCCGGTTGCCGGAGCGTGAGCAGACCGTCCTCAAGCTGCGGTTCTGGGACGGGTGCACCCAGTCCCGGATAGCGGACCGGATCGGCGTCTCCCAGATGCACGTCTCCCGGCTGCTCAGTGCCACCCTGGCCTGGCTGCGCGAGGAACTGGAGGACCGGGACGCGCCCGGGTGGGGTGATGGGGAGCCGGAGGCCGTCGCTTCCGGGGGCGGGCTTGACGGCGGGCCCGGGAGCGGTTCCGGCGGCGGGCGCGAGGGCACCGGCTGAGGCGGTCGGGCGGGCCGACGTGCGGGGTGGGGACCCGGGGTGCGGTTTCGCTGCGTGATCGGCGCATACTTTCCGTAAACACACGGAGGTGCTCATGCCCATGGTGGATGTCGCTGCCCTCGGCCGACTGGTCGCGGAGTACGAGGCCCTGTCCCCGTCGAGCTCGCCGGAGGCCCGGCAGCGGTTGCGCGACGTCTGCTACACGATCGGCATCTACACGGGTGAGGCCGACGCCGTCCGCGCGGTCGCCCGGGCCCGCATGCTGCTGGCCCGTCAGGGCCCGGCCGACGGCGGCGGCGCGGCGGCCGGAGCCCCGGCGACCGACCGGGCCCGGGCGGCGCTCCTCGCCGAACTCGGCGACCTCGCGGCCCGCGAGCGGGTACGGGCCGCGCCCCTCCCCAGCCTGCACGACGTGGTGCAGCTGACCAGGGTCACCGTCCCGGACTGCGTGGGCGCCGCCGTGAGCACCTGGCACGACGACGGATCGGTCGAGACCTTCGCGGCGACCCCGTCCTACCTGCTCGCCCTCGAACGCGCCCAGAGCGGGGCGGACGCCGGCCCGCTGCCCCGGCTCCGCCGCCAGGGCGAGGGCCAGATCGTCGTCCGGCTCGACCCCGGCCGGCCGGACCGGTTCGCCGACCGCGCCCGGCGCTGCGGCGTACGGGCCGTGGCCGGCGCGCACCTGCGCACCCACCCGCACGGCTGCACCGTGTTCAGCGCCTACCTGCGCACCCCGGTCGACCCCGGCACACCGGCCCTCGGGCTGGTGGAGGTGCTCGCCCTCCAGGCGTCGGCCGCCCTCGACCGCTTCGCGCTGTCCCGGGCCGTGGCCGACCTCCTCGACCGCCGGCACGCCACCGGCCTGGCCATCGGCCTCACCGCCGAGCGGTTCGACGTCACCCCGCACGCCGCGCTGAGCCTGCTGGTCGGAGCCGCCCAGCGACTGGGCACCGACCTCGCCACGGTGGCCCGGCACCTCGCCGACGGCGACCGGCCGCGCACCGCGCCCGGCGAGCGGGGCGGCTCGTAGCGCGGGCGCGGGACGGTTGCGCCGGTGCCGGACGGTTGCACCGGTGCCGGACGGGCAGGCGTACAGGAAGGGGGGCGGAAGGCGTGCAGACGGGCGCGAGCAGACGGGCGGGAAGGCCCCGGCCGCGCCGTACGAGGAGGTCGTCATGAGCATGGTGAAGGAATCCGTGGACGTGGCCGTCCCCCTGCACGCCGCCTACAACCAGTGGACGCTCGCCGAGGAGTTCCCGCGCTTCATGGAGGGCGTCGACTCGGTGAGCCGGCTCGACAGCCGCCACAACCACTGGCAGACCAACATCGACGGCGTCACCCGCGAGTTCGACACCGAGATCGTCGACCAGGAACCGGAGGAGCTGATCGCCTGGCGGGGCATGGACGGCGAGGCCGAGCGGAAGGAGGTGGTGACCTTCCGGCGGCTCGACCCGGGCCACACCCGGGTCACCCTCGCCGTCGACCTCCGGCCCGCGGGCCCGGGGGAGCAGGCCGCCGACGTCCGGGGCGAGGTCGACCGGCGGGTGAAGGGGGACCTGAGGCGGTTCAAGGAGTACGTCGAGGAACGCGCGCGGGGGAGGGGCGGGGCGGGTTGAGCCGGCTCCGGCGGCCCGTGCGGCTTCCGTCGGCCCGCGGCGGCCCCGTCAGCCCGCGTCGGCCATCGTGTCGGCCCCCGCGTCGGCCATCGCGTCGGCTCGGCGGAGGCCGCTCCAGTGCGCGAACGCGGCCACCGAGCCCAGCGCGGGCAGCGCCGCCGCCGCGAAGATCCCGAACAGGTACTCGCCCGACAGCGCGGTGAACGCCAGCAGCAGCACCTGCACCCCGGCCGCCGCCGCCAGGAGCCTCCAGCCGGGCCGCGGGCGCCAGACCCCGCGCACCGCCAACGCGTTGATCCCGGCCATCGCGAACCCGGCGGCCCCCATCACGTACGGCACCCACTGCGGCTTCGGCGCCACCTCGTCCTCGAACCCGATGCCGTTGTAGAACAACGGGACCGCGATGCAGAAGAACATCACCACCGCCACCGTCTCCAGGATCAGCAGCACGGTCGTCGCAGCCCGCGACAGCCAGGAGAGAGCGGTCATGGTGGGGAGCCTTCCGGGAGTTCGGTGTTCTGTACTGCGACGCCCGGGGAGCCCGGACCACAGCGGTCCATCGCTACTGGAGGCATGGCACGACCGCGCGACGGGCACGTCCCATGACGCCGCCCGACCCGGCGGCCTCGGCACCGCAGCATAGTCAAGAAATGGCAAAGGCTGTAGTGCGGTGCAGGTCGGAGGGCGTCCTCCCCGCAGGCGCGGGGGCGGCCACTGAAGGGGACGGTTCGGCCGCCGATGCCGAAATCCGGTCAACTCGGCCGCCCAGGCGCAGGAGTTCGTCCGGATCGCGGGCGTACGGGGACGGCTGCTCCTAGGCTCGTCCGGACACCGTGGCGTGAGGGGGAGTGCCGTGGCCCGTAGGCCTGTTCGGCGACGTCGGTCGACCGTCGCCCGCCGGTTGAAGCAGAACACACCGCTGCTGGGGGCGGCCGCGCTGGTCGCGGTCGTGCTGGGCACGATGGTGGTCCAGTGGCTGGCCCAACACCTGCTGCTGGTCGCCGCGTTCCTCATCGTCGGCGCGGGAGCGGGCGCCGCCGTGCTGCGCTCGCGGGCGCGGGCCCGGCAGCGGGAACTGGACGCGCGGACCGCCCGACTGCGGCACATCGGGCCGTTCCTGGCGATGACCCCGAAGGCCTTCGAGCACGCGCTGGCCGACCTGTGCCGCCGGGACGGCTGCACGAAGGTGAAGGTGGTCGGCGGGGCCGGAGACCTCGCGGCGGACGTCCTCGCCACCACCCCCGCCGGGCAGCGGATCCTCATCCAGGCCAAGCGGTACGGGCCGAGGACGTTCGTCGGCTCCCAGGACGTCCAGAAGGTCAACGGCACCTACCGCGATGTGCACCACTGCGACCTGGCCGCCGTGGTGACGACCAGCTCCTTCACCAAGGCCGCCGCCGCGTTCTGCGCCCAGGTCGGCATCCGCGCCGTCGACCAGCGGGCGCTCGCCCTGTGGGCGGACGGTCGGGGCGGGGCACCCTGGGTCTGAGTCACCGGGACTCGGGTAGTCCGTCCATGCCGCCCGCTCTCCCAAGGCGGTGGCTGTCGGAGGGTCCGCCTAACCTGACGGCGAGACGGATATCGGAGGCCGTCCAGGTGGCGAAGAGCAGGACGGGTGCGGGGCATGAGTGTGGACTTCTTCTGGCGGCGGGTGGACGGAACGGTGCTGGACGAACTGTCGCCGACGGAGCTCCGCGCCCTGGTGCCCGGCTGGTCCGATGACGACTTCGGCCCTCTGTACGCGGCCGGTGCGGTGCTGGCCGTGGAGCGCAACGGATACCTGATGCACGTCGCCTTGATGAAGGCGGTCGGCGGTGCGGGCCCGGACTTGAGAGCGGCCCAACTGCCGGTGTTCGGTGGTGAGGAACGGACGGCCGTCGAGGGAGACCCCGACTGCGACGCAGAGTTCGGCGAGATGGCGGTCTGGGTGCTTCGACCCGATGAGGTGCGGACGGCATCGGCTTTCCTGGACGCGGTGGGCGTCGACGAGTTGGTGGGGACCGTGGACGCCGTGCTGGCGGACGAGGTCGCGTCGCTCGGGTTCGCGACCCCGTGGTCCGAGGCGTGGGCCGGTGACTTGAGCGCCGACCTGCGCGCGCTGAAGGACTACTTCGCCCAGGCGGCCGCTGCCGGCGACGCGATGGTCAAGGTCGAGGCCGCGTGACGAGGAGGACCGCGCCGTGTTCCGGGCTCGGACCTGCCGGCGGGTCCGGCTGATCCGGCGGAATGTCAGAGGGATGCTGTTGAGTGTGCGCCATGTCCGTTCACGAACTCATGGCCGTCCTTCCCGAACCCCAGGAACTGCGAGCCCGCTGCCGCGCGGTGGCGTTGCTGGACACGATCGTTTCTGCGCCCGGCGGCCCCAGCCACACGTTCGTGGCCGACTGGCGTCCGGGCGTCGACCTGGCCGGGATGGACAACGGGTCCGGTGACCAGTACGACATCGTCTTCGGTCCGGACGGGGTGTTCCTCTACGGCTTCGACCATGAAAGCGACGCCTCCCCGTGGCGGGAGGACGAACGCGCGCACTGGCCCGGTCTGCTGGACGGCCTGCCGGAATCGCTCGCGGAGTTCGCGCAGGCGCCCGAGTTCCAGTTCGACGGGTTCTTCGACGCGACCGTGTGTGCCTGGTACGAGGCCGGGTCCGGCGGATGGCGGTGCGGTCCGGTCGAATTCGCCGAGGGGGAGACGGACGGCGCTGATTGGCTGTTCGACATCCTCACCGGTTCCGATCCCGCGCAGGCGTTCATCGACTTCGCGGAGGAGTATCACGAACGGCCCGTCGACCGGGAGGCGGTGGAGGCCGTGCTGAAGGGTGCTCCGCTCGACCGCCGTATGGTCGCCGCGCTGTCGGCTACCGCGAGCTTCGACGCCGTCGCGGCGCGGGCCCATGCGGTGGGCTGGGCCGTGGCGGACGACTGAGGTGGTGCATGGCTCTCGTCAGAGCTGTGGCTGCCGACTGCCCCGCGCGTGTGGGGAGAAGCCTTGGCGATCTGGGGTGGCCGGAGGCTAAGGCATTGCTGTCCTCGATCACGCCAAGCGAGTTCCCCCGTTGAGTGGTCCTCAGCGTCGTCGGCGGGCTGGGGGCGGGGTGGGTCCAGCCCCACCCCTGGCCGGGGTGCAGGTGGATTCTGTCGTCGCGCCGCCGTCCCTAGCGTTGATCGCGTGCCGTCCGAGGTTGCGGGCGGGCGTGTGATGCGGGGAGGGCGAGGTGTACGGAACGGTGCGCGCGGGGCGGGGGTTCCGGTGTTGCGGCTGTCGGGGTTGCGCAAGCGGTTCGGGGCGCGGTGGCGCTGGGAGGTCGGTCTTCGCGCCGGCCAATCGGGGCTGGTTCCTGGCCCGGTACCTGCCGTCGGCGGTCGGGTTCGTGCTGGGGGCGTGCCGGCTGACTCGCGGTCAGCGGGGGGTGGTGCCCGGGGGGACGTCCGAGCGGACGGCTGCGATCATGAACGGCGCGTACGACCGAATCCGACCGGAGGCCCCGTGAGCAGCCCGCAGACCCCAGCCGCCCGTGAGCCGGACACCGCCGAACCGGGTCGCGGCGCCGCGCGCGAGCTGCGCGCCGCCGTACGGGCGCTCGGGCGGCTCGCCGCCTTCACGCTGCTGATACCGGTCGGGGTGGGGCTGACGGCGGCCTTCCTGCTGTCGTTCGTGATCTGGGGCTGCCTCGGGATCTTCCCGTTCTTCCCGACCGCCACCCGGATGGTCCGCTCCGCCGCCGGGGCCGCCCGGTGGGCGGCCGGCCACTGGTCGCAGGTGCCCGTACCGCCGCCGTACCGGCCTCGCCCGGCCCTGGAACGCACCCTCCACGGCTGGTACTGGACCGGCCACGACTACCACCGGAACCGCTGGTTCGCCGGCATGTCCCTCGACGTCCGCTGGCTCTGGACCGACCCGGCGACCTGGCGCGACGTCCTCTGGGTGCTCGCCGACCCGCTGGTCGGCGGCGGCATCGCGGCCGCGCCCGTGCTGCTGGTCGGCGCCGGCCTGTACGGGATGGTCCAGGCGCCGTTGCCGTACGACCTGCCGTTCGGCGGCCCGGTCGCGCTGCTCCTCGGCCTCCTCGGCCCGGTGTCGATCGCCGCCGGACTCGCCCTCGCCCGGCCCGCGCTGCGCCTGCACGGCCGGTGGACCCGCGCCCTCCTCGGCCCCACCGAACGCTCGCGGCTCGCCCGGCGGGTCGAGCAGCTCACCGAGATCCGGCTGGACGCCACCGAGGCCCAGGCCGCCGAACTGCGCCGGATCGAACGGGACCTGCACGACGGCGCGCAGGCCCGACTGGTCGCGGTGAGCCTGCGCCTCGGCGCGGTCGCGGCACTGGTCGACCGCGACCCGGGCCAGGCGAAGCAGGTGGCGACGGACGCCCAGGAGAACGTCACCCAGGCCCTCCAGGAACTGCGCGACCTGGTCCGCGGCATCCACCCGCCGGTGCTCGCCGAACGCGGCCTCGCCGAAGGCGTACGGGCGCTGGCGCTGGATGTCCCGCTGAAGGTCGAGGTCCGGGCCGAACTGCCCGGACGGGCCGAGGCGCCGGTGGAGTCGGCGGTCTACTTCGCCGTCAGCGAGGCGCTCACCAACGCCGTCAAGCACGGCGAAGCCCGGCACGCCACCGTGCACCTCACCCACGCCGCCGGACTGCTCCGCGCCGAAGTCACCGACGACGGCCGCGGCGGCGCCGACCCCGACGGGGGCAGCGGCCTGCGGGGCATCCGGCGCAGACTCGCCGCGTTCGACGGTACGCTCACGCTGACCAGCCCCCCGGGGGGTCCGACCAGGCTGATCATGGAGCTACCGTGCGTGTTGTCCTCGCCGAGGACCTCGTCCTGCTGAGGGACGGCCTCTCCCTGCTGCTCAGTGCCCACGGGCACGAGATCGTCGCAGCGGTGGAGAGCGGCCCCGAACTGGCCGCCGCCATCGTCGAACACCGCCCCGACATCGCGGTGGTCGACGTCCGCCTGCCCCCCACGTACACCGATGAGGGACTCCAGGTCGCGCTCGCCGCCCGCCGCGAACGGCCCGGCCTGCCGGTCCTCGTGCTCTCCCAGCACGTCGAACAGCTCTACGCCCGGGAGCTGATCGCCGACGGCACCGGTGGCGTCGGCTACCTCCTCAAGGACCGCGTCTCCAAGGCCGACCAGTTCGTCGACGCCGTCCACACCGTCGCCGCCGGCGGCACCGTCATGGACCCCCAGGTCATCTCCCGCCTCCTCGCCCGCAACGCCGACGACCAGCCCCTCGCCCTCCTCACCCCGCGCGAACGCGACGTCCTCGCCATGATGGCCGAAGGCCGCTCCAACGCCGCCATCGCCCAACGGCTGCACTTCAGCGAGGGCGCCGTCAGCAAGCACACCTCCAACATCTTCGCCAAGCTCAACCTCGGCGCCTCCGACGACGACAACCGCCGCGTCCTCGCCGTCCTCGCCTACCTCGACGGGACGCGCACGCCCTGAGGCGGCGTGCGACGCCCACGTGCCCGGAGTCTCTGTCGCACAGGGGACCGATGTGCCCGCGATGGTGATCATTTAGGAGTACATGGCGAATGTACTGAACATTCTCCCGACTCCCCATCAGGTGTAAGATGCGGCAACCATGGTTCCGCGCCGAGAGCAATACCAATGGGGGCAGGCATGGCTCGCCGATGGGAAGCCGATCCTTCCGCTTCATTGCAGAAGCGCCTCGGGAAATCCGCCAAGGAACTGGGATCGTCCGACGGAAAGGACGAATGCCCGGACATCTGGCAGCTCTCGAATGGCGATGTCGCCGTCATCGGTCGCGATCTCACGGAGGACTACCGCGGGCGGCTCCCCGAAGGCGTCGTCCTGGGCCCGGGTGAGCGGCTCGTCGTCATCCCCGGCCTCATGGTGAGCACGGCGAAGACGGACATCCCGGATGCCTGATCGGAACGCCCCCGAGCTGCGGCCCGAGTGGGGCGAGCCCCTCGCCCGGGACGACTACAAGCGTGACTTCCGCGAGCGGGACGCGCTGATCCGCGGCCGGGACTCGTGGAAGTTGGAGCGACGCCAGTACTTCGAGGAGCAGGGCAGTCCGAGCTGGGAGGCCGCCCGGCGCGGAGACTGGGGCGAGGCGCTGCGACTCCTGGAGGAGCGGCGCCCGGCGCTGCTCGCGATCGGGCGGGAGGACGCGGCGCGGCGGTCCTTCTTCCACCGGGTGCGGGTGGTCGAGCGGCCATGGACGGACTACCTGCGCTGGCAGCTGCACTCGCTGCGGATCCGAGCCGAATGCGGGGAGCGCGTCCGTATGGTCGACGCCGCGGAACTGGCCGATTCCGAGGAATTCGGACAGCTGCCGGAAATCGTCGTTCTCGGCGGCCGTACGCTCTATCAGGTGCGGTATTCGGAGGCGGGAATTCCGGCCGGTGCGATCAGGTACACCGATCCCGATCTCGTCCTCCGGTGGGAGGGATATCTCGCGGATCTCCACCGGGTGGGCGAAGACGTTCTGGCGTACTTCGAACGTGAAGCCGCACACCTCCTCCCACCCGCATAGGAAACGGAGCGCAGTGGCAGACGAGCACGTCGGGTCCACCGGCGACCCCGGAAGCACGCGCTCCACCGTGTCCGGGTCCTCCGCCCAGGACGTGGTCCAGGCCAGGGACGTCAGCGGAGGCATCCACTTCCACGGCGGACCCGACCGGCCGAACAGCACCCCGACTCCGCGTCAACTGCCCGCAGACGTACGCGGCTTCGTCAACCGTACGGTCGAACTCCAGCAGTTGAACGACGCCTTGGCGGGCGATCACCCGAACCCCGACGCCGCCGCTGCCGTCGTCGTCATCGCCGGAACCGCCGGCGCGGGGAAGACCTCGCTCGCCCTGCACTGGGCCCACCAGGCCCGGCACCGCTTCCCCGACGGCCAGTTGTACGTCAACCTCCGCGGCTACGATCCGGGCCGGCCCGTCACCGCCCAGGAGGCCCTCCACCGCTTCCTGACCTCCCTCGGCGTCGCCGTTCAGGCCGTCCCGCCCGATCCCGACGCGGCGGCCGCCCTCTACCGCTCCCTCCTCGCCGAGCGCCGCGTCCTGGTGGTCCTCGACAACGCCGCCAGCGCGCAGCAGGTCAGGCCGCTCCTGCCCGGCAGTGCCGGAAGCCTCGTCCTGGTCACCAGCCGCAGCCGACTGTCCGGTCTCGCCGTACGCGACGGCGCCCGCCGGCTCACCCTGCGGACCCTGCCCGAGGCCGAGGCCGTCGCCCTGCTGCGGGCCGTCACGGCCGGGCACCGGTCCGAGGACGACCCGGCGAAGCTCACCGAACTGGCCCGCCTCTGCGCCCAACTGCCGCTGGCCCTGCGCATCGCGGCCGAGCGCGCCGCCAGCCTGCCGCACATGGGTCTGGACGACCTGATCAACGACCTCCGCGACGAGTCCGCGCTCTGGGACGCCCTCAGCGTGGGCGACGACGAGGACGCCGACGCCGTCCGTACGGTCTTCGCCTGGTCCTACCGGGCCCTGCCCGACCCGGTCGCCCGCCTGTTCCGGCTCCTCGGCCTCCACCCCGGCCCCGACTTCGGGCTCCACGCCGCGGCCGCCCTCGCCCACCTCACCCCCAGCCGGACGCGGCAACTCCTCGACTCCCTCGTCGGCGCCCACCTCGTCGAGCAGAGCGCGCCCGACCGCTACCAGTTCCACGACCTCCTGCGCGCCTACGCCACCGACCAGGCCCAGCACGAGGAAGCCCCCGCACAGCGCCAGTCGGCCCTGCGCCGGGTGCTCGACTGGTACCTGCACACCGCCGACGCCGCCCAGCGGTGGCTGCGGCCGGCCGAGGCCCGGCTACCGCTCGACCCGGTGTCCGACGGAGTCCGGCCGGCGGCCTTCGCCGACTACAACGCCGCCGTGGACTGGGCCGAACGCGAACGCGTCAACCTCCTTCAGGCCGTCCAGGCCGCCTCCGCCGCGGGCGAGGACCGGCGGACCTGGCAGCTGGCCGCCGTCCTCTGGAACGCCCAGGCACCCTCCGCCCCCGGCGCGGACTGGCTCCCGGCAGGCCGGCTCGGACTGGCGGCCGCCGAACGCCTGGACGACACCGCGGCCCGCGCCCTGCTGCTCACCGACCTCGGCATGGGGCACACCCGGGTCAATTCCCTCGGTGACAGCCTGGAGTGCCACCGCAGAGCCCTGGCGCTTTGGCGCGAACGCGGCGACGTGCTCGACGAGGCGCACTCGCTCAACCTGCTGGGACTCGTCCACCTGCACGGCCGGCAACTGGACGACGCCGCACAGTACTTCGAGCAGGCCCTCGCCGCCTTCCGGCCGTTGGGCGAGGCCCAGTGGGAGGCCACCACGCTCGCCAACCTCGCCAGCACCCACTACCGCGCCGGACGCCTCCCCGAGGCCGCGGCCGCCGTCGGTCAGGCGCTGGCCGCCCACCGCGCGCTGAAGAACCAGCGCGGGGAGGGAAACGCCCTGCGCCTGCTGAGCGACATCCGACGCGAGGGCGGCGACCAGGCCGGCGCACTCGCCTCGGCGCACGCGGCACTCGACATCGCCCTGAACCTCCGTGACCACCGCCTGGAGGGCTTCTGGCTCCTCACCCTCGGCGACGCCCAGCGGGCCGACGGCCAACCCGCCGACGCCCTCGACTCCTACCAGCGCGCCGCCGTCCTCCACCGCCGCCTCGGCGACCGCAGCCGCGAGGCCCTCGCCTGGTACGGCGCGGGCGAGACCTACCGCGGCCTCGGCCGTCACGCCGAGGCCGCCGCCTTCCTCCGCCGGGCCGCTACCGCCCACCACGAACTCGGCGACCGCTGGCACGAGGCACTCGCCCTCGACGCCCTGGCGGCGACGGTGTCCGCGGAGGAGCCGGAGGCCGCCCGGCGGCACCGGACGGAGGCGCTCGCACTGCTGGACGGGTACGAGGACGCGCGGGCGGTCGCGGCGCGGGAACGGATCGCGCGGCGGGCCGAGGCGGGCTGACCGCGGCTGTGGTGCGTCGCGGGTGCAGGGGGCTGCCATGGCCGCTGGTGGTTCGGGGGTCGGTGGAGGCCGGAGCGGGTCTGGTGTGCGAGCGCCTCGGCGGTGGCTCGGCGGTCAGGCGGCGAAGGCGGCGAGGAGCTTGTCGGTGAGGCGGTCGAGGTAGTCGGGGGCGGTCGCCGTGTGGACGACGGCGAGGCGCCAGTACAGCGGGCCGGCGAGGAGGTCGAGGGCGAGTTCGCGGTCGAGGTCGGCGGGGAGTTCGCCGCGGTCGACCGCTCGTTCCAGTAGGTCGGTGGCCTTGCTGCGGCGGGGGTCGCGGACGGCGGTCAGCAGTACCTGTGCGAGTTCGGGGGTGCGGACGGCTTCGGCGAGCAGGTCGGGGATGATCTTCGCCGGGAGCGGGTGGCGGAGCGCGTCCGCGGTCGCGGTGAGGAAGGCGAGGACGTCGCCGCGCAGGGTGCCGGTGTCCTTGATCTCGGAGGCGTCCACGGCCACGGCGCGGATCAGGGCGACGGTCATGTCGAGCTTGGACGGCCAGCGGCGGTAGATGGCGGCCTTGCCCGCCCCGGCCCGCTTGGCGACCGTCTCCAGGGAGAGCCGGGCGTAGCCGACGGCCGCCAGTTCCTCGAAGAAGGCGGCCGCGATCGCCTCGGTCACGGAGTCCTGGAGCACCGGCCCGCCGGGTGTCCGGCGCGCGGGGGGCGTGGCGGCGTCGGGGGCCGCGGAGGTGTCGGAGGCCGGCCGGGGCGCGGGGGTGCTGGGCATGCCCCGAACCTACATCAGGCGGAACGCTTGCGTCTCGACTGGGTGAGGGCTAGCGTCATAGACGAGACGGAACGGTTCCGTCTCGCCAAGACCCCGGGAGTGCACCATGCGATTCCTCTTCGAGGACGAGTCCTTCTCCTTCGAGACGCTCCGGGCGGCCGGATTCGCCGACTACGGCGGCGCCGACCTGGGCGAGGTCGTGGCCACCGCCCGGAACATCGGCGAGGGCGACGAGGAGGCCTGGCTGCGCGAGTGGAAGGCCACCGCGGAGCGCGTCCACGGCATCGGCAGCCGCGCCCTGGCGGCCGGGCACCGGGTCAGCGCCCGCGAGGCCCTGCTGCGCGCGTCGAACTACTACCGCACCGCCGAGTTCTACCGCCGCGACGACCCCGCGAACGACCCCGAGGCCAAGGGCCTGTCCGCCCTCTCCCGGGAGACCTTCGCCGCCGCGGCGGCCCTGATGGACACCCCCGTCGAGGCCGTGACCATTCCCTACGAGGGCACGCACCTGCCCGGCTACCTGTTCCTCGTCGACGACTCCGGCGCCCGGCGCCCCACCGTCCTGTTCACCAGCGGCTTCGACTCGACGCTGGAGGAGGCGTACTTCGCCGTCGCCGCGGCCGCGCTGCGCCGCGGCTACAACGTCCTCGCCTACGACGGGCCGGGCCAGGGTGCGGTGCTGCGCGAGCAGCAGCTGGTCTTCCGGCCGGACTGGGAGGCCGTGGTGACCCCGGTGGTCGACTACGCGCTGACCCGCCCCGAGATCGCCGCCGACGGGCTGGTGCTGTTCGGGTACAGCCTCGGCGGCTACCTGGCCGCCCGCGCCGCCGCCCACGAACACCGCCTGGCCGCCCTGGTGTTGGACGACGGCGTCTACAACTACCGGGAGGCCCACGACCGGTTCCTGCCGCCGTTCCTCCGCGAGTGGATCGAGGCCGGCCGGGACGACCTCGTGGAGCCCGTCATGGGCCTGTTCATGCAGGTGAGCACCCAGGTGCGCTGGGCGCTGCGCAACGGGGTGTGGACGTTCGGCGCCGCGTCGGTGGCGGACTACATCCGCCGTACCGCCGACTACACCCTCGACGGCGTCGCCCGGCTCATCGACTGCCCCACCCTCGTCCTGGACGCCGAGAACGACCAGTTCTTCCGCGGCCAGCCCCAGCAGGTCCGGGCCGCGCTGACCTGCCCGCACACGCTCGTCACCCTGCCCGAGGCCGAGGGCGCGGGCGAGCACTGCCACATGGGCGCCATGTTCCGCCTCCACCAGGTGGCCTTCGACTGGCTGGACACCACCCTGGCCGGGGCCACCCGGTCCACGAACTGACGGGGGTCGGACGGGAGGGCGTCACCGCTGGTGGGTGCCCGGGGAGGGAAGACGGGCGGCGGTGTGCCCGGTCGCCCACGAACCGCGCGGGCGGTAGCGTCACCCTTGGTCGCCAGGGCGTTACGGTGCGCGCCCGGTGGAGGGCGCCGGCCGGGCCCTGGGGCAGGCCCGCCGTCCCTTCCGTCGACCCGACAGGAGTCGCCCCCATGGCCGTCCCCACCGACTTCGACCAGCACGCCACCGGCTACAGCCTCCCGCACGCGTACTGGCTGGCCAAGGCCGCCGAACTCGCCTACCAGGACGAGGCCGCGATCGAGGAGCAGGCCCGCGCCTGGGGCTTCGACACCGTGCGCCACCACCAGACGCGCTTCACCCCGCCGTTCCCGCTGCAGGACACCCAGGCCTACACCATGGCCGGCGACAACATGATCGTCACCGCGTTCCGCGGCACCGAGCCCGCGCAGATCCGCGACTGGCTCACCGACTCCACCACCCCGCCCTGGCCGGGCCCCGCCCGGACGGGCTACGTCCACTACGGCTTCGCCGAGGCCCTCGAATCCGTCTACCCGGACGTCGCCAAGGCCGTCTCCGACCTGCGGACCGGCGACCAGACCGTGTGGTTCACCGGCCACAGCCTCGGCGGCGCCCTCGCCATGCTCGCCGCCGCCCGGCTCGACCTGGAGGAGCCGAGCCTGGCGGCCGACGGCGTCTACACCTACGGCCAGCCCCGGACCTGCGACCGGCTGCTCGCCGCCGCGTACGACAAGGGCCTGCGCGGGCGCACCTACCGCTTCGTGCACGGCAACGACATCGTCCCCGAGCTGCCCCCGGAGCCCGCCTTCACCCACGTCGAGGCGCTGCGCCACATCGACTCCGCGGGCCGCGTCCAGGAGAAGGTCCCGCTGGTCTCCGCGCTGACCGACCGGGCCAAGGGCCTGGGTGCCGCGGCGTTCTCCCCGGACGGCGAGGGCATCCGCGACCACCTGATGCGCAGTTACCTCGCCGCGCTGGAGAAGGCCCTGGCCTGACCGGCGCGGGCTGGAGGGCTCGCGCCGGGGCGGGGGCGCACGGGACGGGCGCGGGCCCGGTGATCTTGGACGGATAGGCTGCCGTGAACTCAGGTCCTCGTGGTGAGGACGGAACTGACGAGGATCGGTGGTGTACGGACATGATGGGACCGGCGCATTCGCTGTCGGGTGCGGCCGCTTGGCTGGGGGTGGGCGCGGCGGCGGCCGGGATGGGGGAGCCGATGCCCTGGCCGGTCCTGCTCGCGGGGGCGCTGATCTGTGCGGGCGCGGCCCTGGCGCCCGACCTGGACCACAAGGCGGCGACGATATCCAGGGCGTTCGGACCGGTGTCCCGGGCGCTCTGCGAGGTGATCGACAACCTCTCGTACGCGGTGTACAAGGCCACCCGCGGCAAGGGCGACCCGCGGCGCTCGGGCGGCCACCGGACGCTGACGCACACCTGGCTCTGGGCGGTGCTGTGCGGGGCGGGCGCGGCGGCGGTGGCCGTGTACGGCGGCCGCTGGGGCGTGCTGGTGGTGCTGTTCGTGCACATGGTGCTGGCGATCGAGGGACTGCTGTGGCGGCACGCCCGGGTCTCCAGCGACGTCCTGGTGTGGCTGCTGGGGGCGACCAGCGCGTGGATGCTCGCGGAGGTCCTCGACAAGCCCGGCAACGGCTCGCAGTGGCTGTTCGAGGAGCCCGGGCAGCAGTACCTCTGGATCGGGCTGCCGATCGCGCTCGGCGCGCTGGTGCACTGCCTGGGCGACGCGCTGACCGTCTCGGGCTGCCCGGTGCTGTGGCCGATCCCGATCGGGCGCCGGCGCTGGTACCCGATCGGGCCGCCGAAGGGCATGCGGTTCCGGGCCGGCAGCTGGGTGGAGATCAAGGTGCTGACCCCGGTGTTCATGGGGGTCGGCGGGGTGTGCGGGGCGGGGGCGCTCGGCTTCTTCGGCAACGGTTGAGGTCGATGTTCCTTCGGGGGAGGGGAGTTGGCGGCGCGTCGACCGGGTAGGCACCGGTCGGCGCGGGAGACGGGGGAGGCCGGCCTCCGGCGCCGGGAGCGTGTCCGGTACTCCTCGCGGCCTTGGGAGCGTGACAGATGGCGTCCGTACCGGGAGAGGTGGCGATCGTCACCGGTGCCGCCAGCGGGATCGGCCGGGCGGCGGCGCTGCGGCTGGCCCGGGCGGGCTGGGCGGTCGCGGCGGTCGACGTCGACGCGGCCGGTCTGGAGGGGCTGGCGCGGGAGGCTCCCGGGGCGCGCCCGTTCGTCTGCGACGTCACGGACCGTACGGCGGTCGCCGCAGTGGTCCGGGACGTCGGCCGCGAACTGGGCCCGCCCCGGCGGCTGGTGCACTGCGCGGGCGTCGGCGTGATGGGCCGGCTGCTGGACCGGGACGCGGCCGACACCCTGCGGGTGATGGACACCGTGTACGGCGGCACGCTCCGCCTGGTGCACGCCGTCGTCCCCGCCATGGCCGCCCGGGGCGGGGGCCAGGTGGTCATCCTCGGTTCGATCGCGGGTTGGGTGCCGGTGCCGATGGGCGGGGCGTACGGGGCGGCGAAGGCGGCGGTCCACTTCCTGGCCGAGACCGTCGCGGCCGAGCACCGGAAGGACCGGATCCAGGTCGTGTGCGTCTGCCCGCCCGCGGTGGAGACCCCGATGCTGGACCGGATGCGCGACGACTCCCCCGAACTGATGGGCCGGGTCCGCGGGTTGAGCACCGAAGCGGTCCTGGACTCGATGGACCGCGCCCTGGCGCGCGGTCGGCTGTGGGCCTTCCCCGGGCGCGGCACCCGCGCGATGTGGACCGCCCGGCGCCTGGCGCCCCGCCTCCTCGGCCGGACGATCGGCCGCCTGGTGGTCGGGAAGTAGCCGGGGCGCTGGTCGGGGGGTAACCGGGGTGCGGACGCCGGCGCGGCCGCTCAGCGGGCCGCGAGCAGGCCGTCCACCAGCGCGTCGAGGCCGTCCCGGTAGGTGTCCTGGGCGGTGAGCGGCGCCCAGCGGTCCGCGAGCCCGGCCAGGCGGGGGAGTTGCTCCGGGTCGAGGTCGGCGAAGACCTGCTGACGGTGGGTCGGGCGGTCGTCGGCGGGCCGTCGGCGGGCCGTCGACGTGCGGACCATGATCTCGCCGGCCGTGTAGTACCAGATGGCGCGGTAGCCCTGGACGGCCCGTTCCGGCGACAGGCCGCAGGCCACCAGGCCGTCGACGATCTGCTCGACGAACCAGAGCGAGTGGGCGGACATCAGGCTGTCCCCGGTCAGCACTTCCACGATCCACGGGCAGGCGGCGAGCGCCTCGTGGATGGCGGCCGCCGCGGCGACGACCCGTGCGCGCGGCTCGGCCGGGAGCGCGGTCGGTCGCAGTGTCCGCGCGGCGTAGTCGTCCAGCAGCAGGACGAGCAGCTCCTCCTTGTCGCGGACGTGGTGGTAGAGCGCCATCGGTGTGCTGCCGACCTCGGCGGCCAGGCGGCGCATGGTCAGCCGCTCGACGCCCTCCTCGTCCACGATCCGGCGGGCCGCCGTGACGACCTCCTCCCGGGAGATCCGGGGAGGCCGACCGGTGGCCTTGCGCCGCGCGGCGGGCTGCGCCGCGGCGGGCCGCGCTCCGGCCGACTGGGGGGTGGCGGACGGCGGGGTGGAGGGCTGCTGCATGCCCCCATCATCACCCGGGACTCGACAGTGGGGATCGCCCGGGGTTACTTTCTATACATGTACAAAAACTCACGGGGGCGCCCCGGCCGGGTGCTGGCGGCGGTGGCCGTCGCCCAGTTCGTCTTCGCCCTGGACATGTCGGTGGTCAACGTCGCCCTGCCCGCGATCCGGACCGACCTGGGATTCGCCCCGCTCGACCTCTCCTGGGTCGTGCACGTCTACGCGCTCACCTTCGGCGGGCTCCTGCTGCTCGGCGGACGCGCGAGCGACCTGTACGGACGGCGCCGGTTGCTCCTGCTCGGCCTGGCCGTCTTCGGCCTCTGCTCGCTCGGCGGCGGGCTGGCCCAGGAGCCCTGGCAGCTGGTCGCCGCCCGCGCCGGGCAGGGTGTGGGCGCCGCGGCGGCCGCCCCGGCCGCGCTCGCGATGCTCACCACCACGTTCACCGAAGGGCCCGGGCGGGTGCGCGCGCTCGGCGTGTGGAGCGCGACGAACGCCGCCGGCGGCGCCCTGGGGGTGCTGGCGGGCGGGCTGCTGACCGAGTACGCGAGCTGGCGCTGGGTCATGCTGGTCAACCTGCCCGTCGTGGCGACGGCGCTCGCCCTGCTGCCCGCCGACGGCCCCGCCGAGGCGCGGCCCGAGCGGTCCGTACGGCCGGTGAGGCGGGAGCGGCCGGACGTGCTCGGCGCCGTCCTCGCGACCGCCGGCATCGGGCTGCTGGTGTTCGGCGTGGTCCGCACCGACGTCCGGGGGTGGGGCTCCCCGGCCACCCTGGGGACGCTCGCCGCCGCCGGCGCCCTGCTGGCCGCCTTCGCCGTCACCGAGGCCAGGACCGCCGCGCCGCTGCTCCGCCTCGGCCTGCTGCGCAGCCGCTGGGTGGCCGGTGCCAACGTGCTGGTGTTCCTGGCCGCAGCCGGGCAGTTCACCGCCTTCTACTTCGTCTCGCTCTACCTCCAGCAGGTCCTGGGCCTGGGCGCCGCCGCCACCGGCCTCGCCTTCCTGCCCTTCTCGGCCGGACTGGTCGCGGGCACCGTGTTCGCCACCCGCGTCGTCGCGCGCCGCACTCCGCGGGCCGCCCTGGTGCCCGGGGCCGTGCTGGCCGCCGTGGGCCTGGCCTGGTTCGCGCTGATCAGCCCGGACGGCGGCTTCCTCACCGACGTCCTCGGCCCGTCGCTGGTCACCAGCGTCGGCACCGGACTGGTCCTGGCCCCGGTCGCCGCCGCCGGGACCACCGGTGTGGCCGCCCGCGAGGCCGGAATGGCCTCCGGCCTGCTCAACAGCTCGCGCCAGCTCGGCGGCTGCGTCGGCCTGGCGGCCCTGGCCACCGTCGCCGCGCACCGCACCGGCGGCGCCACCGACCCGGCCGCCCTCAACGACGGCTACGCCACCGGACTGGCCGTCACCGCCGGGCTCTTCGTCCTCGCCGCGCTGGTGGCGGTCGCCGTGCTGCCCCGGCGGCGGCCGGAGGCGCCGGGCCTCCCCGACCCGCTCACCCCCGTAGCGGAGGGCCCGGCAGAAAGCTCCGCGCGGAACCGCGTGGAGAACCGACTGGAAGGAACCCGCTCATGACGACCACTCCGATCGAGGCCGTGGACCTGTTCTCCTCGGCCCTGCACATCCACCCCGACGGCGACGTCCGGGCCACCGGGCGGCGGATGACCGGCGGCGACGCCGAGGCCTGGCAGATCGCGACCTTCCACGTGGAGAGCGACGCCGAGGTCCACGCCGACCACTGGGAGATGCACCCCGAGGCCGAGGAGGCGGTCTGCTGCCTGGCCGGCGGCGTCCGGCTCTTCCTCCGCCCGGTCGAGCCCGGTGAGCCCGGCGAGGCCGAGTCGGTGGTACGGCTGACGGCGGGCACCGCCGCGATCGTGCCCCGGGGCCGCTGGCACCGGTTGGAACTCGACGCCCCCAGCGACCTGATGTCGATCACCCTCCGGACGGGTACCCGGCTGGAGCCGCGCACCGAGGCGGGCTGACCGGCGTGGGCCGTGGCGGGGTGGTCCGGCACGAGCCGGACCACCCTGGCGTGTCCGCCAACACCCCTTGTCAACAAGGGGATTGACGTCAGGCCGAGGGTGTGGCGGAGCCGGCGATCCGGGCCAGCAGGGCGGCGAGCTCCCCGGGCATGGACAGGAACGGGGAGTGGCTGCTGGGCAGCCGGTGGACGGTGTCGGCGCGGGCGGCGAGCCGGTGCTGCTGGGACAGGTCGAGGGCCTGGTCCTGGTCGCAGACGACGTAGCTGGAGGGCACCGTGCGCCAGCCCGCCGTGGTCACCGGCTCGGTGAAGGACCGGACGCTCTGCGGGCTCAGCCGGGCCACCGCGCGGTCGGCGACGTCGGCGGGCACGTCGGCGTAGTACTCCTGGCGGGCGTGGGCGACGTCCGGCGGGGTGTGGCCCGTGTCGTCCTCCGGTGAGGGAATCCCCAGGAAGGAGAACGTGCTCTCGCCCACGTCCAGTTGGAAGGCGGAGACGTACACCGCCCGCACCACGTTGGCGGCGCCCGCGACGGCCTCGGTGGCGGGGGCGCCGCCGTAGGAGTGGGCGACCGTCACCACCGGGCCGTCGATCCGCCGCAGGTGGTCGCGGATCACGGCGGCGTCCTCCAGCAGGCCCGCCGACCGGGTGCCGTCGGGGTGGGCGGCGGAGCTGGGCAGGTCCACGGCGTGGGAGCGCCAGCCGTCGGCGGCGAGGGCGGCGCGCAGGGGGTCCCAGCACCAGGCGCCGTGCCAGGCGCCGTGGACCAGCAGGAAGGTGGGGCGGTCGGGGGCGGCGGTCACAGGCGGGTCCTCCGTCGTACGGGGCGCGGGCGGTGGGCCCGTCCGAGTATCCGTGGTGAACGTGACGGCGGTGTGACGCCGGGCGTGTCGCCGTCGCACCCGGGCCGGCCGTCAGCGGCCTCCGGTGGCGACGGCGGCGGCCGCCGCCGTCCCGGTGAGGCCGTGACGCTCCGCCAGCACACCCGCCTGGAAGCGGCTGTCCGCGCCCAGGGAGCTGTAGAGGCCGGCGATGTGCCGTCGGCAGTTGCGCAGCGAGAGCCCGAGCCGGCGGGCGATGACCTCGTCCTTCAGGCCGTCGGCGAGCAGCCGCAGGATCGTCGTCCGGAGCTCGTCCGAGACGGCGCGGGCGGCGGCCGGGCCGCTGCGGAAGGCCTCGCCCTGGTGCCAGAGCGTCTCGAAGGAGTCGGCCAGGTGGGCCACCACCGACGGCTGGTCCACCAGGACGAGCCCGTCGGTCCGTCCCCGCTCCGGCAGGAAGGCGCTCTCCCGGTCGACGACCAGCAGCGGGCCGCAGCTCTCCCCGGTGGTCCGCACCTCGGCGCCGGCCCGTTCCGCGGCCCGGGCCTGGCGCTGGGTGGGCAGGTGGAAGCGCGCGGGGTGCTGGTGGACGATCCGGACCCGCAGCGCGGGGTCGGTGCGCGGCAGTTCGGCCACGACCAGGTCGGCCAGCGCCGCCGCCGTCGGGTCGCCGCCGGGGCAGCAGAGGACGACCTCCCGGCGGGCCCGCAGCAGCCGGTCGCCGACGATCGCGTGTACGGCGCCATGGTCCGGCGGCACCTCCTCCGGCCGTACGGCGGGTGCGCCGGTCTCCGGCCGCCCGTGGACCGCCTGCGCGGCCGTCCACGACTGCTCGGCCCGCCACGACTGCCCGGTCACGGGCCGGACCGGTGCGGGCCGGTCCCGGCGGACGGCCCAGGCGTAGAAGGCGACGGTGCCGTCGCCCGGCCCGGCGGCGGGGGTGGTGGGGGCCGGGACGGAGCCCAGTGGGGCTCCTGGTGCGTGTGGGGTGAACGCGATGTGGACGGTTCCACGTTCTCTCATGACAGCCCTCTTGACAGCTGGTGGCGGCCGACGGTCGACGGTCGCGTCCGGCGGTCGGTCGGCCCCGGAAGCGGTTGTTCGATCGTCGTCAACGGTCGCGGCGGCCGCCAGGGGGTGAGGGGGCCAGGAAGTTGTTGGCCGACTGAGGAGGGGTGGATGAATCCGGTGAAAACGGACGCGGTCCGGTCGTCGGGGCGGGAGGCCCTGCTCGATCGCGAGACGCGGCTGGTCTACGAGTGGGCGGTGCGGCACCGGCGGGTCGAGCCCGCCGACCTGGCGCGGATCTCCACCGACCTCGGGCTCGGCGAGGCGCGCTGCCGGGCGGCCGTCGACCGGCTGGCGGCGCTGTGCCTGCTGGTGCGGCGACCGGGAGCCGGGCCGGGCTGCTTCGCGGCGGTCGGCCCGGAGGCGGCCGCCGCGCGGCTGACCGGACGGGAGGAGGCGCGGCTGCGCATCGCGGAGGCCGAGCTGGGCCGCCGTCAGGCCGCGCTGGCGGGGCTGCGCGCCGAGGTGGCCTCGCTGGAGCCGGTGTACCGGGCGCAGGGCGGCGGCGTGGACGGCTCGGTCCGCCTGCTGGAGGACGCCCACGCGGCTGGTTCGGCGCTCGGCTCCGTGGTGGGCGCCGCCAAGGAGGAGGTGCTGACCGTCCAGCCGGGCGGCGGGCACCCGCAGGCGGACCTGGCGGAGGCGCTGCCCCGGGACCTGGCCGCACTGGGGCGGGGCGTCCGGCTGCGGAGCCTGTACCAGCACCCGGCCCGGTTCGACCCGCCCACCCGCTCCTACGCGGAGCTGGTCATCGGCGCGGGGGCGGAGGTCCGGACCCGCGCCGAGGTGCCGGCCCGGCTGGTCGTGGTGGACCGGACCACGGCCTTCGTGCCGGCCCGGCTCGCCACCGGAGCGGCGCTGCTGGTCCGGGAGCCGTCCCTGGTGGCGTACTTCGTCGGGCTCTTCGAGCACGAGTGGAGCCAGGCGGTCCCGTACGACACCGCGCCGCGGGCCGCCCGTACGGTGTCCCGCGAGGTCGAGGACGTGATCGCGGTGCTGCTCGCCGCCGGGGAGAAGGACGACACGATCGCCCGGCGGCTGGGCATGTCGACCCGCACCTGCCGGCGCCACATCGCCGAGTTGCTGGCGCGTCTGGGCGCGCAGAGCCGGTTCCAGGCCGGGGCGTTGGCCGAGCGGGCCGGGCTCACCGTCCCGGCGGACGCCACCGGGCCCTGCTGAGGCCGACCCCAACCCGGCGGGCACGGCGGACGGCGGCCCGGGCTCGGCGGACAAGGGCCCCGGTACGACGGACGGAGGCCCGCCGGGTGGTCCCGGCGGGCCTCCGTGTCGTCGGTCGGAGGATTACTCCGCAGCCTCGACCGGGGCGCCGAACGGCAGGTGCAGATCGGTGCTCCAGTGGCTGAACGGGACGGCCGCGTCGTCCTGGGCGGCCTCGAGCGCCTGGAGGGAGAGGATCGTCGACATCAGAGACCGGCCTCCTCGGCGACGGGCGCCTCGGCGCGGTAGTGGGCGAAGCTGCTCCAGTGGCTGTTGGGCTCGACGGCACCGGTGCCGATCTCGCTCTGGAGCCCCTGGAGGGCCAGGATCTGGGTCATGGTCGTTCCTTTCCGTGGTGGTGCCGGCCACCGGATGGTGGCCGTGGTGGTCCCCCGGGTCCCAGGGGCCTCGAAGCCTCAGGGCCTCGAAGCCTCAGGACCGGGGAAGTCGGTGATGCCGGGCAGCGGCACCGGGCCGAGGACGGCCTCGTGCAGCGCGACCAGGACTCCGGCGGCGCCGGTGGCCAGGTCCGCCGACAGGCGCATCGAGCGCCGGCCCGGGAAGGCGAGGTGGCCGCGATGGTTCATCACGTGCCACTCCAGCAGCCGCAGGTGGCGGTCGGCCTCGGCCCCGCGTCCGCCGCGCAGCAGGTGCAGTACCAGCCCGGCCCGGCCCTCGAACAGGCCGGCCGCCGCGATCAGGTCGGGGAGGCAGGCGCGGTCGGCGGCGGCGGTCGCCTGGGCGAACCGGCCGGGCAGCCGGCCCGCGCCGTCGGGTCGGTCCGCCCCGCTGTGCCGCGCCAGCTCGGAGATCAGCCGGGCGGTGCCGACGCCGCCCGCGGCCAGGTACGGGAGCTTGCGGCGGTGGCGGTCCTCGACCAGGAAGAGCATCCCGTCGGTGACGTCCGCCTCGTCCAGTTCGCGGCCGAGCGCCGCCTCGGCCGCCGTCAGCCAGCTCCGCTCGCCGGTGTGCCCGTACAGCCGCAGGAACAGTGCGGCCTGCCCGCTCCAGCCGTCCAGCAGGCCGCGCAGCCGGGGTGCGGGCTCGTCCCGGGCCAGCTCGTGGCCGAGGGCCAGGGCCCGTTCGGCGAGCCGCTCGCGGCCGAGCACGTCGGCCAGGTCGAGCAGGCCGAGCGCGATGCCGGCCCGTCCGGAGCCGAGCCCCGGATCGGCCGGGGCCTCGGTGGCGAGCAGCCGCTCGACCAGCGCGTCGGCCTCCCGGGTCGCCCCGAGCCGGGCCAGCGTCCAGGCGATGCCGGTCAGCCCGTCGTAGAGGCCGGGCGGCAGGTCGGCCGCGGCGTTCGCGCGGGCCACCAGCCAGTCGGTGTGCTCGGGCGGGGCGGGGCGGCCGCAGGCCCGGAGCGCGTACAGCACGCCGGCCGCGCCGTAGGACAGTCCCAGGCCGCCGTGGCCCGGGCCGAACTGTTCGACGTCGCCGGGGAAGAGGCGGTCCGTCCGGTCCGGGGTGGCCATCGCCAGGATGCCCGCGGCCAGCGAGTCCAGCACCGGGCGCCAGGCCTCGGTGTCCGCCGAGGGCTCCTGGGGCCAGGCCGGACGAGCCGGCCCTGCGGCGCCGTCGGCGGTCCCCGGAGCGCGTTCGGTGGCGCCCGCCGGCAGCTTCCCGCCGGCCGCCCGGTGCAGTGCCTCGGCCACCTCGGCCCCGAACCCGGCGGGCACCGGGTAGCGGCGGGAGATCTCCCGGCCGGCCAGCTCGGCCTTGCCCGAGTCCAGCCCGAGCTGGATGTTCAGCGGGAGGAAGAGGTAGAGCCGCAGCGCGGCCAGCGCGTACGCGTCCACGGCGGTTCCGCGCCGGGCCTTCGGCGAGACGAAGCCGGGCGCGCCCAGCGGGGGAGCGGCGGGGTCGTCGGCGGGGAAGGCGATCTCGAAGTCGACCAGCGCGCAGCGCCCGTCCGGCCGGACCATCACGTTGTTGGGGTGCAGGTCGCCGAAGACCAGCCCGCGCTCGTGCAGCGCCGCCAGCATGCCGCCGACCTGGTCGAGCACGTCGAGCGCCCAGTCGGTGTACGCGGCCAGCTCGGCCTCGTCCGGGTCGGGGTGGGTGAGCGGGCAGGTGCGGGTGAAGACGTCCTCCAGCCGCTCGCCCTCGATGTACTCCTCGACCAGGTAGTGGTGCTCCCAGACCTGCCGGTACTCGTACAGGGCGGGCACGAAGTCCACCCCGGCCAGCGCCTCCAGCACCCGGCGCTCGCTCAGCAGCCGCTGCACCGCGTCCCGGCCGGCGTAGTCGAGCCCGGCGTGCGGGCGGGCCTCGCGCAGCACCACCTGGCGGCCGTCGCGCCGGTCGGTGGCCAGGTAGATCCCGCCGCCGTTGGAGAAGTGCAGCGCCTTGACGACCTCGAACGGGAAGTCGGCCGGGGCCTCGGCCTCACGCGCGGCGTCGGCGGCGAGCTGGGCGGAGACGAGCTCCGGCACCGGCGCCCAGTCCGGCACGGTGAAGACGGTGCCCCGGGTGTCGGGCACCAGTGCGCCGTCCGGGCCGCGCATCGCCGGGACGCGCCGGCCCCGCTCGTCGGTGCAGTGGCGTTCGACGAAGGAGCCGTAGCGCAGGTAGAGCGGGCCCTCCCGGTAGCGCAGGTCGCTCAGGACGTAGGGGCCGGGGACGCCCTTCAGCAGGGTGGACAGGTCGTCCAGCACTCGGGCCAACCGGGTGTCGTCCTCCGGGTAGAGCGTGATCAGCTTGCCGCTGGCGCGGCGGTCGGCGTACTTGCTGTTCAGGGCGAGCACGGTGGCCCGGCCGCGCAGGAACTTCCAGGTCAGCCCGTGCTCCAGGCAGTACGCCAGGACCTGCTCGACGACCTGCTCCGCCTCGTCCGGGGTGGCCGAGACGTGAACCTTCCAGCCCTGCTCGGGGAGTCGGGCGTGCGGCGGCCGCAGGCTGATCCAGGGGCCGTGCTCGTGGCGCTCCCAGCCCGGCGGCAGCGGGGCGGTGGCGGCGGCGAAGCGGTCGTCGGCGTGCTCGGCGCGGGCGGGGTCGTCGTAGAACAGCGGGTCGGCGAAGCAGTGGCGCTCGTAGCGGTCGTCCATGCTGCCCGCCTCAGCCCGCGGTCCGCGGCCGGCACCCGGACGCGCCCGCTCCGGTGGCCGGCCGGCCGTCGGATGTCGTCGTCATGGGAGCCCCCCGGGTGCGGTCGATCCCGCCGGTTGCGGGCTGCTTCCGACCCTGCCAGCCGGGGTGGGCGGGGTCGACGGGTCCGACCCGCCACCTTCGTGCCTGGCAGTTTGCGGGCGGGTCCTGGAGGCGGCGGCTGTCCGCCCTCGCTCAGCGGTGTCCGCCGACGCCGGTGGCGGCGGCCGCGACCGGTGTGCGGTCGGGCTCCGGGCGCTGGTCGGTGTGCTGTTCGGTGCGCGGCTCGGGGGCGAGGTAGCGGCTGCGGACGGCGGCGACGATCTCGGCGCTCGCCCGCCCGTCGCCGTAGGGCGAGGGGAGCTGCGCCAGCCGTTCGCCGACGGCCTCGTCGGCGAGCAACTCCCTTAGGGCACGGGCGAGTTCGTGGCCAGGGCGGGCGAGCCGGGCGAAGCCGGCCCGGACGGCCTCGGGGCGCTCGGTGGAGTTGCGCACCACCACGAGCGGGCGCTTGAGCACCGTGCACTCCTCCTGGACCCCGCCGGAGTCCGACACCAGCAGCCGGCAGTGCCGGGCCAGGGCGAGGAAGCCGGCGTGGTCCAGCGGTTCGATCCGGCGCAGCCGTGCGACCGGGCCGCGCAGGCCGAAGGCCTCGACGGCGGCCCTGGTCCGGGGGTGCAGCGGCAGCAGGACCGGCAGGTCCAGGGCGGCGAGCTGGTCGAGGATCTGGGCGAGCCGCGCGGCGTCGTCGGTGTTCTCGGGGCGGTGGATGGTGGCGAGCACGTAGCCGCCGGGGGTGACGGCGGCGGCGGTGTTGGTGTCGCCCTGGACGAGGACGGCGGCCGGCGGGCGGGCCGCGAGGTGGTCGCTCAATGCGCTGACCATCCGGCCTATTTGGCGTCCGCGCGGTTCGCCGCCGACGCCCTTCAGCAGGTGGTGCGGGCGGGGGAGGCCGTACTGGGCGAAGAACGTGGTGGTGAGGGCCGGATCCCAGTGCTGGCCGCTCCAGACGATGCGGGCCCGCGGGCCGAGGAGGCGGGCCACTCCGGCGCGCCGTCGCCCGAGTCGACGTACCCGTCCGGCGGCACCCGGACCCTGGTCGGCCTCACCGTCGGGCCGGTCGCCACCACCTCCGTGCTCACCGCGAACACCGCCGGGAACCCGGTCGACGGCACCGCCTCGGCCTCCGCGACGGTCGACAAGCTCGGGCTCGACCTCGGTGTCGCCTCGGTCTCCCTGACCGGCGTCGACTCGACCTGCGCCGCCACCCCCACCGGGGCCACCGGCAGCGGCCTGATCGCCGGCGGGTCGATCAGCGTCGCGGGCATCCCGACCAACCTCCAGGCCAACGCCCCCGCCAACACCAGGGTCAGCATCCCGCTGGTCGGTTCGATCGTCCTCAACGAGCAGACCACCGACGCCAACGGCGTCCTCACCGTCAACGCCGTCCACCTCACCCTGCTGCCGTCGCTGAACGGCGCCAACCTGGTCATCGGGCACGCCCGGTGCGGCGGCGCCGAGCCCGCCGCCGCCGTGCCGATGATCAACCCGTCCGTCGCGGGGATGAGCGGCGGGGCGGTGCTCGCCGGTGTCCTGGCCACCGTCTACGTCCGCCGCCGCAACGCCCGGTCCGCCGCGTCGGCCGTCTGACGGGAGGCAGGGCGGCCGGCCCGGAGCAGGGGCCGGCCGCCCGCCGCCCGCCGCGGTCAACCCGGCTTCCGGTACCTCGCCCTGACGTGTGAGGCGCCGCCGCCGGGTGACGGGAAGGCCCGTCCCACCACCACCGGACCGCCCCGGCCGGTCCGGCCCGGCCCTCCGTACCCGGCACCGCGGGGTGCCTGCGGCCGGAGCCGTCGGACCCGGTCCGATCGCTCGCCTACCCTACGAACCGACCGGCCGTACCGGCCGTGGCCGCTCTAGGAGGAGTCCCGTGTCGTCCTGCGACCCCAAGTACGCTCCCGTCGGCGATGTGAGCGCGGCGCTCATGGTGATCGACTCCCGGCTCAAGTCCATCTACGACGGCAAGTCCGGGACGGACCCCGAGCACCAGCGGCTGGTCGACCAGCTCACCGCGTCCTTCGGCCCCGGCGAGGCCGAGGCGCTGGTGGAAGGCGCCTGCACGCTCGTCTACATGTACATGAACTGGCTGCGCACGGCCTTCGAGAAGCAGGAGGAGGACGTGATCGAGCACGCGGTCCCCAGCCTGGTGGCCACCATGCGGATGATGCCGAGGACCTTCAGCCCCGAGGTCATCCCCATCATGGCCGGCCTGCTCATCGCCGCCGGTACGGGCCTGAGCCCCAACCTCTGGCGCGCCCAGTACGGACCGTGGACGAAGGAGGAGATGAACCCGTTGGAGGCCATGGTGGTCCTGCTCGCGGAGTACATCAACCGGATCTCGGGCAACGGCGAGGACTTCGCCACCAGGCTGATCACCGACGTGCTGTCCCAGTTGGACTAGGAGTACCGACCCCGAACGCGCCGGTGGCGCCGCCCTCGGTGGGGCGGCGCCACTGGTGTCAGGTCGGTGTCAGGCGGGCGTCAGCTGTGGCGGCCCGGTCGGCGGTAGGCGACGAAGCAGAGGACGCCGCCGCCGAGGAGGGCGATGGCTCCGAGCGCCGCGACCAGGGTGTCGGAGGAGGAGCCGCCGGTGTGCGGCAGCTCGCCGCTCTCCGACGCGCTCGGGGTGTGGGGGTGGGTGGGGGTCGCGGTGGCCGTCGTGCTCGGCGAGGACGTCGGTGACGGCGACGGCGACGGGGAGTTGGACGGGGACGGCGACGGGCTCGGGCTCGGCGACGGGGAGGGGGACGGCGAGGGGGACGGCGAGGGCGACGGCGACGGGGAGCTGGTCTGGAGGATCACGCCCAGGTCGAGGTCGAGGTCGCGCTGCCCGCCGCTGAGGGTGACGGTCTGGGTGATGCCGGTGGTCGGGTCGCCGTCCGAGTCCTTGCTCGGGTCGGTGCCGGCGTGCTGCTTGGTGACGGTGGCGCCCTTGGGCAGGGTGGTCAGGTCGAACCGCACCGCGTAGCTGCCGTCCGGCAGGTTGTCGAACAGGTAGTGCCCGGTGGCGTCGGTCACCGTGGTGACCGGCTTGCCGTCCTTGTCCCGTACGGGCTGCCCGTTGCCGTCCAGCAGGTGCACGGTGACCCCGGGGATGCCCTCGTCACCGGGCTTCTGGATCCCGGAGCCGTCCCGGTCGTGCCAGACGAAGTCGCCCAGCGCGTTGTTGGAGGGGGCGACGCGCTTGACCGCGACGCCGACCTTGGCGGGCTCGGCCGGCAGCAGCTGGCGGCCGGAGGCGTCGGTGGCGGTGTACGCGAAGCTGTTCCAGGCGTACTCGCCCTCCGGCGCGTCGTAGGAGGCGACCATCGGCCAGGTCAGGGTGAAGGACTCGCCGGAGGCCAGGGCGCCGGGGCGGCTGAGGCGGAACCAGGTGGCCGTTCCCGGCCCGGGGAAGGTGGTGCTCCAGACCGCGGCGCTGTTGCAGCCGGTGCGGTCGACCAGCAGCGGGTTCACGCAGGGGTTGGGGTCGGTGGCGTACTCGATCACCACGGTCGGGTCGTTGCTGGTGATCGGCTGGCTGAGCGACGGGGTCCAGGCGCTGCCGCGCGGGGCGTCCTGGGTGAGCACGTAGTTGTCGCCGGGGGTGGGGAGCTTGTCGTAGGCGATGAAGTCGGTGACCGGGTCCGGGGAGTCGTTGCGGACGGTCATCCGCCAGGACGTCTGGCCGCCGGGGGTGGCGGTGCCGATGGTCATGTAGTCGGCGTCGAGGTCCCCCTTGACCTCCTTGTACGAGCGCAGCACCGCCGGCACGTCGACCTGGATCTGCGAGGAGGCGTGGCACATCAGCTCGGTGGTGTCGCCGTTGCCGTTGAGGTCGAGCACGTCGGGGGTGCTGCCGCTGTCGGAGCCGGAGTACATGCAGGCGACCGGGGCGGTGGGCTGGTCGACGGTGACGTAGACGTCGTTGGTCAGCGTGCCGGAGCGGATGCTGTCGGCGACCTGGACGTCGAAGAGCATTCGGTAGGCCATGGCGTCGTGCAGGTACGTCGAGTCGGGGGCGCCGGCCGGCCATTCCATCTTGACGAGCTGGCGCCCGTCCGGGCCCGGGGTCACGGTGATCGACGAAGGGGCCTTGGCGTCGGGGTAGTCGGGGTCGGGCCGGGCCGAGCCGTCGATGTAGACGACGCCGGCGGGCAGCAGGTCGTACAGGACGAGCGGGCGGTCCAGGTCGTGGGCGCTGCGGTTGTACGGGATGACCTGGAAGGTGGCCTTGCCGCCGGGGGCGGACAGCTCGCCGGCCACGGTGGTCTTGGCGGCGCCGAGGTTGGTGGCCTGGGTGATGGTGGTCCGGGCGCAGGCGTTGGCGTTGGCGGTGGTGGTGCCGTCGGTGGCGCTGGTGTCCACGCAGTTGGTCAGCGGCTCGGGGGCGGGGCGCCCGTCGTGGCCGGGGGTGGCGACCTGGGTGACCAGCTGCACCGCGTTGCCGGGGCTCCAGCCGGTGGGGATCGGGCCGTTCCAGGTGAGCTTGAGGCCGTCCAGCCACTGCCCGGCGGGGATGCCGAGCACGTCGTTGGCCGGGTCGCCCGCGCCCTGGGCGAAGGTGAGCCGCCGTGCGGTGGAGCCGTTGAACGGCGTGCCCGGGGTGAAGGTGTGCCAGGTGGGGTCGCCGTTGAGGCGGTACTGCAGGGTCAGTTGGATGCTGGTGGGGTTCCACGGCTCCAGCTGGAGGGACTGCGGGAAGATCCAGTTGTAGACGCCGTCGGTGCTGCCGGCCCCGGGGTCGGTGATGGTGAGGCTGGTGGCCGGGCCCGCGGTGTTGGTGGCGGACAGGCTGAAGGAGTTGAGGTCGCCGTTGGTGGTGGTGTCGCGCCAGACCTTGCTGGCGGTCACCACCACGCCGGTCACCGGGGGCTGGAACGTGTTGGTGGTGACGGACGAGGTGTCCAGCTGCCGTTCGGCCTCGGTGAGCGGCGCGCCGAGCAGGTCGACGGTGTTCTCGGAGGTGGTCCCGTCCGGGAAGGAGGCCGCCGGGTAGTTGACCACCAGGACGCCCGGGTTGCGGCAGCCGCCGCGCCCGTTGCCGGAGACGAACGGGCCGATGTCGTAGCCCCAGGTGTTCGGGCCGGGCGGCACCTGCGTCCAGCCCGGCGAGCGGCCGGTGTCCACCACCGCGCCGGGCGGCAGGGTGTCCAGCAGCCGGCTGGTGTCCAGGTCGACGTTGGGCACGTTGTCGGTGGCGCAGGGGGTGAACTGGTAGGTGACGGTGCGGTTGTCGCTGCTGGAGGTCTGGATGCCCTTGGTCACCGTGTACTGCGGCTGCACCTGGGCCGTGGTGTTCGCGGTGGCGGTCTGCGAGGTCTCGCCGGTGGCCGACATGGTGGCCGAGTTGGTCGAGGCGGCGCCGTTCGGGGTGGTGAAGTTCGGGTACTTCATCGTCACCGTGATGGTGGCGGTGGTGCCCGGACTGAGGTCCTTCAGCCTGATGTCCATCGTGCCGCCCGTCGCGCCCGCGGCGGGCACCGTGGAGGCGGCCACGTCGACGGAGGACGGGTCCGGCGTCCAGCCGAGGAACTGCATGTTCGACGGCAGGGTGTCGAGGATGTTCCCGCCCGTGCACTCGGTGATGGAGCAGGTGTAGCGCAGCGTGTAGGTGACGTTCTCCCCCGGGGAGACGGTCGCCTTGTCGACGCTCTTGGTGAAGGAGATCGCGGCCTGGGCCGGTGGGGCCAGCACGCTGCTGCTCAGCAGCGAGCCGGCCACCAGCGCCAGGACCGAGGCGATCCGCCCGGTCCGGAATGGAAGTCGCATAGCGGGCAGTCCAGCCGATCGCCCCGGCGCACCGGTCGGCGACACGAGGGCCGGTCGCGGCGGTTCACCTGCTCGGCGGTCACCCGCCCGGCGGCAGCGCGGCCCGGGGCGGTACGGCGTTCCGGGGCGGTACGGCGTTCCGTGGGGGCTTTGCGGCCGACGGGCCGGGCCGCCCCCGCCGAGCTCCCCCCGGCGGGCGGCGCAACCGGAGCGCCGGGCGGCGCGACCCGGGTGGCTCAGCCGAACATCACACCGGTCTCCCGGGCCAGGGTGTCCAGCCGGTACTGGGTGACGTGCTCGACGTTCGCCGGGTCGATCGTGCGCACGCCCTCGGCGGCGAGCCGCTCGTTGATCTCCTCCAGGTGCTCCCGGACGACCTGCTTCTCCGCCTCGGCGGTGCGGCCCTGGTGCGGCCGTCCGGCGTGCTCCAGGCCGGCGTGGTCGACCCGCTCCCGGCCGGCGGCGGGCGCCGCCCCGCGCACGGTGGTGGGCGCGGCCTCCCGCACGGGGGTGGGCGCCGTCTCGCGCGCGGCCGTCCGGGCGGCCGGGCGGGCGCCGCGCAGCACCTCGGCCATCGGCGCGGCCGAGGCCAGCCGGTCGAAGGTCGCCGCCTCCATCACCACCGTCTGCGGCTCCGCCCGGTCCGGGTGGTGCAGCTCGACGGTGACCAGGTCGAGCGCCAGCTCCCGCACGCCGCCCAACTCCCCGGCCAGCGCGTCGATCTCGACCGGACCGTCCGTCAGGTCGGGGTGCCGGAGCACCACCACCCGCACCAGGTCCGCGTCGCTCTCCGCGTGCTTGCCGGTCAGGTCCGAGAACCGGATGATCTTCTGGCCCATGTCTCCCTCTCCTGTGCCCCTGTGATCAGCCGAGAGCCTACGCCGGGATGATCATCGGCGCGCGCAAGCGGCCGGGCCCGGGGGAGCACCCCCGGGCCCGGCCTCACCTGTCGTGCATCCTGCCGTGCGTCAGTGGAGCGTCAGCGTGGTGCCGTCCCCCCTCTCGGGTGCCGTCCCCCTCTCAGTAGCGCGGGTCCACCCGGTAGGTCGGGTAGTCCGGCACGTACCAGTGGCTGGAGTGCCAGATGCCGAAGGTGAACCGGACCCCGTGGCTGCCCCGCTTGTTGGCGGCCTTGAGGAACTTCTTGCCGATGCTCTTCATCAGGTAGGACAGCGCCCACAGGACCCAGCCGGCGGCCCGGGCGGCGATGTGCGGGAGCTTCTTCAGGATCCCGGAGATGCCCTTGGAGATCTTGCTGGAGACGACCAGCAGACCGCCGATGGTGTTGCCCTCGGCCCGGCTGAAGTTGGCGACCCACTTCTTCTTCCAGGACATGCCCGTCAGGTCGTCCATGGTGATCGGGTCGACCGGGTAGCCGTAGGCGTTCGGCGAGCCCTCCAGGACCGGGTCGGTCTGCAGGAAGCGGCCGGTGGTCGGGTCGTACAGGCGCACGCCCATCAGGGTGAGGCCGGAGACGCTGTCGGCCTCGCGCTGCGCCCCGCCGAGCCAGCCGTACGCGGCCGAGCCGGTGGCGTCGACGACGTTGCCGTACTCGTCGTAGTGGTAGACCGCGAGGTCCTCGGTGCCGTCGGGGGACATCTGGACGGACACGTCGCCGTGCAGGTTGGTCAGCAGCAGGACCGCGCCGCCGTCGGTGCCGGTGGCGGCCGTGAGCCGGCCGGTCAGGTCCAGGACGTTGCGGGTCAGCTTGCCGGCCGCGTCCTTGGACCAGGTCGGGCTGTCGGTGCCGCCGTCGAAGTGCCTGGTGTCCTGCGCGGTGACGGTCCAGGTGCCGTCGGTGCCCTTGGCCTCCGTGGTGGAGAGCGCCAGGCGGCCGGCGGCGTCCAGGTCCCAGGTCTTGCGGGTGTCGCCGAGGGTCTCGGTGCGGACCAGGTCGTTGGTGTGGTAGCCGACCTGGGTGCCCTTGGGCAGGGCGGTGGTGCGGCCGAAGGCGTCGTACACGTAGCCGGCGTCGGTGAGGCGGTCGGCGGTGTCGTAGCCGTGGGTCTCGGCCTGGGTGACGGTGTCCGCCGTGGCCGGGTCGCAGTCGTCGGTGACGCTGGTGCGGTTGGTCCGGTTGCTGCTCCTGTCGAACGCGTAGGTCCGGGTGGAGCAGGCCAGGCCGGTGCTGTCGGCGGCCTTGGTGAGGCGGCCGGTGGCGTCGTAGGTGTAGCCGCTGGTGGTGCTGTTGCCGTCGCTCTGGGTACGGCCGGCCTGCTGTCCGTGGACGGTGAAGTCGGCGGTGTCGGCCAGCAGGACGGTGCCCGCCTGGTTGGTGTAGGTCTTGCCGGTCTGGACGCCCTGGCTGTCGTAGCTGCTGGTCAGGGTGTTGCCGCCGGGCATGGTCTGGGAGACCAGCCGGCCCTCGACGTCGTAGGAGGCGGTGAAGGTGCCGGCCACCGAGTCGGTCAGGGAGGTGGGCAGGCCGCGCGGGTCCTTGGCGGTGTCGTAGCCGTACGTCACGGTGGACGGCACCGAGTCGGACTTCTTCACCGGGCGGTCGAGCTTGTCGTACTCGGTGGTGGTGACGTTGCCGGCGCCGTCGTCGTAGGAGACCTGGCGGCCGAGCCGGTCGTAGCCCTGGGTGACGGTGGCCTTGCCGTTGCTGGTGGTGGTCAGCTCGCCGTTGGCGGGGTCGTAGCCGAACACCGTGTCGGCGACCGCGGTGCCGGTGCCGCCGCTGATCGAGGTCTTCACGGCGCGCCCGGCCGTGTCGTAGCCGCGGGTGGTGGTGCGGGTGACGCCGTTGGCGGTCTCGGTCTGGACCGTGACGTTGCCCCAGCGGTCGTACTGGAAGGTCTTCGTCGGCAGCTGCGGCGGGTTGGCGCCGCCGCCGGCGATCTGCGCGGCCGGGGCGATCGAGCAGACCAGGTCGGCCCACTCGGGGTGGCCGGCGCAGGCTCCGGTCCCGGTGCCGGTGTAGTAGGTGGTGACGGTGGTGGCCGCGTCGGAGCCGGTGGAGTTCGGGCGGCTCTGCGAGGTCACCCGGCCGCTGGCGTCGTAGCCGGTGCTGGTGGTGATCTTCAGGCCGGCCGGGTCCTGGACGGCCGAGGTGGGCAGGCCCTGGGCCCAGTCGTAGCCGGTGGCGGTGGTCCGCGTGTCGGCGTCGGCGGCGTAGCCGTCGATCCGGGCGCCGACCGTCACCGAGGTGGTCATGTCGCTGACCGCGGCGTTCGCCGGGCGGCCCTCGTCGTAGCCGTTGACGGTGTGGGCGCGGGCCGGGACCTCGTCGCCGGCGGCGAGCGCCGGGGAGCTGCCGGAGGCGGCCACGCCGTGCTCCAGGGTGACCAGCTGCAGCGGGTCGTACTGCTCCAGCAGGCGCTTGCCGTCGGCCGAGTGGACCGAGGTCGAGGAGAGCACCTGGGCGCGGTCGGCCGTCGAGCGGCCGGCGATGCCGAGGGCGCGCAGCTTGTTCAGGTCGTTGCCGGTGGTGGCCAGGGCGAGGACGCGGTTCTCCGCGGAGAGGGTCCGCACCGGGCTGCCGTAGGCGTTGTACTCGGTGGTGGTGATGCCGCCGCCGGGGGTGGCGGTGTTGACCTCGCGGCCGGAGGCGTTGGTGTACGTCACCGAGGCGCGGTTGTAGCCGGCGGTGCCGAGCGCCTTGCCGTCGTGGGTGGCCGGGACGGCGTCGGGCGGCAGGACGGCGGTGGCGTCGGTCGGGGCGTCGCTCTGGCCCCAGGCCGCGACGTCGGACGGCGCCAGCGGGTACGGCGCGTTGGCGCCGCTCAGCGGGACGTCGTAGACGACCGAGGTGGTCGCGGTGCCGTCGGTGACGTCCTTGCTGCCCTGCTTGAGGGTGGGCCGGGAGGCGGCGAGCAGCATGCCGTCGCCGGCGGTGGCGGCGTTGCCGGCCTTGCCGTACTCCAGGGTCCACGGCAGCTCGCCGGGCTCGGTCACGGTGGTGACCCGGCCGGCCGCGTCGTAGCCGTACGCGGTCTTCAGCGCGGGGCTGATCCGCGGGTCCCAGACCTCGCGCAGCCGGCCCTGGGCGTCGTACGCGTACTGCGCGACGGCGACGGGGGTGGCGGTGGCGGCGCCGGGGTCGGTGGACCACAGGCGGATCTGCTTCACCTGGCCGGCCGTGTCGCCCAGGGCGGACGCGGTGGCGGTGGTGGTGTCGGCGTAGACGTACTCCAGCACCCGGCAGCCGGCCGTGGACGGCACGGCGGCGCAGTCGGCGGAGGCGGTCGCCGAGGACGGCGCGACCACGTACTTCGGGCGGGCCAGGGTCTTGCCGCCGGAGACGACCTTCTCCGAGACCACCGAGGTGGTGGAGTTGTCGCTGGGCAGCGAGGAGCCGGAGGCCTGCCAGGTGGTGGCGGCCGGGTCGACCTTGGCGAAGGTGACGGTGGTGCCGTCGGTGTCCTTCAGGGTGAAGGAGCCGGTGAGCGCACCGGTCAGGGTGAGGTTCTCGGCGCCGGGCTCGGGCTTCCAGCCGCCGGCGCCGGTGGCGGTGAAGCCGGTCTCGGAGCCGTCCGCGGAGACCACCGAGAGGGAGGTCGCCGAGGTCTGGCGGACGTAGGAGTAGGCGGCGTCGGTGAGTTCGGCGGTGGTGCCGGAGCTCCACTGCGGGCCGAAGATCGCCGCCTGGCCCTCCTGGGCCGAGCCGTTGGCGGGCCGGCGGGAGGAGAAGGAGCGCTCGGCGTGCAGGCCGAAGGCCTCGGCGTCGCTCTCGGAGAGGGTGAGGTCACCGGTGAGGGTGTTCACCTCGCCCGGGCCGACCTTGGTCTCCGGCGCGGTGCCCGCGTTGCGGTCCACCGTGACGGTGTTCGGCTCGGTGGCGTCGGTGGCGGTGCCGTCGGTGAACACCGCGCGGACGTCGACCGGGCCGTTCTCGGCCAGGGTGTCGGTGATGTTCCAGGTCAGCGCGGCCGGCTTGCCGCCGGGGGCGGTGAACGGCCAGGCCGTCACCGGCTTGCCGTCGGTGGTGGCGACGTTGGCGACCGGGACGTCCTTCCAGGCGTCCGTCTCACCGCGCCGGTACTGGTAGCGCACCCCGGTGTAGGTGCTGTTGCCCTCGGCCTGCAGCGAGGTGCGGCGGGCCGGGCGCTCGCCCGCGCCCGGCGCGACCAGGGCGGAGCCCTTGCCGGCGTAGAAGGCGTACGTCCTGTCGGCGGAGACGTTGCCCGCGGCGTCCCGGGTGTGCGCGGTGACGGTGTGGGAGCCCGCCTTGAAGGTGAGCTTGGCGCTGACCGGGGTGCCGGTGGTGGCCGCGGTGACCCAGGCCCCGCCGTCCAGCCGGTACTGGATGTCCTTCACGTCGCTGGTCGGCGGGGTGAAGGTGAAGGTGCCGCTGTAGCTGCCGTTGGCGTCCGGGGTGCCCGCCCACTGGCCGGCCGGGAAGTCCCCGGAGGAGACGGTGGTCGTGCCCGGCGCGGTGGTGTCCACGGTGAAGGTGCGGAAGCCCGACCAGGCGCTGTTGGCGGTGCCGTCCCAGGAGCGCGAGCGCCACTTGTAGGCGCCCGGGGCCAGCTTGGTGCCCGGGGCCCAGGTGAACGTCGAGCCGGAGGCCGCCATGGCGGTGCGCCCGGACTGCAGCGCGGCCGTGCCGTTGGACGCCCAGACCTCGAAGTCCAGGGCGATGTTGCCGCCGTCGGGGTCGGTCGCCTTGGCGGACAGCGTCGGCGTGGCGTCGTTGGTCAGCGCGGCGTCGGCCGGGGAGACCAGCGTGGAGACGCCCGGCGGGGTGTTGTACGTGACCGACAGGTACGGCGTGTTGGACGTCGCGTTGCCGGAGTTGAACTTCTTCCAGCCGTACGGGTCGGACTCGTCGGTGGCCCGGATGCCCAGGGTGTTGTTGGTGTTGCCGTTGGCGGCCCAGGCCTTGACCAGCGCGGTGATGTCCTGGTTCACCCAGCCGTCGTTGCAGGAGCTGGAGTAGCCCTTGGTCGCGGTGGACGTCGCCCACTTCTTGTTCCAGCCGGGCTGGGCCGTCCAGCGGGTGGCCGTGGTGGCCGTGGTGGTGTCCCAGACCTCCCAGCTCTTCGCGGTGCAGGACCAGCTGTGGAAGTTCCACAGGTTGAGCTTGCCGCCGGTGATCTGCTTCCCGCTGATCTTCGCCATCGGGAACTGCAGGAACGAACGCGCCACCTGGCCGGAGCCGTTGTTGCCCAGCTTCAGCTCGGTCTGCGAGGAGACGTCGGTGGCGTAGCCCTGTTGGACGAAGGTGTCGAAGCCGACGCCGATGTTGACCGCCGGGTCGATGGTCACCGGGTACTTCGTCTTCGGGTCGTTCAGGAACGCGGCGTCCGGGGTCAGCGTCAGGTCGATCGCGTTCCCGTTCTGGACGACCTTCAGCGCGACCGGAGCGGTGCGGGTGTGGTCGCCGCTGCGCTCGTCGACCTGCGCGTCCCACATCACCGGGGCGGGCAGCTGGCCCTTCTCCTCGCCGGTCTTCGGGTCGAGGAAGGAGACCGAGTCGTCCGGGTTCTGCCGGGCCTGGAGGCCGGCCGCGTCCAGGGTGAGCGTCACGCTGCCGTTGGCGGCCACCGCCGAGCGGTCCTTGAGCTCCAGGAACTGCTCGAAGCCGGTCCGGGTGGACTCGATGACCAGGTCGGTGGCGGTGAGCGCGTCCGCGTACCGGGCCCTGGCGCCGTCCACGGTGGGAGCGGGCAGGGCGCCGCGCCAGGACAGCGACATCGCGGTGCCGTTGCCGTTGTCCAGCGAGACCAGCGGCGTGGCCGGGGCCTGCTGGGCGCCGGCCGGGGCACCGGCGGCCTTGAACGCCGACGCGGCGGCGGGCGGGGTGGCGCCGGCCAGCGAGAGGTTGAGCGGGTGCCCCTTGGCCTTGAGGCTGCCGTCCGACTGCCGCGCCAGGTCGACGTCGATCGGCTGGAGCCTGCCGGCCTTGTCCTTGTAGCGGACCGGGCCGGAGGCGAGGTCCAGCGTGGTGGTGCCGTCCGGGTTGATCCAGCTGGTGGTCGACTCGGTGCGCTCGTCCACCACCTCGATCCGGCGGTTCTCCAACCGGGCCTTGAGGTGGGCGGTCGCGATGTCCTTGGCCTCGGCCGGGCCCAGGGCCTTGGCGGGCTTCGGGGACTGCTCCGTGGTGACGGCGACGGCCTGACCGGTCGTCATGATGACGGCGGCGGCCTCGACCGAGAGCACCACCGCCAGGGCGACGGCGGTGTGGCGCAGTACGCCGTTGCCGCGGCGCGCTGCGGAGGGGGGCGGCGAGCCGGCTTCGGCCCGCTGCCGCGGTGATCCGCCCGTGGGGCGTGACATGGAACTCCTCGACTGGTCCGTACGGGAAGGAAAGGTGGTCGGAAAACGGGGGGACGGCCGACGTGCTGATGGTGCGTCAGCCATGACGGGGTAAAGCGACAGCAAAGAACCGGCCAATCTCCCGGGCGGGAGGAACCGGTCGAAAGCTGCCTGGAAGGCCGGAAAGCCCCCGGGCGTGACGGCGGGTGGCCGACGCCCTCGGGTACGGCGCGGGCCGCAGCGGGGCTCGGTGCGTTCCAGCGCGTCCCGGCGCGTTCTTCAGCGGCGGCCGGACGGCGGCCGGACGGCCGCCGGCAGGGCCCTGGCCAGCAGGTTCCGCGCCCTCGACCGGGCCGCCGCCTCGTTGGCGGCGCGGACGTAGAGCACCAGGCCGACGCCCTCGGGCACGGCGCGGGCGCGCACGTGCTCCAGGCCGTCGTCCGGGGCGGCACACGCCCACAGCGCGGCCTGGGCCTCCGCGGCCGCCGCCTCTCCCGAGGGGGCGGCGGCACCGGCCGGCACGGTCAGCTGGACTGCGAACACCGCAGGTCAGGCCTGCGTGACGGCGTCGTCGGCGGGCGGGGCGTCCCAGCCGATCGACCGGGCGGAGGGGTTGTCCCAGCCGATCCCGCCACCCGGGCCCTGGGTGGCGGACGGGGCGTCGGTGGCGGTCGCACCGGCGGCGAAGGCCGGCGCGGCGGAGCCGGCGAGGGCGAGGGTCAGGAGGACGGCGGCGAGTGGACGGACGGCCACGGCGGATTCCTGTTCTGTGCGGGAACTTCGTTGGGGGATAACGCAGTTCTGGGTGTCCGGGAATTCGGGGAATGCGCGCACGGCGAATCCTCCCGGTCCGCGGGCCGCCACGGGAAGGGAATTCGGCGGGCAGGAACAGGACAGGCAGCATGCTGCAGAACCGCGAAGGGCGGCCGGGGCCGGGGCCGTTGACCGGATCATGCCCTTGCGAGGGGTTCCGGCCGGGGGAAAGATCGGCCCGGGCCGACCGGGCATACGGAATCGTCCACGGGGATCAGGGGTCGAGAAGTGCTGGAACTGCTGGGGTTGGACGCCACCGCGGAAGCCGTCTACCGAGGAATGCTCGCCGACCCGGAAGGCGGGGTCGCGGAACTCTGCGACCGGCTCGGCCTCCCCGAGGCCGCCGTGCGCGCGGCCCTCGACCGGCTCGCCGACCTCACCCTGCTACGGACCTCCCGCGAGCGGCCCGGCACCCTGCGGCCGGTCAGCCCGGAGCGCGGACTGGAGATCCTGCTGCGCCGCCAGGAAGAGGAACTCGCTCGTCGACAGCAGGAGTTGGCCGCCTCCAAGGCCGCCGTCGCGCGCGCCCTGGGGGAGTACGCCAAGGTGCGGACCGACACCCCGGTGGGCGACCACGAACGGCTGCTCGGCCTCGACGCCATCCAGGACAAGCTGGAGGTGCTGACCGCCCGGCTGACCACCGAGGTCCTGGCGGTGATGCCCGGCGGCGCCCAGTCCGCGGCCAGCCTGGCCGCCTCCCGTCCGCTCGACGAGGACGCCCTGCGACGCGGCGTCAGCCTGCGCACCGTCTACCAGGAGAGCATCCACGACGCCCCGGAGACCCTCGACTACGCCCGCTGGATGTCCGGCCTCGGCGGCGAGGTGCGCACCGCACCGGTGCTGCCGCCGCGGATGCTGGTCTTCGACCGCAGCACCGCCGTGCTGCCGATCGACCCGGAGAACACCCGGGCCGGCGCCCTGTGCACCCGGGAGCCGGGCATCGTCGCCTCCCTGGTCGCCCTGTTCGAACAGACCTGGGAGACCGCCGTCCCGATCACCGACGACCCCGACGGCGCGCCGCCGCTGACCCTGACCACCGGCGAGCGCGAGCTCCTGCGCCTGCTGTCCACCGGCCTCACGGACGACGCGGCGGCCAAACGCCTCGGCGTCTCGGTACGCACCGTCCGCCGCCAGATGGCCGTCCTGATGGAACGCCTCGACGCGGCCAGCCGCTTCGAAGCCGGCCTCAAGACCGCCCGCCGCGGCTGGCTCTAGCCGCCCGGCGGGGGGTCGGCTGCGGCGGCGGCCGCGGCGGCCAGGCGGTCCACCTCGACCCACTCGTCGAGGTGGCGGCCGCCCGGGTGGGCCGGGTGCTCCGTGGCGGGGTGGGTGGGGAGGAAGGCGGGGGAGTGGCCGCGGTGGAGGTACCAGGAGCCGAGGCGGACCAGGGCGGCGCGGCGTTCGGCGGCGCTGGTCTCCACGGAGCAGCGTTCGGCGGCGTAGAGGCGCAGGAGGTCGTTGAGCCGGTAGTGGTCGCGGTCCTCGGGGGTGAGCAGGTGGGCGGCGGCCAGCCGGTCGAGGACAGGCCGGACGGCGGCGGGCGGGGCGCCGGCCAGGGCGGCGGCCGCGTCGGCGCCGATGCCGACGGCCGGGACGAGGGCGAGCAGCCGGAGCAGGTCGCGGGCCTCGCCGGGCAGTGAGCGGTAGGAGAGGTCGAAGGCGGCGCGGACCGCCGAGGTGTCGTCGCCCTCGATCTGGAGGGCGCTCAACCGGTGCTCCGTGTCGAGGAGTTCGGCGGCGTGGTCGGTGAGGCTGCGGTCCGGGCTGGCGGCCAGGCGGCTGGCGGTGACGGCCAGGGCGAGGGGCAGTCGGCCGCAGGCGTCGGCGAGTTCGGCGGCGGCGCGCGGCTCGGCGCGGGTGCGGTGCTCGCCGACCATGCGGGCCAGCAGTTCGAGGGCCTGGTGGGCGGGCAGGACGTCGAGCACCAGCGGCCGGGCGCCGTTGCGGACGGTCAGTCCGTCGAGCCGGGTGCGGCTGGTGACCACCGTGCGGCAGCCCGGGGCGCCGGGCAGCAGCGGGCGGACCTGCTCGGCGTCGCGGGCGTTGTCGAGGATCACGAGCAGCCGCCGGTCGGCCAGTCGGGAGCGGTAGAGCGCGGCCGCCTCGTCCGCCGCCGCGGGGATCCGGTCGCCGGGCACGCCGAGGGCGCGCAGGAAGCGGGCCAGGACGGTGCGCGGGGCGAGCGGCGCGTCGACGGAGTAGCCGTGCAGGTCGGCGTAGAGCTGGCCGTCCGGGAAGCGGTCGCGGACCCGGTGGGCCCAGTCGACGGCGAGGGTGGTCTTGCCGACCCCGGCCGGTCCGGAGACGGCGCAGACCGCGCACGCGGCGGCGGCCGGCCCGGCCTCCTGGTCCGCCGGGTCGGTGAGCAGCGCGTCCAGGGCCCGCAGTTCGGCGTCGCGTCCGACGAAGGTGGCCAGGGCGGGCGGGAGTTGGGCGGGCGGCGACTGTGGCTGCGCCGGCGCGGGCGGCGCCGGCGCGGGTGGTTCCTCGGCCCGAGGTGGGGCGGCGGGCACCGGTTCGGTGGCCAGCAGCTCCAGGTGCAGCGCCCGCAGCTCGGGCCCGGGGTCGAGCCCGAGTTCGTCGGCCAGCCGTTCCGCGAACCGGCGGTAGGCGGCGAGCCCCTCGGGGGTGCGCCCGGAGCCGTGCAGGGCGCGCATCAGCTGTCCGGTGAACCGTTCCCGCAGCGGGTGGTCGGCGACCAGCGCGGTGAGTTCGGGGACGGCCGTTCGGTGCCGGCCGAGTGCGAGTTCCAGGTCGAGGCACTCCTCCCAGGCGGTCAGCCGCAGTTCGTCCAGGGCGACGGCGCCCGGGGCGTCCGCGTCCACGGCGAGTCCGTCGAGGGCCGGTCCGCGCCACAGGGCGAGTGCGGAGCGGAGCCCGTCGACGGCCTCCGGGGTCCGCCCGGCGGCGGCTTCGGCGCGGGCGAGGGCGAGCTGGTCGGTGAAGTCGCGGGCGTCCAGGCGGTGGCCGGTGAGCGTGATGCGGTAGCCGCGGCCGTCGGTGAGCAGGACGGGCGGCGCGTCCGGGTCGGCCTCGGCGAAGCGGCGCCGCAGCACCCCGGCGAGGTTGCGGACCTGGCGGGTGGCGGTGGCCGGCGGCCGCTCGTCCCAGACGGTGTCCACCAGGCGGGCGACCGGTACGGAGGAGTCCGCGTTGAGCAGCAGGGCGGCGAGCAGCCGTTCCTGCCGGGAGCCTTCGGAGGGGATGCGCCGGCCGTCGCCGGTCCACACCTCCAGCGAGCCGAGGATCCTGAACTCCAACGTCCCTCCCTGGGGCCCGCGGGGCCGGACCGGACCGGCCGCCGTGGAGGACGGGCGCGAGTCGTGACGAACTGATGATCAGATCATGCCAGTTGTGTGCGTTCGGTTGAGAAGTTTCTTGTGCACCGGCCGAAACGAGCCGGTCGCCCAGTGAGGACCCCGAACCCAGGAGCAGTCGATGAACCGTCTGAAGAAGGCCGTCGCCACCGCGACCGCCGTCGCCGCCGCCGCCCTGATCCCGCTCACCGCCGCCCCGGCCTCCGCCACCACCGGGCCGGCCACCCACCTCGGGATGACCTGGTCCGTCGTCTCCAACGGCCCCGACGGCACCGTCCAGGTCGGCGGCCCCGGCGGCAGCCCGAGCAACGCCTACAACGGCGACACCGCGCCGTCCGTCTCGCTGCCCGTGCTCTGCCTCAACGTCGACGGCAGCCCGGCCCCGTCCGGGATCAGCCTCGGCTTCTACAACGGCTGGGCGCAGGGCACCGTCGCCCTCAGCCAGCCGGTCAAGGGCTCCCGCCTGAACAGCCGGGCCGCGGCCGACAGCGTCTGCCAGGCCGGTTTCGGCGCCGGCTGGCGCGAGGCCGAGTTCCACGACGGCCACTACGGCACCGACCTGTCGCAGACCGGCGGCTGGACCTTCTGGGCCTACGGCAACATCCCCACCAACACCCGTTTCTGGACGGCCATCAACGACCAGCCGGCCAACCCCTGGAACTGACCGGACGCACACCGCCGGTGCGCCCGCCCTCCTGGCGGGCGCGCCGCGGTGGCCGGGTTCCGGGATTCGCCGACGGTCCGTCCGGGTACGCCGTACGCTCGGGGCGCAGGCGGTCGGCCGCCGCCCGGGACCCGGAGGAGGACGGCGTGAACACGGCTGCCGCACGGCAGGACACGGCTGCGGAACGCACCTCCCGGGGCGGGCCCCGGATCGACCCGCTGCTCGCCGACCGCGTCACCGAGGCGCTCCTCCTGGCCGGCCTGCCCGTCGGGTACGGCGGACACGGCCCCGGCGTCCAGCTGCGCCCGGCCCGGCCGTTCGACGACTCCGACGACTGCGCCGGCCTGATCGCCCTGCACTGGGAGCCCGGCCCCCGGCTGGCCGCCGCGGCGGCCATGGAGGAGTTCCACCAGCCGGCCGCCGCCGCCGGCCGGGTCGTCACCAGCAGCATGCAGAACGCCCTGGCGGAGTTCCTGCCGGCCTTCGGCATCGAGGTCGAGGCCGGCCGGCTCGACGGGGAGACCAGGGTCGGCCGTACCAGCGGCCCCGCCCCGGCCACCGGACAGGACGCCGGCCGGGACACCGCCGCTCCGGCCGGGTCCCGCCCGCAGGACCTCGGCATCGGCGCGCACGTCGTCGACGCGGTGCGCCGCACCGCCGCACTGGCCGGACTGCCGGTCGCCGACCAGCTGCACGCGCCCGGCATCACCCTCGCCCCGTGCCGGCCCGTCGACGACGGCGACGACACCACCGGCGTCGCCGACCTCCGCTGGAACCCCTCCCGCCGCCTGTCCGCGGCCGCCGACGGCGACACCCCCGCGGCCGAGCGGGCCGCACGGGCCCGCACCGCCGTCCAGGACGCGATGCGGCACGCCTTCGGCGCCGTCCTCGGCGCCTGCGGCCTCGACCTCCAGTGGTGCCGCCCGTCCGCGCTCCCGTACCAGCTGCGCGCCTACGGCGCCGCCGAGCAGCCGCCGGTACGCCACTGACGCCCGGCCCGCGCGTCCGGGGCGTCCGGGGCGTCGGCTACGGGGCCTCGGCTTCCTCCCGCAGCCCACGGACTGAGGGCCCATGCGGTCGCGGCCGGGACCGCCAGGGCGTGCGGAGGCGGTGGGCCAGGGCGCTGGCCGCCACGCAGAGGGCCAGCGCGCTCCAGAGCAGCGGGGGGTTCTGCAGGCCCAGGCCGATGACCGCCGGTCCGACCGCGTAGGACACCGTCCAGGTCAGCTGGAACAGGGACATGTACGGTCCCTCGTCGCCCTTGGGCGCCATGGCGACCGCCGTCGCGGCCGCGGTGGGCTTCGAGGCCAGTTCGGCCAGCGCCAGCACCACCGCCACGAGGACGGCGAGCGGGCCCTGGAGAGCGTGCGGGGCGGTGGAGACCGTCGCGGTGAGGGCGATGGCGCCGGCCGCCGCGCCGATCGACAGGCCCAGGACCCGCGAGCGGCTCCAGCCGGACAGCAGCCGGCTGATCCGCATCTGCAGGGTGGTGGCGGTGGCGTAGCGCACGGCGACCACGACGGTCGGCCAGTAGGCGGCCTGGTGGAGGCCCTCCACCAGGTAGAGGGGGAAGGCGACGGTCGGGATCAGCCAGGCCGCCGAGAGCAGCGTCTGGGACGCGACCAGGGACAGGAACGGCCGGTCGCCGAGCGCCGCCCGGGTGTTCGACCTCGCCGCCCGGAGCCCGGGCCGATCGGCGGCCGGCACGGTCACCCCCAGCAGGAGGGCGGCCGCGAGGAGGGAGCTCGCGCTGTTCAGGGCGAGCGCGACCTCCAGGCCGTGCCCGCCGGCGAGCGCCATCAGGGCGGTCGCCCCCAGGGTGCCGACGCCCAGGGAGGTGGTCTTGAGCACGGTGACCGCGGAGAACCACTCGGTGAGCTCCTCCGGTTGCGCGAACCGTGCGACCAGCGTGGGCCAGGCGGCGCCGTAGAGGCGGTCGGAGGCCGTCACGAGGAAGGTGGCGGCCGCCACGGTGACCAGGTTCCCGGCCGCGAAGAACAGCCCGTACCCGAGCGCGGTCAGGACGTTGCTGACGACCAGGCAGGACTTGGGCCCCACCGCCTGGACGGCCCGTCCGCAGAGCGGCACGACGGCGAAGGACGCGAGCGACCCGACCGTCACGGCGGTGCCCGCGGCGGCCGCCGGGAAGTGCCGGACGGTGACGAAGAACAGCAGCGACAGCGGCAGGAAGACGCCGGAGCCGAACGTGTCGATCGCCACCGAGAGGAACAGCCGCCGCTGCCGACGGAACCGCCCGGCCCCTGTCATGCCACCCCCACCTCGAACCCGCCCCCGACCGTCCCCCGACCGCCGCGCGGCTACCGCGTGTCGCGCAGCTTGAGAATGTACGTCGCGGTCAGTGCGACCGCACGGTCCTCGTCCCGCGCGAGCGCTTCGAGGGCGCGGGACGCCGTACCGCCCGGGACGTCCGCGAGCGCCTGGGTCAGCCGCCGGCGCGCGTCCGGGCCGATGTCCTCCTGGGCGAGGCGGTCGACCAGCCCGGCGGCGATCCGGTCCGCCAGCGCGGGCCCGTTCACCGGTGCCGGACTGCCCACCGGAGCGGAGCCGTTCGCCAGCGCGCCCAGCGCGTCCGCCGCGTCGGCGTCGTTCGTCGCCCCGACGATCATGTCGATGAGCGTCGGGACCGCGTCGGCCACGCCGCGGGCCCCGAGCGCCAGGGCCGCGTACCTGCGGACCACGGCGTCCGGGTGCCCGAGGGCGTCCCGCAGCAGTGCGGTCGCCGTCCCGTCCGGCAGCTCGGCGAGGGACCGGACGGCCCGTTCGCGCACCTCGGCCGCGGACGAGTCCAGCCCCTCCGCGAGCAGGGCCGTCCCGTCCCCGCCCGACTGCGCCAGCGCCCACCGGAGCGCCCCGGCGACGATCGGGTCCGACTCGCCCAGCACGGCCTCGACCAGCGCCTCCACCGGCACCGCCGCGTCCTCGCCCGCGGACAGCGCGGCGCGCTGCCGCGCCCCCGGGCTCTTCGACTCCAGGGCCTGGAGCAGCGCGACGACCCGGAGGACCTCCTCCCACCCGGCGGGCTCCGCGGCGTCGATCCGCCGCAGCCGGGTGAGCAGCTCCGTCTCCGCCGCGATGCGCTCGCGGGTCCGGAGGATGAGGTCCTCGACGAGCTCCGCGGGCGCGAAGCCGGGATCGTCCAGGGCCCGACCGACGTCGCGCAGCGACAGGCCCAGCGACCGCAGGCTCTCGATGTGGAAGATCCGCCGGATGTCCTCGTCCGCGTACCGGCGGTAACCGGAGCCGGTGCGCCCCGTCGGACGCACCAGCCCGAGCGACTCGTAGTGCCTGAGCATGCGGGCGCTGACCCCCGACCGCCGGGCGACGTCGCCGATCAACACTGCCTACCGTCCCTCCTGGCGGCCCTCGCCGAAGACCGCCGTGCGCTTCGCCTCCTCGACGGCGAGCTCGAACCCGGCGTCCGGGTCGTGCCACAGCCGTTCGGTGGCGAGCGCGTGCGCGCGCACCCCGGGGTCGGGGTCCGTCGTCGCGGCGCCCAGCGTCGGCAGCACCGCCTCCCCGAGCGCGACCAGCGCCCGGCTGAGGCTCAGCCGCGTCTCGCGTCCGCCGCGCCCGAGCTGAGCCGCCAACACTACGGCCAGCGCGGGCACCCCGTCCTCGGGTACGAGCACGACCGCGGCCCGCCAGGCGCTGCGGGCCACCTCCTCGTCGGCGTCGGCCAGCAGCGCCGGCGTGATCGCCGGCCACGCCCGCCGGTCCCCGATCTTGGACAGCGTGTGCAGGGCCTGGCTCCGGGCCTGCGCCCGCTCCGCGCGGACCTCGCCGAGCAGCAGCGGCACGGTCACCGCCGCCTCGTGGCGGGTGAGCGCCCAGGTGAGCATCTCGCGGACGGAGAACTCGGGCTCGACCGCGCACCGCCCGACGAGCGGGCGGACGAACCCCGCGTCCGGGTTCGTGCCGACGGCCAGCGCCGCCCGCAGGCGCACCGACGGGTCGTCGTGCTCCAGCCCGCGGAGCGCCGCCCGCATCGTGTCCCTGTCCTCTTCCGGCCTGGTCATCAGGACCACCTCCTGGGCCTCAGTGAAGGGCTTGTCACGGTGTCAAGGTCAAGCGGATTCCGTGCGCGGTGCCAGCGACGGCCCGGGTGCGGGAGAGGCGGCGCCCGGGGCAGCGGTCGGGGCGGGCCGGTCGTCCGACGGCGGGATGGAGGGTCCGGTCTTACGGTGAATGTGGGGCTCTGCCGGTGCGGGTGCCCCGCTCCGGGTCGTCCGGAGCCCCTCCACCCGGCTGCTCGTCCCTCCGTCCCCGTCCCCGTCCCCCGTCCGCGAGGCGACCGCGATCGAAGGAGACCGTGTCATGGCCAGCAGTACGTCCGGAGTCGGCCCCACCGCCCGGGGCCGCGAGCAGTACCCCTACGCGTCAGGGTGGACCATCTTCGCCGGGGTCATGCTGATCACCGCCGGCCTCATGGCGATCTTCCAGGGCAGCGCCGCCATCACCCACGACAGCCTGCTCGTCGTCACCCGCAGCTACGTGTACGCGATGAACACCGAGGGCTGGGGATGGATCCACCTCATCCTCGGCGTCTTCGTCGTCGTGGCGGGTGTCGCGGTCTTCAGCGGCGCCGCCTGGGCCCGCATCGTCGGTCTGGTCGTGGCAGGGCTGGGGATGATCGCCAACTTCCTCTGGCTGCCCTACTACCCCCTGTGGGCCATCGTCCTGATCGCGATCGACGCCCTCGTCATCTGGGCCCTGTGCGTCGGAACGATCAAGACGGATCCGATCTGACGGACGGCACGGCCGCCGCTCCACGGGCCGCCCCGGCCCCGGCGGGTCCCCCTCAGCGGCCCGGTGCGGCGCGGCGCCGCCGTCGAACCGTGTGCCGGACCGCCGTCGGTGCCAGCCCCACCCCCACGCTCACGGCGACCGCCGCCGCGGCCAGCAGAGTGGACCGCCAGGGCCAGGACGCGCCGGTCAGCTCCAGATGGGCCGAGGGGTACTCGGAGAACTTCGCGGTGGTCAGTGCCGTCCGGCGGTCGCCGTGCTCGGCGAGGTCCCGCAGGACCGGATCGAAGCCGAACTCCCCGGACCGCCGTCCTCCGCCGGGCAGTTCGGCGGCGAGCCCGTTGCGCAGGGCCCAGTCGCCCAGCGCACCGTCGAGGCCGGAGGCGTCCCTGACGCCGGGCACCACGAAGCGGTCCGCCCCGTGGGCGCCTCCCGTCGCGGGCCGGGTGACGAGGACCAGGCCGTGGCGGGTGGTGACGGTGTCCCCGGCGCCGATCACCAGCGTCCGGGTGGCGAAGGAGACTCCGCCGTACCCCTCGAAGGCGGCGGCCGCGTCGATCTCCTCGACGCCGTCGACCAGGCCGATGGCCGTGGTGGGGCGCAGCCACGGGAACGCGGCGTTGAGGGCGTACGGGAGGTCGCCGAGGGCGAGGTGGTTGGCCGGTATCGCGGTCGGCCCGTCCGGTGTCCAGCCGGGGTAGGCCAGGCCGGTGCCGATACGGCTCGCCTCCGCCTCGCCGGCCAGTTCCCCGACCAGCCGCAGCGCGCCCACGGTGCCGGAGGTGACGCCCGCGGTGGTGGTCACCCGCCCGTCCTCGACGTAGCGCCGCCCGCGCTGCCAGTCGACCTTCGGATAACCGCGCTCCAGGGAGCCGATGTTGGACCAGAACGACGTGGCCTCGCGGCCGTCGAGCAGACCGGAGGCGGCCAGCAGCTCGGAGCCCGCGCACACCCCGAGGATCCGGGCGCCCTTGCGGTGGCGTTCGACGATCCACTGGCGCAGGCGCTCCTCGCCCGCGCCGGCGGGGTCGGTCACGGCGGGCACGACCACCACGTCGGGTTCCGGCAGAGTGCCGCCCGCCACCTCGGCCAGCGTGTGGTCGGGCAGCAGATGGGCGCCGCCGGACAGCGGGGAGACACGGCGTTCGGCGGCCACCGTGTAGACGAACATCGTCGGCGACTCGGCGAACACCTGGTAGGGCGCGAGGACGTCGGTGGCCACGGAGCCCTCGTTGCTGACCGCGACCGCCACGGTGATCCTGCCCACCGGCACCGGCCGGGCGGTCGGCCACTCCCTGGCATCGGATCCGCGGGGCGCGGCGGCGAAGCTGTCCGCCATCGACGCGCTCACCCCCGCGAAGGCGATCCCCGCGAAGGACGCGGCCGCCAGACCCGTGCCCAGCAGTACCCGGCCGGTACGGCGCAGCACCCGGTGCCCCCTGCGGGGCCCGGAACTCATCGCGAACAAGACATACCTCGACAATCCGGGCACGTTCCGGCAGCACGGTGCCGTCGGCCCTCGTGGAAACGGGAAAGGGGAAATCGGAGGAGATCAGGGTGAACCGGTCGCAGAAGAGGCTCTGCGCCGAGGAGGCCGGGCCCGTCAGGCGGTCGGCCGCAGTGGCGCCCGCAGCAGCGAGGGCGGGGCCCCGAAGGCGTCGGCGACCACCCGGCGCAGCTGCCGGGCGTCACGGAACCCGCACCGGAGCGCGACCGCCTCCACCGTCAGGTCGGTACCGGACAGCAGGGCACGGGCCCGCTCAAGCCGCAGTTGCCGCTGGTAGGCGAACGGGGTGAGGCCGGCGGCCGCGGTGAAGGCCCGCGTCAGACCGCGAGGGGACAGCCCGGCGATGCCGGCGAGTTCACGCAGGGTGAAGGCGGCGTCCAGATGCTGCGCCAGATGGTCCTGCACCCGGTGCACCGCGGGCTGGACGTGGTCGCGGTGCCGCAGGAACGGACTGATCTGTGCCGCGTCCCCGTCCCGTCGCAGGTACAGCACCAGCTCACGCGCGACCCGCCCGGCCAGCTCCGGGCCGCGCTCCCGCTCGACCAGGGACAACGCGAGATCGATCCCCGACGAGATGCCCGCACTGGTGCTGATCCGCCCGTCGTGCACGTAGAGCGCGGTCTCACGCACCCGGGCCCGCGGGTACCGGTCACGCATCGCCGAGGTGAGCGACCAGTGGGTCGTGCACGCCCTGCCGTCCAGCAGCCCCGCCTCCCCCAGGACGACCGCACCGCTGCACACGGACGCCACCCGGGCACCCGCGTCGTAGGCCTCACGCACCCAGCGCACGACGGCGGGCGCCACCAGCCGGTCGGATCCGGTCAGCCGGGGGCCCGGCACGAGCACCAGGTCACCGGCTGCCGCCCGGCTCGCGTCCAGCGGCGCCAGCCCCGCCAGCCGCAGGCCCTGGGCGGACCGCAGAGTGTCCGCCTCGGCGACGTACTCCAGCCGGTAACCGCCGCCGAGCTGCGCCGCGGCGTCGAACACCTGCACAGGACCGCCGAGGTCCAGCAGATTCACCTCGGGCAGCACCAGGACCAGCACCCGCCCGGTACACCCGTCCGTCTCCTCGCTCACCCCGCCACGGTAGGCCGCGAGGACCGCCCGCACGAGGTCTCCCGGGGGCGGACGGCGGACGGATCTGGCACTGGACGCGGCGGACGCCGGCCCGGCGCACCGGCCTCAGCACCGGCCGGTCAGGACGGCCGCCCGCCGAACTGCCAGTCGTGCACCTCGATGTCGGCGTACCGCTCCCGGGTCAGGACGGCGCCCGCCGCATCCCGGTCCGACGCCCGGAGCAGCGCGGCCGTGCCCAGCCAGGCGGTGCCGTCGTCGGACAGCAGCGGACCGTAGGCGATCAGCCCGTCCCGGTCGGCCGGCACGGCGAGGTCGACGGCCGGCCCCGAGCCGAGGCCGAGCACCAGGTACCGGTTGCCGCCGGTCCGGCCGCCGGGGAAGTCCCACATGGTGCGCCCCAGCGTGTTACTCCACCGCCGCAGCAGCACGTCCCGGTAGACGCCCGCCTGGTAACCCGGCTCGGCGAAGGCGAACGCCCGGGCCGCGGCGGCATCGGGCAGGTCGATGATGTGCACGCTGCCGGTGGGGGCGTCGCGGTCCTCGGTGAGGGTCGGGCCCCGGGCGATCAACTCCTCCGCGTACCCGTCCATGTACGACCAGTGCTGTTCCAGCAGTTCGCGGCGCAACGTCCCGGAGCCGGGCCGGTCGCGGTGGTAGCAGAAGAACTCCATGCCCGTAGGGTCCCCTGAAGGAGGCGGCCAGGTCCAGGGCCCGCGTCGACGGCGGATTCCGACCGCATGCCTCCGTGACGGCCGCACAAGGGCGGTGGCCCGGGAGGACTTCCTCCCGGGCCACCGCCCTCGGCCCGTCAGGACCGTTCCGGCCTTGTCAGGCTCACTCGCTCACCCCGCCCACCCGGCGCCTGCGCGCCCGGACCAGGAGGGCCAGCACCGAACCGAGACCGGCCAGCGCCGCACCGGTCGCGGCGTAGGGCCGGACCGACGAGCCGGTGTCCGGCAGCGGCCCACCCTCGTGGTGCTGCTGGTGCCCGCCCTGCGGGTGCTCGCCGGGACCGGTGCTGCCGTGCTCCGGCCCCTGGCCGTTGCCGTTCCCATTCCCGTTCCCGTTGCCGTGGCCACTGCCGTTCCCGTTGCCGTTCTCATGGCCGGGCTTGTGCTCGTGGCACTCCTCCTTCTCGCACGGCGGCGTGCACCGGGCGAGCGCGGAGGACGGCGGAGTGGTCACCGGCTCGGTCCCGGGCGGCGAGTTCGGCGGCACGTAGGAGGCGGTGACCGTGTTGACGGTGTCCTCACTGATTAGGCTGGAGCAGTAGAACTTCTTCGTCTGCCCCGCGGCCAGATCGAACGTCCCGGCCGCCACCGTGCAGGACACCTCCTGGCGGTCGTTCAGCGTGATCCCGGTCAGGTCCACCGTGCCGGTGTTGGTCACCGTGATCTGCCAGAACGCCTGGCACTTGTCCGGCGCACACGGCTCCTCGGACGCCCCACCCTTGTGCAGCGTCACCTCCTTGCCCCACGGCCCGGCGCCGCCCTCACCGCAGTCGCCGGACTTGTCCGACTGGCAGACCTCCTTGTCGACGCTCAGCGACGGGATGTTGGTGCCGCTCACGTCCACGCGCGCCTCGGAGGGCGGTGTGGTGATCGGGGTGCCGCCGGGGCCGGGGAAGGACGCCGTGACCGTGTTCGTCGTCGGCTGGGTGACGCCCGGCAGGTTGCAGAAGACCTGCTTGGAGGCACCTGCCGCGAGGTCGAATGTCCCCGCAGCCGTCACGCACGAGGGTGTGACGGAGTCGGTGAGGGTGATGCCGGTCAGGTTGACCGTGCCGTTGTTGGAGACGGTGATCCGCCAGTAGGCGGTGCCGTTCGGGGCGACGGTGGTGGTCTTCGCCCAGGGGCCGGGGCCGCCGTCACCGCAGTCAGCGGCGTTTGCGGAGGTGCAGACCTCCTTGTTGATAGCCAAGGACGGGACGTCGGCACTGGCCTCGGACGGGGGTGTGGTGATCGGGGTGCCGCCGGGGCCAGGGAAGGACGCTGTCACCGTGTTCGTCGTCAACTTGGTGACGCCCGGCAGGTTGCAGAAGACCTGCTTGGAGGCACCTGCCGCCAGATCGAATGTCCCCGCAGCCGTGACACAAGCCGGCGTCACGGAGTCGGCGAGGGTGATGCCGGTCAGGTTCACCGTGCCGTTGTTGGTGACGGTGATGCGCCAGTAGGCGGTGCTGTTCGGCGCGATGGTGGTGGTTTTGGCCCAGGGGCCGGGTCCGCCGTCACCGCAGTCGGCGGCGTTGGCCGAGGTGCAGACCTCCTTGTTGATCGCCAAGGACGGAACGTCAACGCTCGCCTCGGAGGGCGGCGTGGTGATCGGGGTGCCACCAGGGCCAGGGAAGGACGCTGTCACCGTGTTCGTCGTCAACTTGGTGACGCCCGGCAGATTGCAGAACACCTGCTTGGAGGCACCTGCCGCGAGGTCGAACGATCCGGCAGCCGTGACACAAGCCGGTGTGACGGTGTCGGTGAGGGTGATGCCGGTGATGTTGACCGTGCCGTTGTTGGTGACGGTGATCCGCCAGTAGGCGGTGCCGTTCGGCGCGACGGTGGTGGTCTTGGCCCAGGGGCCGGGTCCGCCGTCACCGCAGTCGGCCGGGTTGGTGCTGGTGCAGACCTCCTTGTTGATCGTCAACGAGGGGACGTCGACGCTCGCTTCGGAGGGCGGTGTGGTGATCGGTGTGCCGCCGGGGCCGGGGAAGGACGCCGTCACCGTGTTCGTCGTTGACTGCGTGACGTCCGGCAGGTTGCAGAACACCTGATGGGACGCGCCCGCCGCCAGGTCGAAGGTGCCAGCAGCTGTGACGCACGATGGTGTGACCGTGTCGGTGAGGGTGATGCCGGTCAGGTTGACCGTGCCGTTGTTGGTGACGGTGATCCGCCAGTAGGCGGTGCCGTTCGGCGCGACAGTGGTGGTCTTGGCCCACGGTCCCGCGCCGCCCCCACTGCAGTCAGCGGCGTTCGCGGAGATGCAGACCTCCTTGTTGATCGTCAGCGACGGAACGTCGACGCTCGCTTCGGAGGGCGGTGTGGTGATCGGGGTGCCACCGGGCCCTGGGAAGGAGGCCGTCACCGTGTTCGTCGTCAGCTTGGTGATGTCTGGCAGGTTGCAGAACACCTGATGGGACGCGCCTGCGGCGAGGTCAAAGGAGCCGGCGGCCGTCACGCACGACGGTGTGACGGAGTCGGTGAGGGTGATGCCGGTCAGGTTGACCGTGCCGTTGTTGGAGACGGTGATCCGCCAGTAGGCGGTGCCGTTCGGGGCGACGGTGGTGGTCTTCGCCCAGGGGCCGGGGCCGCCGTCACCGCAGTCGGCGGCGTTTGCGGAGGTGCAGACCTCCTTGTTGATGGCCAGGGACGGAACGTCGGCACTGGCCTCGGACGGGGGCGTGGTGATGGGTGTTCCGCCGGGGCCGGGGAAGGAGGCGGTGACGGTGTTGGTCGTCAGCTTGGTGATGTCTGGCAGGTTGCAGAAGATCTGCTGTGACGCGCCTGCGGCGAGGTCGAAGGTGCCGGCGGCCGTGACGCACGAGGGTGTGACGGCGTCGGTGAGGGTGATGCCGGTCAGGTTCACCATGCCGTTGTTGGTGACGGTGATCCGCCAGTACGCCGTCCCATTCGGCGCCAGGGTGGTGGTCTTCGCCCAGGGGCCGGGTCCGCCGTCACCGCAGTCGGCCGGGTTGGTGCTGGTGCAGACCTCCTTGTTGATCGTCAGCGACGGGACGTCGGCACTGGCTTCGGAGGGCGGTGTGGTGATGGGTGTTCCGCCGGGGCCGGGGAAGGAGGCGGTGACGGTGTTGGTCGTCAGCTTGGTGATGTCTGTCAGGTTGCAGAAGATCTGCTGTGAGGCGCCTGCCGCCAAGTCGAACGACCCGGCGGCCGTCACGCACGAGGGTGTGACGGTGTCGGTGAGGGTGATGCCGGTCAGGTTGACCGGGCCGTTGTTGGTGACGGTGATCCGCCAGTAGGCGGTGCCGTTCGGCGCGACGGTGGTGGTCTTGGCCCAGGGGCCGGGTCCGCCGTCACCGCAGTCGGCCGGGTTGGTGCTGGTGCAGACCTCCTTGTTGATCGTCAGCGAGGGGACGTCGACGCTCGCTTCGGAGGGCGGTGTGGTGATCGGTGTGCCGCCGGGGCCGGGGAAGGACGCCGTCACCGTGTTCGTCGTTGACTGCGTGACGTCCGGCAGGTTGCAGAACACCTGATGGGAGGCGCCCGCCGCCAGGTCGAACATGCCAGCAGCTGTGACGCAGGCCGGTGTGACGGTGTCGGTGAGGGTGATGCCGGTGATGTTGACGGGGCCGTTGTTGGTGACGGTGATGCGCCAGTAGGCGGTGCTGTTCGGGGCGACGGTGGTGGTTTTCGCCCAGGGGCCGGGGCCGCCGTCACCGCAGTCGGCCGGGTTTGTGCTGGTGCAGACCTCCTTGTTGATGGCCAAGGACGGAACATCGACGCTCGCCTCGGACGGGGGTGTGGTGATGGGTGTTCCGCCGGGGCCGGGGAAGGACGCCGTGACGGTGTTCGTCGTTGACTGCGTGACACCCGGCAGGTTGCAGAACACCTGATGGGAGGCGCCTGCCGCCAGGTCGAACGATCCGGCGGCCGTGACGCAGGCCGGTGTGATGGCGTCGGTGAGGGTGATGCCGGTGATGTTGACGGGCCCGTTGTTGGTGACGGTGATCCGCCAGTAGGCGGTGCCGTTCGGCGCGACGGTGGTGGTCTTGGCCCACGGGCCCGCGCCGCCGTCACCGCAGTCGGCCGGGTTGGTGCTGGTGCAGACCTCCTTGTTGATGGCCAGGGAGGGGACGTCGGCACTGGCTTCGGAGGGCGGTGTGGTGATGGGTGTTCCGCCGGGACCGGGGAAGGAAGCGGTGACGGTGTTGGTGGTGGATTGGGTGACGCCGGTCAGGTTGCAGAAGACCTGTGTGGAGGCGCCTGCGGCGAGGTCGAACGTCCCCGCGGCCGTCACGCACGAGGGCGTCACTGAGTCGGCGAGGGTGATGCCGGTGATGTTGACGGGGCCGTTGTTGGTGACGGTGATCCGCCAGTAGGCGGTGCCGTTCGGCGCGACGGTGGTCGTCTTGGCCCACGGGCCTGCGCCTCCGGCGCCGCAGTCGGCGGCGTTGGCGGAGGTGCAGACCTCCTTGTTGATGGCCAGGGACGGGACGTCGACGCTCGCTTCGGACGGGGGCGTGGTGATCGGGGTGCCACCAGGGCCGGGGAAGGACGCCGTGACGGTGTTGGTGGTGGACTGGGTGACGCCTGTCAGGTTGCAGAAGACCTGTGTGGAGGCGCCTGCCGCGAGGTCGAAGGTGCCGGCGGCTGTGACGCAGGCCGGTGTGATCGCGTCGGCGAGGGTGATGCCGGTGATGTTGACCGGGCCGTTGTTGGTGACGGTGATCCGCCAGTACGCGGTGCCGTTCGGCGCGACGGTGGTGGTCTTGGCCCACGGTCCCGCGCCGCCCTCGCCGCAGTCGGCGGCGTTGGTCGAGGTGCAGACCTCCTTGTTGATGGCCAGCGACGGGACGTCGACGCTCGCCTCGGACGGCGGTGTGGTGATCGGTGTTCCGCCAGGGCCGGGGAAGGACGCCGTCACGGTGTTGGTGGTGGACTGGGTGACGCCCGGGAGGTTGCAGAAGACCTGTGTGGAGGCCCCTGCCGCGAGGTCGAACGTCCCCGCGGCTGTGACGCAGGCCGGTGTGATCGCGTCGGCGAGGGTGATGCCGGTGATGTTGACCGGGCCGTTGTTGGTCACCGTGACCCGCCAGTACGCGGTGCCGTTCGGCGCGACGGTGGTGGTCTTGGCCCACGGTCCCGGACCCCCGGTGCCGCAGTCAGCGGCGTTGGCGGAGGTGCAGACCTCCTTGTTGATGGCCAGCGACGGGACGTCGACGCTCGCTTCGGAGGGCGGCGTGGTGATCGGTGTGCCACCAGGCCCCGGGAACGAGGCCGTCACCGTGTTGGTGGTGGACTGGGTGACGCCCGGTAGGTTGCAGAACACCTGCTGGGACGCGCCCGCCGCCAGGTCGAACGTCCCCGCGGCCGTCACGCACGAGGGCGTCACGGTGTCGTTCAGCGTGATGCCGGTGACGTTGACCGTGCCGGTGTTGGTGACGGTGATCCGCCAGTAGGCCGTCCCGTTAGGCGCCACGGTGGTGGTCTTGGCCCACGGGCCCGGTCCCCCGGCGCCGCAGTCGGCGGCGTTGGCCGAGGTGCAGACCTCCTTGTTGATGGCCAGCGAGGGGACGACGGCGCTCGCCTCGGACGGGCCCGTCCTGACCGGTGTGCCGCCGGGGCCGGGGAAGGAGGCGGTCACCGTGTTCGTCGTCGACTGGGTGACGCCCGGCAGGTTGCAGAAGATCTGATGGGAGGCGCCCGCTGCCAGGTCGAACGTCCCGGCGGCTGTCACGCAGGACGGTGTGACGGTGTCGTCCAGGGTGATGCCGGTGATGTTGACCAGGCCGGTGTTGGTCGCGGTGATCCGCCAGTAGGCCGTCCCGCCGGGGGCGAGGGTGGTGGTCTTGGCCCATGGCCCGGGGCCGCCGGGCCCGCAGTCGGCGGCGTTGGTGGAGGTGCAGACCTCCTTGAGGATCTCCAGCTTCGGCGCGCACTCGGCGCCCGGGGTGACCTGGAGGGTGACGGTGTTGGAGGTGACGGGCGGCTGGCCGTTGGTGACGGCGGAGGCCTGGTTGGAGACGGCGGTGACGGAGCAGTCGGTGGAGACGGTGGTCTCGAAGCAGATCTGCGGCGCGTCGCCGACGAAGGTCACCTGCATCTGCGGGTGGTTGCCGGGGGTGAAGGACGACCCGTTGACGAGGGTGAGGTTGGCGATCACCTGGATCGGTGAGTCGCTGGTCGGGACGGACGAGATGTCCGCCGTCTCGGTGGTGGGGTTGAACGGGAAGGTGCCGATGGTGGTGCCGTCGGAGGCCAGGACGGTCACCGAGGACTGGGTGAAGTCGACGGTGGTGGGGTCGAGGCCGAGGAGGCTGACCGTTCCGTACGACCTCACGTGCCCGGTGGCCCCGTCGCAGTAGTACGCGGAGGGGTTGAGGCTGCCCTGGGCCTTGGTCTTCAGGCAGGGGGAGGCGCCGGTGATCGGGTCGATGGAGAACAGGTAGCCGGTGTCGCCGAGGCTGTACTTGCACTGGCCGTCGTAGGCGAAGCCGTACGGTCTGGTGTCGCCGCCGTTGACGTTGGGCGGGCCGTTGACGACGCCGTTGGTGCCGTACTGGGCGCAGGGGGCCTGGGTGTTCCAGTCGTAGCAGAACTCGGAGCTGTTGGAGGTGGGGGAGATGCTGAGGTAGATCCAGAACGGGAACTCGGTTTCGAGGTGTCCGTTGGGGGCGGTGATGGTCAGCGGCACCTGGAAGTTGGATTCGCCGGGGGCGACGTTGGTGCTGAGGAGGGTCTGCAGGCCGGGGGGCGCGGCGATGGGGTTGCCGGCGAAGTCGAAGCAGACGACGGTGCCGACGGGCGGGGTGACGGCCAGTTCGACGCCGCCGACCGCCGTGCAGACGCCGGTGACGGTGCCGGCGGTGTCGTACATCTCGAAGACGTTGTCGGCGCGGGCGGCTTCGGTGCCGGTCGGGGTGACGACGGTCTTGGGGGTGGCCCAGCCGGTGCACGCGGCGTTCGTCGACGGGTCGAAGCAGGACATCACCGTGGGCAGCGGGGCCAGTTGGTTGTCGGTGACGTAGATCTTGCCGTTGATGACCCGCATGATGCCGGCGTAGTCGCCGCTGAAGGCGACCTGGCCCTCGTTGGGCGGCAGGCCGATGGTGAAGGTGCCGCAGGAGGAGTTGCCGACGGGGTCGTAGCAGAGGATCTCGCCGGTGCCGGAGACCGCGTAGATCAGCTGGTTGGGCGCCTGGACGACGCCTCCGATGACCAGGCCGGTGCCGGTCTGGAGCGGGGTGAGGCCGCAGCTGGTCTGGGCCTGGAGGTCGATGCAGCCGACGCCGATGAGTGCTTGCGTGACCCGGCTGATCGCGGCGTAGTACAGCCGGGAGCCGATCTGCACGTAGGTCGGGGTGCGGGTGCTGCCGATGTCGCCGGTGGTCGTGTCGGCGGCGGAGGAGTTCAGCGCCTGGGGCCAGGTGGCGGGGGCTCCGGTCGGGGTCGGGCAGGGGCCGTTGGTGAGCAGGTCGGTGCAGACCACGCTGGCCGTGTTGGAGAAGCCGTGGTGGTAGATGTTCCAGATCTCGGGGGTGGGGACGCCGTTGATCGTGGCGGTGTAGCGGATGGGGGTGAAGCCGTCGCCGCCGGTGGCGGTGTTGATCGGGGTGAACGGCGGCGGGATCTGGACCACTTGGCCGGTCGCCGGGGAGGAGAGCGTCGGGTTGGTGGCCTGGACGACGTTGGTGGCGGCGCCCTGGTCGGTGCCGGAGAAGGTCGTGCCGCCGTCGGTGGACCACTGCTTGGTGAAGCCGGGGGGCACCTGCAGCGAGCCGGGGACGTAGGACTGGGTCTGCGGTGTGCTGCCGGGGCCGCCCTGGATGGCGTCGGTGACGGTGGTGCTGACCGGTGCGCCGTCGGGGTTGGTCGCGGAGACGACCCAGCGGACGGTGTCGCCCTGGGCGGCCTGGGTGGTGCTGCCGGTGGTGGTGTCGGTGCCGGTCTTCGCCAGGGTCACGGGCTGCTGGCGGACGTCGTGGCGGCCGTTCCGCTGGTCGGCGGGGGCGGTCGTCGTGCCGGTGGCGGGGGTGCGGGGGTCACGGCTGGGCGCGTGTGCGACGGCGGGGGCGGCGAAGGAGCCGGAGGCCGTGGCGAACGCGAGGAGGAGGGTGAGCACGGCCCCGACGAGGCGGTCGCGGAGCGTGTCCATCCCGGGTCGGCCTCCGTGTCGGCGGCCGCGTCGACTTCGCTCGTGTCCGCTGGTGGCTGGACAGCGCCTCATGACGATTCCCTTCGGTCGAGCGGTCCGGTGTCACGCGGTGGGCTGCACAGCGGTGGGTTGGACGGCGGTGAGCTGGACGGCGCGGGGTGGATGGCGGTGGTGACGGGCACGGGGACCGTGGAGCGGATGCGGGGTGTTGTTGACCCGATACGGACAGTGACCGTACGGGCGTAGTATGCGTGCCGAAAATCCGATAAACGGCATTAACGTGTCCGGGCGGCGCCACGGTTCACCCGGATGCGTCGGGGAGGCCGCCCAGGTGGCGGGCGGGCTGTGAGGCCCGGGTGAAGGTCGTGGGTAGGGCCGGTGATCGGCCGTTGATCGGGCGTAGACGGCGAGCCTGGAGCATCGGGACCCGGAGGGAACCGGTCCGGAGGCCACAGCCTGATCGCCGGGTCCCGTACGGCCGGACCACGGGCCGTACGGGCGCCCGTGGCTGACGCCGCCACCGGTCCCGACGCCAGGAGGAGTCCGGACCACGAAGGGCAGACGAGGCATGGACGGCGGGCTGTCGGTGCAAGCGGTGAGAACGGCGGCGGGTTTCGGCGAGCTGCTGCGGCTACGGCGCGAGCGGATCGGGCTGACCCAGCAGTGCCTGGCGGATCACGCGACCCTGAGCGTGCGGGCGATCCGGGACATGGAGAGCGGCCGGGTGCGACGGCCCCGCAACGAGACCGTCCGGCTGCTGGCGGACGCGCTGCGGCTGGAGGGCCGCAGCCGGACGGACTTCGAGGAGGCCGCCCGCCGGCAGCAGGCCGCGGACGAGCCGGGGGACGAGCCGGCCGCCCCGCCGGTGGCGCGCGGGGCGATCGTCGGCCGGGAGGCGGAGGCCGAGGTGCTGGCCGACGCCTTCGCCGTGCACGGGGACCGGCTGGTCTCGCTGGTCGGCCTCGGCGGGGTGGGCAAGACCCGGCTCGCCCTGGAGGTGGCCCGCCGGCTGCACCTGGCCGTCCGCTGGTCGGTGCGCTGGGTGGACTGCGGCGGCGGCCCGCACCCGTGGCGCGGGCGGCTGGACGACCTCGTCCGGGACATCGGCGAGCGGCCCGCCCTGCTGGTGCTGGACGGCGCCGACGGCGGGGTGGACGCCGGGCAGCTGGACGGGCTGTTCCGCCACTGCCCCGGACTGCGGGTGCTGATCACCGCCCGGGAGGCCCGGCCGCTGCCCGGCGGCCAGGTCATCCCGCTCGCGCCGCTGCCCGTACCGGACCCCGAACTCGACGCCGAGCCCGAGGCGTTGGCGCAGGTCGGGGCCGTCCGGCTGCTGCTCTCGCACCTGTGCCGGCTGCGGCCCGGCTACACCCTGGAGCGCTCCGAGGCGCCCGCCGTCGCGGAGCTCTGCCGCCGACTGGACGGCCTGCCGGGAGCGTTGGAGCGGGCGGCGGGCTGGGCGCTGGTGCGCTCCACCGCCCAGCTGGTGGCCGGGCTGGCGGCCGTCCCGTTCACGCTGGCGGCGCCGCCGGTGGTGTTCGGCGCGCGCGGTGACCTGCGGGACGACCTGGAGCCGGCGATCCTCCGCCTGACGGACCGTCAGCGCGCCCTGCTGGAAGTGCTGGTGGACGAGCCCGGGGACTGGTCGGGGGAGGACGCGGTGGTCCGCAGCGGCTGGACGCTGCAGACCTGCCTGGCCACGGTGCACGAGCTGCTGTCGCGGGGGCTGATCCGCAGCGTGCCCGCCCGGGACGGCGTGCGCTTCACCGTCCTCAACCTGTGCCGCCGGCTGGTCCGGGAGGAGCCCGGGCCGCGGCTCGCGCCGGCCGGGGACGTCCCGCTGCTGGCGGCCGCCGGCTGACCGGTTCTGCCGCCGGCCGACCCATTCTGCCGCTTAATGCCGCCGGAGCTGCCGCTTGCCGGGCCCGATCGTTCCTAGCGTTCTCCGTGGGGCCGGGCCGCCGCGCAGAACGCGACGGAACGCCATCGAGGATCACTACCGGTGAGGGCGGAGTCGTGGAGCACGGGAATGCCGAACAGAACGGTCCGGGCGGTCTGGACGTCGTCGTGACGACGACGGCCTCGGACTCGCACACCTGGAACCTGGTGTACCTCCAGTTCCTGCTGGAGGAGATGGGCCACCGGGTGACGAACCTGGGCGCGTGCGTCCCGGACGCGCTGCTGCTCTCCGAATGCCGCCGGGCCGAACCGGACCTGATCGTGATCAGCAGCGTCAACGGGCACGGCCACCAGGAGGGCCTGCGGGTGATCGAGGCCCTCCGCGCCTGCCCGGAGCTGCGGAGCACCCCGACCGTCATCGGCGGCAAGCTCGGCATCGCCGGGGCCGACGACCCGGACCGCGAACGCGCGCTGCTGGCGGCCGGGTTCGACGCGGTCTTCGAGGACGGCGCCGCGGTGGCCGGGTTCCGCGCCTTCGTCGGCGGACTGCGCTCCGGGGTGCTGCTGTGACGGCTCCCGCCGGGGCCGGTCCCGCGGCGACCGGTCCCGTGGTGACTGTTCCTGAACGGGCGGGCCCCGCCGGGACGGGCTTCGGCGCGTTCGTGGCGCAGGCCGCCGAGGCCGGCGCGCTGGTGGTCCAGCCCCGGATGGGCATGGCGGAGGCGGCCCCGATGCGGGCGGGCCTGCTCGCCACCCGGGGCGCGGCCGCCGTCACCGTCGGCACCATCACCCTGGACAGCTACACCCGCACCGGCGACCTCGCGGCCGCCCGGCGCGCCCTGGCCGCCGGGGCGGGCCTCAACGGCTACCCGATCGCCACCCACCCCGTCGAGGTCACCCGGGCGGTGCTGCGCGGGGTCGCGGACGCGGGCTTCCCGGTGCAGGTCCGGCACGGCTCGGCCGCGCCGGAGCGGATCGTCGAGGCGCTGCTGGCGGCGGGCCTGGACGCCACCGAGGGCGGACCGGTCTCCTACTGCCTGCCGTACGGCCGCACCCCGCTCCACGAGGCGGTGGCCCGTTGGCGTCGCGGCTGCGAACTGCTGGCCTCCGTCCGGGAGTTCGGCGCCGAGCCGCACCTGGAGACGTTCGGCGGCTGCCTGATGGGCCAGCTCTGCCCGCCCTCGCTGCTGATCGCCGTCAGCGTGCTGGAGGCGCTGTTCTTCCGCCGGCACGGGCTGCGCAGCATCTCGCTCAGCTACGCCCAGCAGGCCGACGCCCGCCAGGACGAGGAGGCGCTGGCCGCGCTCGGCCGGATCGCGGGGGAACTGCTCACCGACGTCGACTGGCACCTGGTGGTGTACGCGTACATGGGTGTGTACCCGCGCTCGCCCGGCGGTGCGCGGCTGCTGCTGGAGGACGCGGCGCGGCTCGCGGTGCGCGGTGGCGCGGCCCGGCTGATCGTCAAGACCACGGCCGAGGCGCACCGCATCCCGACCGTCGCCGAGAACGTCCGGGCGCTGGAGGCCGCCGCCGCGGCCGCCACGGCGGAGCGGGCCCGGCCCCCGGCGTCCGAGCGCCGTCCCGCCGTGCCGCCGGACACCGGGATCGAGGCCGAGGCCAGGGCGCTGATCGGCGCGGTGCTCGACCTGGACACCGACGTCGGGCGGGCCCTGGTACGGGCGTTCGCGGCCGGCTACCTGGACGTGCCGTACTGCCTGCACCCCGACAACGCCGGGCGGACGCGCAGCGCGCTGGGCCCGGACGGGCGGCTGTACTGGTCCTCGGTCGGCTCGATGCCGATCGCCGGGCTGGGCGAGCGCGGCCGCGCGCCGGTCCCCGGCTCGGCCGGGCTGCTCGCCGCGCTCTCCCACGTCCAGCGGAGCTACGACGGCCGGGCCCGGTATGCCGCCGCCTCCGCGTCCGCGTCCGCCGCCCGGGGCCTGCCCGTCGCGCGCTGAGCCGCCGCCCCGCCGAGCCGCCCGCGCTCCAGCCGTCCCGCCCGGCCGGCGCTCCACCACCGACGACCGCCCGCGCCCCCGACGGCGGACCACGGCCCCCCGAGAGAAGAGGACTCCGACCATGCCCGACGCCACCCCCCTGCCCCCGACCGATCCGGGCCGGCACCTGACCGACCCGACCACCCGCAGCGCGCTGCGGATCCAGCAGCACCTGCTGTCCGCCGCCCGCGAGTTCCTGCGCGGCCGGGGCTTCACCGAGCTGCTGCCGCCGATCATCGGCCCGGTCACCGACCCCGGCGCACGCGGCTCCAAGCAGGTGGACATCGACTTCTACGGCCACCGCTACAAGCTGATGACCAGCGCGATCCTGTACAAGCAGGCCTCGCTGCTCGCCTTCGACAAGATCTTCTGCATCGCCCCGAACGTCCGTCTGGAGCCGCTGGAGACCGCCGGGACGAGCCGGCACCTGGCCGAGTTCCACCAGCTGGACGTGGAGGCGGCCGGCGCGAGCCGGGACGACGCCGTCCGGCTGGCCGAGGAGCTGGTGGTGCACATCGTCGGCAGCACGGTGCGCGAGCTGCCCAAGGAGTTCGCCGAACTCGGCCGGGACCCGCAGGCGTTCGCCGACCTGCTGAAGGGCTCCTTCGGCCGGGTCCGGCACGCCGAGGCGGTCGCCGAACTGCGCGGGATCGGGCACCCGCAGAGCCTGGACGCCGAACTCGACTGGGAGGGCGAGGCGTTGCTGTCGGCCCGGCGCGACCGGCCGTTCTTCGTCACCGACTACCCGAAGGGCTCGCGCGGCTTCTACGACCGCGAGCACCCGCAGGACCCGGGCCTGCTGCGGAACTTCGACCTGCTCGCGCCCGAGGGCTACGGCGAGCTGTGCAGCGGCAGCCAGCGCACCAACGACTACGCGGAGATCGTCACCCGGATGCGGGAGACCGGCGAGAACCCGCAGAAGTACCGCTGGTACCTGGACCTGGTGCGCGAGGGCGTGCCGGCCAGCGCGGGCTTCGGCATCGGCGTCGAGCGGCTCACCCGGTACGTCGCCGGGTTGGACGCCGTCTGGCAGGCCAGCGCGTTCCCCAAGGTCGCCGGGGTGGTGTCGCCATGAGCGACCTGACCGCACCGGGGTTCCCGGAGGAGGAGGTCCGACGGCGGGCCCGGGCCGGGGCGGCCGCGGTGTTCCCGCCCGCCGAGGAGTACGGGCGGGTGCTGTTCGGCGCTGGCGCGGCCGAGGAGGCACAGCCGTCCGACGCCCTCGACGCCCTGCGGATCGTCCCGCCGCTGTTCCTGCCGCAGCGGCTCGCCAAGCTGATCGACCTGGGCCGCGAGCCCGACTACCGGGACGTCGAACTCGCCACCACCATCGGCGGGTTCGCCTCCGCGCTGCCGGTGTACGTCTCCGCGACCGGCTCCACCCGGGCGGCCGGCGGCGACCTCGGACTGGCCCTCAGCCGGCAGGCCGGGGCGCTCGGGATCCCGATGGTGATCGGCGAGAACGTGGTGCCGGTCAACGGCTACGGCCGGCTCGGCGAGGCCGCCGACCGCACCCTGCTCGGCCGGCTGCGCGCCTACGGCGAGGAACTCCCGGACGGGCTCGGCGGCGTGGCCGTCCAGCAGAGCACCGAGGACGCCGACGCCGAGGTGTGGAACCTCGTCCACAGCGACCCGGCCGCCCTGCCGCTGCTCGAATCCGGGCGGCTGGCCTTCGAGTTGAAGGTCGGCCAGGGCGCCAAGCCGGGCCTGGGCGGGATGACCGTGCTGGACGCGGAGGCCGCCGCCGCGCTCGGCGACCGCTTCGGGCTCGACCCGCTGTTCGGCGACGGGCGGGTGCTGCGCGCCGCCACCCCGGGCACCTTCACCGCGGAGATCCTGCGCCAGCAGATCCGGCTGATGCGCAACAACTACCCGCGGGTGCGGATCTGGGTGAAGCTCTACCCCGGCCGGGACGTGGCCGAGGCCGCCCGGGTGGCGCACGAGGCCGGGGCGGACGCCGTCGTGGTGGACGGCGCGGAGGGCGGCACCGGCTGGGCGCCGGGGGTGTTCCTGCCGCACGTCGGCCTGCCGCTCGCGGAGTGCCTGCGCCGGCTGGCGGTCGTGCCGCCGCCCTCCCTGCTGGTCTCCGGGCGGATCTGGGAGGGCGCCCGGGCGGTCAAGAGCCTGGCGCTGGGGGCCCGCGCGGTGGGCCTCGGACGGGCGGCGCTGCTCGCCGTCGCGGAGGACCGGGAATCCGGGCTCCGCCGTTTCGCGGAATGCCTGGCGCTGGAACTCCGGCTGCTGATCAGCGCGCTCGGGAAGTACTCCCCGGAGGCCCTGGAAGAGGCGGACGTCTGGTCCCCCGGTAGTTCCGGAATCCCCCTCGGCCGGTAGCCCTGGCCTGCTCGGGAAGCGGCAGAAGGAAACTGCCGACTTCCTTCCGCCCGTCCTGCCGATAGGGCCTTCGTAATCCCCCTATCGCCTTCTTCGCCGATTCCTCTCACGATCTGGGGCTGGATGATGTCCTCTCGCGGTTTTCCCGTCGAATTCACGGCGCCCGCATTCGCGCCGTTCGCCTCCGCCGTCGCGCGCTTCCCGGAGCGGCCGGCCGTCCGGGCCGGGGCCCGGACCGTCGGCTACCGGGAGCTGGACGGACTGAGCGCCGCCCTCGCCGCCCGGCTCGCCCCCGGCCGGACGGTCGCCGTGACCGGCCGTGACCGGCTGGACCACGTGGTCGCGCTGCTGGCGGCGCTGCGGGCGGGTGCCACCTACCTGCCGCTGGACCGGGAGGCGCCCGAGGAGCGCAACCGCTGGATCGTCGAGGACGCCGGGGCCGGGCTCGCCCTCGACGGCGAGGAGCTCACCGAGCTCGGCGACGGGACGGGTGCGGGCGCGGGCGCCGGCTACGTCATCTACACCTCCGGCACCACCGGCCGCCCCAAGGGCGTGCACGTCCCGCTCGCGGCCCTGACCGGCCACCTGGCCGGTGTGGTCGAGGCCCTCGGCCTGACCGAGCGGGACGTGGTGCTGCAGTTCGCCCGTCCGACCGTGGACGTGGCCGTGGAGCAGGTGCTCGGCGCGCTGTCCGCCGGGGCCTGCCTGGTCCTGCCGGAGCAGCGGCTGCTCGCCCCGGCCGCGCTGCTGGAACTGCTGGACGCCGAGGGCGTCACCGTCGCCAACCTGGCCGCGGGCTACTTCCAGGACGTGGTGGCGGCGCTGGGCGGCAGGGTGCCGCGCACCCTGCGGCTGATGGTCTCCGGCAGCGACAAGCTGGAGCCGGCCACCGCCGCCGCCTGGTGGGCGGCGACCGGGGTGCCGCTGCTGAACGCGTACGGTCCGACCGAGACGGTGGTCACCGCCACCGTCCACCGGCTCGACGGCGGGCAGGAGCAGCCGGGCGCCCGGGTGCCGATCGGCACCGCCGTCGGCGGGCGCCTGCTGCACGTGCTCGACGAGCGGCTGCGGCCGGTGCCGCCCGGCGAGGCCGGCGAACTGTACGTCGGCGGGCCGCTGTTGGCCTCCGGCTACCTCGGCCGCCCGGGCCTGACCGCCGGCCGCTTCGTCGCCGACCCGTTCGCGGACCCGGACGGCCCCGGGGGTGCCCGGATGTACCGCACCGGCGACCTGGTGCGCCGAGCCACCGGGGAGGGCCCGCTGGAGTTCCTCGGCCGCACCGACCACCAGGTGAAGATCCGCGGCTTCCGGGTCGAGCCCGGGGAGGTCGAGCAGGTGCTGGCCGGCCACCCCGGCGTCACCGGCTGCGTGGTGGTGGCGCACGAGGGCCGGCTGGCCGCGTACGTCACCGGCGCCGCGCCGGGGTACGCCGAGGCCCGGGCCTGGCTGGCCGAGCGGCTGCCCGAGCACATGGTCCCGGCGACGCTCACCGCGCTGGAGGCCTTCCCGCTGACGGCCGGCGGCAAGGTGGACCGCGCGGCGCTGCCCGAGCCGCGGACCGCGCCGGAGGGCAGGGCGGCCGGCCGCCCGCCGCGCACCCCCGCCGAGCAGCTGATCGCGGCGGTCTGGGCGGACGTGCTCGGGGTGCCGGAGGTCGGCGCCGACGACAACTTCTTCCACCTGGGCGGCGATTCGCTGACCGCCGTCCGGGTGGTGGGCCGGGTCTTCGACGTCTTCGGCATGGTGTCGCCGTACACCATCTTCGACGCGCCGACCCTGGCCGGGTTCGCCGCCGCGGTGACCTCCGCGACCGGCGGCGCGCGCCCGGCCCCGGTGCGCTCGGGCGCCGCCGAGGCCCCGCTGTCGAAGTTCCAGCGCGGCCTGTGGTTCCTCGACCAGTGGAACCCGGACGCGCCGACCTACGTGGTGCCCTGGGTGTTCCGCTTCTCCGGGCCGGTCGACCCCGGGCTGCTGCGGCGGGCGCTGGCGGGGGTGGTGGAGCGGCACGAGAGCCTGCGGACCACCTTCGAGCTCGCCGAGGACGGCCCGCGCCAGGTCGTCCACCCCTCCGTGGAGCTGCCGTTCACGCTCACCGAGACCACCGCCGACCGGGTGGACGAGCTGGTCGCCGAGGCCGCGCTGGAGCCCTTCGACCTGGCGCGGGGACCGCTGGTGCGGGCCCGGGTCTTCCGGGCCGGCGGGGCGACCACGCTGCTGCTGCTCCTCCACCACATCGTCTGGGACGAGGGCTCGCTGCCCGTACTGGAGGCCGAACTCCAGGAGCTGTACGCCGCGCTGGCCGAGGGCCGCCCGGCCGAGCTGCCGGAACTCGCCGTCCAGTACGGCGACTACGCCGCCTGGCAGTACCAGGACGACACCGTGGAGAAGCAACTCGACTACTGGCGCGAGCAGTTGCGCGACGCGCCGACCACCGACGCGCTGGCGCCGGACCGCCCCCGCCCCGAGGAGCAGGCCTTCCGCGGCGCCTTCCACCGCTTCGCCATGCCCGGCCCGGTGGCCGAGGCCGTCCGGGCGCTCGCCCGCAGCGAGGACGCCACCCCGTTCATGGTGCTGCTGGCCGGGCTGGCGCTCACCCTGCACCGCCGCTCCGGCCAGCGCGACCTGGTCCTCGGCTCGCCGGTGAACGCCCGCGGCCGGGCCGAACTCGACGGCCTGATCGGCTACTTCGTCAACCTGCTGCCGCTGCGGCTGAAGCTGGAGGACGGCGCCTCCTTCCGCGAGCTGGTCCGGCACGTGCGCGAGGTGTCGATCGGCGGCTACCGGCACCAGGAGGTGCCCTTCGACGACATCGCGAACGCCGTGCTCGACGAGCGCCCCGAGGACCGCAACCCGCTCTGCCAGGTGCTGCTGGAGCTGCACCCGCTGGACCCCCGGCCGTTCACGGTCGGCGGGCACGCCGTCACCCGCTCCCTGCACTCCAACCCGGTCTCCCGCTTCGACCTGTCCGTCTCGGTGGACGACCTCGGCACCGGCTTCACCGGCCGCTTCGAGTACGACAGCGACCTCTTCGACCCGGCCACCATGGCCGGCCTGTGCGAGGAGTGGCTGGGCACCCTGGCCGCCGCCGTCGAGGTGCCGGTGCACGCCCTGTTCGAGGCGCGGGCCGCCCGCGAGCCGGGCGCCGTCGCCCTGGTGTCCGGCGAACGGACCGTCGGGTACGGCGAGTTGAACGCCGCCGCGAACCGGCTCGCCCGCCACCTGGCGGGCCGGGGCATCGGCCGCGGCGACACCGTCGCCGTGCTGACCGAGCGCGGGCCGGAGCTGGTCACCGCCCTGCTGGCGGCCCTCAAGACCGGCGCCGCGTACACCCTGCTCGACCCGGACTTCCCGGCCGAGCGGCTGGCCGGCGCCGTCGCCGACACCGGCGCCGCCACGGTGGTCACCCACCGGCGCGCCACCGTGCCGTTCGCCGTCCCCGGCCAGGTGGACCTGGACGCCTCGGCCGCCGACCTGGCCCGGTATCCGGCCCACGACCTCGGCCTGCCGGTCGACGGCGCCGACCTCGCCACCGTGATGTTCACCTCCGGCTCCACCGGCCGCCCCAAGGGCGTCGCCGTCCCGCACCGCGCGCTCACCACCACCTACCTCGGCCAGGACTACGCCCGCTTCGGCCCCGACGAGGTCTGGCTGCAGTGCTCGCCGGTCTCCTGGGACGCCTTCGCGCTGGAGCTGTACGGCGCGCTCTGCTTCGGCGGCACCTGCGTCCTCCAGCCCGGCCAGCGCCCCGACCCGCAGACCGTCGCCGAGCTGACCCGCCGCCACGGCGTCACCCAACTCCAGCTCTCCGCCAGCCTGTTCAACTTCCTGCTGGAGGAGTTCCCGGAGACCTACGACGGCCTGAAGCTCGCCTTCACGGCCGGCGAGCGGGCCTCCACCACCCATGTCGCCAAGGCCCTGGAGGCCTACCCGGGGCTGGTCGTCGCCAACGGCTACGGCCCGGTGGAGAGCCTCGGGCTGACCACCTGCCACCGGGTCGGCCCCGCCGACGCGGCCGGCGGCTCCATCCCGATCGGCGTCGCGCTGCACGGCAAGGGCGTCCTCGTCCTGGACGAGCGGCTGCGCCCCGTCGCGCCCGGGGTGACCGGCGAGCTGTACGCCACCGGCGGCGGCCTCGCCCACGGCTACCTCGGCCGGCCCGGCCTGACCGCCGAACGCTTCGTCGCCTCCCCGTACGGCGCCCCCGGCGAGCGCCTCTACCGCACCGGCGACCTCGGCCACCGCACCGCCGAGGGCCTGCTGGAGGTCACCGGCCGGATCGACGACCAGGTCAAGATCCGGGGCTTCCGGGTCGAACCCGGCGAGATCGAGGACGCGCTCACCCGCCACCCGGCCGTCCGGGAGGCCGCCGTCGCCGTCCACGAGCCCGCCCCCGGCGACCGCCGGCTCGCCGCCTACGTCACCGTCGCCGCCGGCGCCCCCGGCCCGGACGCCCTGCTCGACCACCTGGCCGGCCTGCTGCCCGAGCACATGCTGCCCGCGACCCTGGACGTCCTGGACGCGCTGCCGCTCAACCACAACGGCAAGGTGGACCGCAAGGCGCTGCCCACCCCCGCCGGGCGCCCGGCCGCCTCCGACGAGGACGCGACGGCGGACGAGGCCGCCGACCCGCTGACCGAGGCCGAACGCCTGGTCGCCGAGGCGGTGCGCGAGGTGCTCGACCTCGCCGAGGTCGGCCGCGAGGACAACTTCTTCCGGATCGGCGGCAACTCGCTGGCCGCCGTCCGGGTCGCGATGCGGCTGTCCCGGGAGACCGGCAGCCGCGTCCCCCCGCAACTGGTGTTCCGGGCCCGGACCGTGAGCGCCATCGCCGAACGGCTGGCCGCCCGGTGACCGGCCGCACCGCACACGAAGGGAACGAGGCCGTGAGCCCGTCCGACCACCCGGCGCGCACCGCGCCCGTCTCCGGGCTGCAACGCGGCCTCTGGTTCCTCGACCGCCTCGACCCGAAGGCCGTCACCTACTGCACCCCCTGGACCCTCGACGTCACCGGCCCGCTCGACCTCGCGCTGCTCCGACGGGCGCTGGACGCCGTCACCGCCCGGCACGAGACCCTGCGCACCACCTTCGCGCTGCACCCCGACGGCCCCCGCCAGCACGTGCACCACCGGCTCGCCGTGCCGCTCGCGGAGACCGATCTGCGGGACCTCCCCGACCGGGCCGCGCGCCTGGAGGAGCTGCTCGCCGCCCGCTGCGCCGAGCCCTTCGACCTGGCGGCCGGCCCGCTGCTGCGCGCCGAGGCCTTCCGGCTCGAGGACGAGCGCACCACCGTGCTGTTCACCGTTCACCACATCGTCTGGGACGGCTGGTCCGCCGAGGTCTTCGAGCGCGAACTCGCCGAGCTGTACGACGCGGCGCTGCGCGGCCGGGAGCCCGAACTGCCCGAGCTGACCGTGCAGTACGCCGACCGCGCCGAGGAGGAGCTCGGCACCTCCTACGAGGAGCACCTGACCTACTGGAAGGAGCAGCTGGACGGCGCCCCCGCGCTGCTGGAGCTGCCCACCGACCGGCCCCGGCCCGCCGAGCGCGGCGCGGCCGGCCGCACCGAGGGGTTCGACCTCGCCCCGGGGGCGGCGGCGCGGGTCCGCGCCCTGGCCGAGACCGAGGGCGTCACCCCGTTCACCGTCCAACTGGCCGCCTTCGCCCTGCTGCTGAACCGCTGGACCGGCGCCGACGACCTGGTGGTCGGCACCCCGGTCACCACCCGCGACCGGCCCGAACTGGAGCACCTGCTCGGCTACTTCGTCAACCTGCTGCCGCTGCGCCTGCGGCTCGCGCCCGCGCTGAGCTTCCGGGACCTGCTGGAGCACGTCCAGGACGTCGCCTTCGAGGCGTACGGCTACCTCGACCTGCCCTTCGACCAGATCGTCGACCGGCTCGGCGCCGCCCGCAGCGCCCAGCACCCGCCGCTGGTCCAGGTGGTGTTCGGCGCCCACGGCGAGGACCGCACCCCGCTGGCGCTCGGCCCGGCGGCCACCGCCCGCAGCCGGGTGCGCTCCAACGGCACCAGCAAGTTCGACCTCACCTGGTCCGTCTTCGACGGGGGAGACGGCGGAGAGCTGCGCGGCGAGGCCGAGTACCGCAGCGAACTGTTCGACCCGCAGACCGTCCGCCGGCTGGCCGCCGAGTTCGACGCCCTGCTCGCCGCGGCCCTGGACGACCCCGACGCCACCGTGCTGCGGCTGACCACCCGCCCCGCCGAGGGGGCCGCGGCCACCGACACCCCCGGCCACTGCCTGCACCACCTGTTCGAACGGGCCGCCGACGCCCACCCCGACCGGCCCGCCGTCAGCGACCCCGACCGCACCCTGGGCTACGCCGAACTCGACCGCCGGGCCAACCGCCTCGCGCACGCCCTGCGCGCCCGCGGCGCCGGCCCCGGCGACCGCGTCGGCATGCTGCTGGACCGCACCGCCGACGTCCTGGTCACCGTCCTCGGCGTGCTCAAGACCGGCGCCGCCTACGTGCCCGTCGACCTGGCCGCCCCCGCCGACCGCGCCGCGCTGGTCTTCGGCGACACCGGCGTCGCCCTGGTCGTCACCGACCGCCCGGACCTGGTGCCCGAAGGCCCCTGGCAGGCCTACGACCTGACCGCCGAGGCCGCCGACCTGGCCGCCCGCCCCGACACCCGCCCGCCGGCCGCCGGCCGCCCCGGCGACGTCGCCTACGTCATCTTCACCTCCGGCTCCACCGGCCGTCCCAAGGGCGTCGCCGTCGCCCACGAGCACGTCAGCCGGCTGATGGCGGACGGCGAGCGGCACTTCGGCTTCGGCCCCCAGGAGACCTGGACGCTCTTCCACAGCTACGCCTTCGACTGGACGGTCTGGGAGATGTGGGGCGCCCTGCTGCACGGCGCCCGCCTGGTCGTCGTCCCGTACGTGACCAGCCGCTCGCCGGAGGAGTTCGCCGAGCTGCTGGCGGAGGAGGAGGTCTCGTACCTCTGCCTGACCCCCTCGGCGCTGCGCCAGCTGGAGCCGGTGCTGCGGCGCAGCCCGCGCGCCCTGCCCGCACTGAAGTGGATCATGCTGGGCGGGGAGGCGCTGGACCCGGCCGTCGTCCAGCGCTGGTTCGAACTCGACCCGCCGCCCCCGGCCCGGCTGTGCAACCTGTACGGCATCACCGAGACCACCGTCCACGTCACCACCCACGACCTGGCCGGCAGCGCCGGCTTCGAGCGCAGCCTGATCGGCACGCCGATGCCGCACCTGAGCGCCCAGGTCCTGGACGACTGGCTCCGGCCGGTGCCGCCCGGCGCGGCCGGCGAGCTGTACATCGGCGGCGGCAGCCTCGCCCACGGCTACTGGGGCCGCCCCGGCCTCACCGCCGGGCGCTTCGTCGCCGACCCGTACGGCCCGCCCGGGGCCCGGCTCTACCGCACCGGCGACGTCGCCCGGCGGCTGCCCGGCGGCGGGCTGGAGTACATCGGGCGCGCCGACTTCCAGGTCAAGCTGCGCGGCTTCCGGATCGAGCTCGGCGAGATCGAGAACGCGCTCGCCGCCCACCCGGACGTGGACGCCTGCGTCGTCACCGTGCACGAGGACCGCCTCGCCGCGTACGTCACCGGACGCGAGCCCGCCGACGTCCGCGCCTTCCTCGGCCGCTCGCTGCCCCCGTACATGGTCCCGGCGAGCTTCACCGTGCTGGAGTCGCTGCCGCTGACCGTCAACGGCAAGGTGGACCGCGCCGCGCTGCCCGCCCCCGGCCAGCGCGCCACCGCCACCGGAGGCCGGCACGTCGAGCCGCGCACCCCGGAGGAGGAGGCCTTCGCCGCCGTCTGGACGGAGGTCCTCGGGGTGGACGGCATCGGCGTCCACGACGACTTCTTCCACCTCGGCGGCGACTCCATCCGGGCCGTCCAGCTGGCCGGCGCGCTGCACGAGCGCGGCTGGGGGCTGAGCCTGCGGGACGTCTTCAACGCCCCCACCGTCGCCGCCCTGCTGCCGCTCGCCGAGCCCGTCACGCAGGGCCCGGACGCCCACGAGCCCTTCGCCCTGGTCACCCCCGAGGACCGCGCCGACCTGCCGCCCGGCCTGGTCGACGCCTACCCGATGGTGTCCATGCAGCTCTCCATGGTCTTCCACATGGAGATCGCCGGCGGCACCGACAGCTACCACAACGTCAACTCCTACAAGATCTCCGGCGACCTCGACGAGCAGGCCTTCCGCCGCTCCGTCGCCGAGGCCATGGACCGCCACGCCGTGCTGCGCACCGGCCTGGACCTGTCCGGCTACGGCGAACCGCTGCAGCTCGTCCACGGCCGGCTGCCCGCCCCCGTCGAGTTCGCCGACCTGCGCGGCGCCGCCGAGGAGGACCAGGACACCGCGATCCGCGAGGTGTTCGACACCCACCGGTGGACGCCCTTCGACCTCACCGCGCCGCCGCTGTTCCGGATCACCGTGCAGCGCCTCGCCGAGGACGCCTTCCAGCTCACCGTCTCCGAGCACCACGCGATCCTCGACGGCTGGAGCTTCACCTCGCTGCTCACCGAGATCCTGGAACGCCACACCGCGCTCGCCGAGGACCCGCTCGGCGCGCCCGCCCCGCCGCCGCGCACCGCCTTCCGCGACTTCGTGGCCGTCGAACGGCAGGCCGCCGGGGACGAGCGCTCACTCGCCTACTGGCGCGAGCGGCTGGACGGCGTCAGCGGCCAGTCCTTCCCCGGCAGCGAGTCCGTGCACGAGGCGCCGCGCACCGTCGAACGGGTGCTGCCGGAGGCGCCCGGGCAGTTGCGCGACGTCGCCGACGCGCTCGGCGTGCCGGTCAAGTCGGTGGCGCTCGCCGCCCACCTGCACGCCCTCGCCGCCGTCACCGGGCGTCGGCGCGTCACCACCGGCCTGGCCGTCAACGGCCGGCTGGAACGGCTCGGCGGCACCGAGGTGTACGGGCTGTTCCTCAACACCGTCCCGCTGAGCTGCGAACCCACCGACGACCTGCTCGCCCTGGTCCGCGAGGTCCACCGCGAGGAGCTGGACATGATGCCGCACCGCCGGGTGCCCTTCGCCCGCCTCGCCCGGCTGATGACCGACACCGCGCTGGACAGCCAGTTCGGCTACCTGCGCTTCCACGCCCTCGGCCGGCTCAGCTCGGCCCGCATCGTGGACGGCCGGATCGGCACCGAGCCGACCCTGCGCCACGAACCCAACAGCTTCGCCTTCGGCGCCTCGGTCATCCAGGACCCGGTCACGCAGCGGGTGCTGCTCGCCGTGGACCACCAGCGCTCGCTGGTCGCCGACCACACCGCCGAGCAGTTCATCGACACCTACGCCGCCGCCCTGCACACCATGGCCGCCGCCGCCCGAGAGTCCTGAGGAGCCGTCATGACCGATCTGCTGGACCGCCTGCGCGACACCGTCGCCGCCCACCCCGGGCGCACCGCCGTCCTGGCCGGCGCCGACCGCCTGGACTTCGCCGAACTCGACCGCCGCACCGCCGCCCTGGCCCGCGCTCTGCGCGAGCGCGGCGTCGGCCGCGGCGACCGGGTCGGCGTCCACCTCGCCCGCACCGCCGACCTGCCGGTCGCCCTGCTCGCCGTCTGGCGGGCCGGCGCTGCCTACGTCCCGCTCGACCCGGCCTACCCCGCCGAGCGGCTCGCCCACATGGCCGCCGACGCCCGCCTCGCGGCCCTGATCAGCGCCGACGGCCTCCCGGCGGCCGACGGGGTGCCGGTGCTGCGCCCGGACGCCGCCGCCGACGGGCCCGAACTGCCCGAGCACGCCCACCCGCTGGACCCGGCGTACGTCATCTACACCTCCGGCTCCACCGGCCGCCCCAAGGGCGTCGAGGTGCCGCGCGGCGCCGTCGCCGCCCTGGTCACGGCCCTGGAGGCGAGCGGCGCCTACCGCGCCGAGCCCGGCGTGGTCGGCTGGAACGCCAGCGTCTCCTTCGACGCCTCCGTCCAGCAGTGGGCCCGGATCTGCCGCGGCGACACCGTCCTGGTGATCGGCGAGGAGCACCGCGCCGACCCGGCCCGGGTGGCCGCCCTGCTGGCCGAGCACGCCGTCACCGACCTCGACCTGACCCCCTCGCACTGGGAGCTGCTGCGCGAGCCGCTGGCCGGCGCCCGGGTGCCGCGGCTGTTCATGGGCGGCGAGGCCGTCCCCGAGCGCACCTGGCGCGAGCTGGCCGACGGCGGCGTCGACGCGCTCAACCTGTACGGGCCCACCGAGTGCACCGTCGACGCCGTCACCGCGCCGATCAGCGGCCCCGGACCGCACCTGGGCGCGCCGCTGCCCGGGGTGCGCCTGCACCTGCTGGACGAGAAGCTCGCCCCCGTCCCCGACGGCGTCGTCGGCGAGCTCTACCTGGCCGGTCCCGGCCTCGCCCACGGCTACCTCGGCCGGCCCGGACTGACCGCCGAACGCTTCGTCGCCGACCCGGTCGCCGCGGGGGAGAGGATGTACCGCACCGGCGACCAGGCCCGGCGCGGCGAGGGCGGCCGGCTGGAGTACGTCGGCCGGGTGGACCGCCAGGTCAAGCTGCGCGGCTACCGGGTCGAGCTCGGCGAGGTCGAGCACGCCCTGGCCCGGCTGGCGGGCGTCCGGGCCGCCGCCGTCACCGTCCACGAGCCCGCCCCCGGCGACCGCCGGCTGGCCGGCTACGTCACCGGCGCCGTCACCGCCGCCGAGCTGACCGAGCGGCTGCGGGCCACCGTGCCCGCCCACCTGGTGCCCTCGGTGATCACCGTGCTGGACGCCCTGCCGCTCACCCCGAACGGCAAGGTCGACCTGGCGGCGCTGCCCGCCCCCGCTCCCGCCCCCGCCGCCTCCGCCTCCGCCGCGGAGTCGGGCGCCGGCGGACTGGCCGGGCAGGTCGCCGAGGTCTGGGGCACCGTGCTCGGCGTCACCGGCCTCCGGCCCACCGACGACTTCTTCTCGCTCGGCGGCCACTCCATCGCCGCACTGCGGGTCGTCCACCTGCTGCGCCGCCGCCTCGGCATCGAACTCCAGCTGCGCCACCTGCTCGACTCGGCCGACCTGGCCGCCTTCACCGCCACCGTCGAACAGGCCGTCGCGGCCGGCACCGCCGCCCCCCGGCCCGCCCTGACCGCCCGTGCCCGGGCGGCCGGCGCATGACCACCGCCCTGCGGGTGCGGCCCCGCGTCGAAGGGGACTGGCTGTTCGTCCCCGTGCCCCAACCGCGGAGCCCGTACCGGCTGTTCTGCTTCCCGCACGCCGGGGGCGACGCCACCGCCTACACCCCGCTGGCCCGCGCCCTCGCCCCGGTGGCCGAGGTCTGGGCGGTGCGCCCGCCGGCCCGCGGCGGCCGGCTCGGCCACCCGATGCCCGCGAGCTTCGACCTGCTGGTCGACGCCGTCCTGGAGGCCCTCGGCCCGCACCTGACCGGGCGGTTCGGCTTCTACGGGCAGAGCTTCGGCGCCCTGCTCGGCTACGAGGCCGCCCGGGCGCTGCCGGCCGGGCGGCGGCCCGAACTGGTCGTCGCCGCCTCCGCCTCGCCGCCCGCCGCCTGGGCCGGGGCGGACCGCCCCCAGTACACCGCCGACGAGCTGCTGCGCCTCGCCGGAATGGGACAACTCGTCGAAGGAGAAGCCGAGTTGAAGGAGCACGCGCTGCGCGGCATCCGCACCGACCTGGACGTGGTCGACACCTACCGGCCCCGTCCGCACCCGCCGATCGGCTCCGCCCTGCACACCGTCGTCGGCGCCGAGGACCCGCTCCTGGCCGTCGGCGGCCTCGAAGGCTGGGCCGCCCACACCAGTGGCGGCTCCGGCCACCACGTCGTCCCCGGCGGCCACCTGCTCGCCACCGTCGACGGGCCCGGCCCGGTCGACCTGCTGACCTCCCTCATCGCGCGGCCCGGTGCCGCGCACCTGTCCCGGACGGAGCACTGATGCCCACCACCACCGCGGTCGACCTCACCGACCCCGACCTCTGGGCCCGGCCCGACACCCCCGCGCTGGTCGCGGAGCTGCGCCGGGAGTCCGCCGTCCACCGCACCGACACCGTCGACGACGGGCCGGTCTGGTCGGTGCTCTCCTACCGGCACTCCGCCGAGGTGCTGCGCAACGCTGCCGTCTACAGCTCCGAGCAGGGCTCGCTGCTAGGCGCCGGCGAGGGCAACGTCCCGGTCGGCTCCGGCCGGATGATGGCCCTCACCGACCCGCCCCGGCACCGCGAACTGCGCGCCCCCGCCAACCCGTTCTTCTCGCCCGGCGCCGTGCGCGGGGCCGCCCGGGGCATCGCCGGACTCGCCGCCTCGATCGTCGACCGGGCCGTCGAACTGGGCGAGGTGGACCTCGTCGACGCGGTCTCCGCGCTGCCGCTGTCCGTCATGTGCGACCTGCTGGACGTCCCCGAGGGCGACCGCGAGATGGTCGAGCGGGTCTGCGACGTCGCGTTCCTCGGCCGCACCCCCGAGGAGCGCCGGGCCGGCCACCAGCAGCTCATCCCGTACCTGCTGCACCAGGTGATGCTGCGACGCAGCGACCCGCGCGACGACCTGATCAGCATGATGGCCACCTACCGGGTCGGCGGGAGGCTGCTGCCGATCGAGGACGTCGTCCTCAACCTGGACAACATCGTGGTCGGCGGCGTCCAGACCGTCCGCCACACCGCCGCGATGGGCCTGTACACCCTGGTCCGGCACCCCGAGCTGTGGCGGAGGCTCCAGCGCGGCGAGGTCGGCATGGACTCGGCGCTGGACGAACTCCTGCGCTGGACCTCGGTCGGGCTGCACACCCTGCGCACCGCGAGCCGGGACACCGAGCTCGACGGGCGCACCATCCGGCGCGGCGACCGGGTCGCGGTCTGGGTCTGGTCCGCCAACCGGGACCCGGAGGCCTTCGACCGGCCCGAGGAGATCCTGCTCGACCGCGCCCCCAACAAGCACCTCGCGCTCGGCCTCGGCGCCCACTACTGCGTCGGCGCGCCGCTGGCCAAGGCCGAACTCGGCGGCCTGTTCACGGCGCTGCTGGAGCGCGTCGCCGTGATCGAGCAGACCGGGCCGGTCGTCCACAACCGCTCGATCATCAACTTCGGCCTGGACCGCTTCCCGGTCCGCCTCACCCCGCGCTGAACCGCCGGGTGCCGAGTCGGGTGTCGAGCCGGCAGGCGGGACGGCGGGCGGGGCGGCAGGCGGCAGGGCCCAACTGCCGCGTTCCTGCCGCGACTCCTGCCCTTCCGCCCCGCGGCCCGCCCCTACCTTCGAAGCAACCCGAGCGAAGCAAGCCGAGCTTCGAAGAAACCCGAAGAGGACACCATGAGCAACCCGTTCGAGGACGACAGCGCCGGCTACCTGGTCCTGGCCAACGACGAGAACCAGCACTCGCTGTGGCCGGTCTGGATCGACGTGCCGGCCGGCTGGACCACCGTCCACGGCGAGGACACCCGTCAGGGCTGCCTCGACTACATCGAGGCCAACTGGACGGACATCAGGCCCGCCAGCCTGGTCGCCGCCCTCTCCGCCCCCGCCGACCGGTGACCGCCGCCATGCCGACCTGGGAACTGAACCCCGGCCGCCCGGCCCTCGCCCACGCGCCGCGCACCGCGGACATGGGCGAGGCCTGCGAGTGGCTGCGCGAGAACGAGAGCGCGCTCACCGACGCCCTGCACCGGTACGGCACCATCTTCCTGCGCGGCCTGCCGGTCACCGGCACCGAGGACGTCGCCGCCGTGCGCGACGTCCTCATCCCCGAGCGCACCCCCTACCGGGAGAAGGCCACCCCGCGCAGCGACTACGGCAACGGCGTCTACTCGTCCACCGACCTGCCGCCGGTCCAGCCGATCCGGATGCACAACGAGAACAGCTACACCCTGACCTTCCCCGGCCGGCTGCTCTTCGCCTGCCTGACCGCCCCCGACGAGGGCGGGGCCACCCCCACCGCGGACTGCCGCCAGGTGCTCGCGCAGCTGCCCGCCCACCTGGTGGAGCGGATGCGGACCGGCGGCTGGACGCTCACCCGCAACTACTCGGACTACATCTCGCTCGGCTGGCGCACCGCCTTCGCGACCGAGGACCGCGCCGAGGTCGAGGCCTACTGCAAGGAGAACGGCATCTCCTGCGAGTGGCTGGCGGACGGCAACCTGCGCACCACCCAGGTGCGCCCCGGCACCATCCGCCACCCGCGGACCGGCGAGCAGGTCTGGTTCAACCACCTCGCCTTCTGGAACGCGTGGTCGCTCGACCCGGACATCCGGGAGGCGATGACCGAGGAGTTCGGGCCGGACGGACTGCCGTTCAACACCGGCTTCGGCGACGGCGAGCCGCTGGAGCGCGCCGACGTCGACGCCCTCAACGAGGCCTACCACGCCGCCACCGTGCGGGAGCGCTGGCAGGTCGGCGACGTGATGCTGGTCGACAACGTGCTCTGCGCCCACGGCCGGGACCCGTACCGGGGCGGGCGCAAGATCGCCGTCTCGATGGGGCAGCCCCTGGAGATCCAGGACTGCCGGCCCACCGCGGGGCTCACCGTCTGACCGCCGTCCGTCCCCTCGACCAGCCCGTGCCGTCAGTAGACCCGAGTAGAGGAAGCACCGTGATCCCGGTTTCGTACGCCCAACAGCGGCTCTGGCTGATCGACCAGATCGAGGGGCCGACCGCGCTGTACAACCTGCCGTTCGCCCTGCGCCTGCGCGGCGCGCTCGACACCGCCGCGCTGCGTGCCGCGACGGCGGACGTGGTCGCCCGGCACGAGGCCCTGCGCACGGTGTTCCCGGTGGCCGGGGGAGTCCCGGTGCAGCGGATCCTGCCGGCCGAGGAGGCGCGACCGCGCTTCCTGGCCGAGGACTGCGCACCGGCCGACTACCCGGTCCGCCGGGACGCCGCGGCCGCCGAGACCTTCGACCTGAGCCGCGAACTGCCCATCCGGGTCACGGTGTTCACCCTCTCCCCGACCGAGCACGTGCTGCTCGTGGTGCTCCACCACATCGCCGGCGACGGCTGGTCGCTCGGCCCGCTGCTGCGCGACCTCGCCGAGGCCTACCGGGCCCGGCTGGCCGGCGGCGCCCCCGACTGGGAGCCGCTGCCGATCCAGTACGCCGACTACGCGCTCTGGCAGCGCGACCTGCTCGGCGACGAGCACGACCCCGAGAGCCTGCTCGCCCGCCAACTCGCCCACTGGCGCGAAGCGTTGGTCGGGCTGCCGGAGGAACTGGAACTGCCGACGGACCGCCCCCGGCCGCCCGCCCCCACCGGCGCCGCCGACTCCGTCGACCTCGCCTGGGACGCCGGCCTGCACACCGCCCTGCTCGACCTCGCCCACACCCACCGCACCACCCTGTTCACCGTCCTCCAGGCCGGCCTGGCCGCCCTGTTCACCCGGCTCGGCGCCGGCACCGACATCCCGCTCGGCACCGGCCTCGCCGGACGCGCCGACGAGGCCCTGGACGACCTGGTCGGCTTCTTCGTCAACTCCCTGGTCCTGAGGGCGGACACCTCCGGCGACCCGGGCTTCGCCGAGCTGCTCGGCCGGGTCCGGGAGGCCCAGCTCGACGCCTTCGCGAACCAGGACCTCCCCTTCGAGCGCCTCGTCGAGGAGCTCAACCCGCCCCGCGCGCTCGGCCGCCACCCGCTGTTCCAGACCCTGCTGGTGCTCCAGAACCACGGCCAGGACGCCGAACTCGCCCTGCCCGGACTGGAGTCCGCCCCCGAACCGATCGGCCTGCGGGTCGCCAAGTTCGACCTCAACATCGGCATCGCCGAACAGCACGGCCCCGACGGCGCCCCCGCCGGGCTCACCGGCTCGATCGAGTACGCCGCCGACCTCTACGACCGCGCCACCGTCACCGCCCTCGCCGAGCGGCTCGGCCGGCTGCTGGCCGGTGCCGCCGCCGACCCCCACGCCCCCATCGGCACCCTGGAGCTGCTCGCCCCCGAGGAGCGCACCCGCGTCCTCACCGAGTGGAACGCCACCGACACGCCCCGGTGGAGCGGCACCCTCGCCGAGTCCTTCGAGCGCCAGGCCGACCGCACCCCGCACGCCACCGCCCTCGTCCACGACGGCGGCACCCTCGACTACGCCGCACTCGACGCCCGCGCCAACCGCCTCGCCCACCACCTGACCGCCCTCGGCGTCGGCCCCGAGACCCCCGTCGCGATGCTGATGGAGCGCTCCGCCGACGTCGTCGTCGCCACCCTCGCCGTCCTCAAGGCCGGCGGCTGCTACGTCCCCATGCACCCCGGCCTGCCGCCCGAGCGGATGGCCGACGTGCTCGCCGACACCGGCGCCCCCGTCCTGCTCACCGACCGCGCCGACCCCGGCTTCCCGCACGGCGCCGCCGTGGTCCGCCCCGGCGACGAGGCCGGCGCCCCCGACCACCGCCCCGCCCTGCCCGTCCACCCGGACCGGCTCGCCTACGTGATGTACACCTCCGGCTCCACCGGCCGCCCCAAGGGCGTGGCCGTGCGCCACCGCGACGTCGTCGACCTCGCCGCCGACCGGCGCTGGCAGGACGGCCGCCACCAGCGGGTCCTGCTGCACTCCCCGCACGCCTTCGACGCCGCCACCTACGAGATCTGGACGCCCCTGCTGGCCGGCGGCACCGTCGTGGTCGCCCCGCCCGGCGCCCTCGACGCCACCGCCCTGCACGCCGTCACCGTCCGCCACGGCGTCACCGCCGTCTTCCTCACCAAGGCCCTGTTCGACCTCGTCGCCGAGCAGGCCCCGGAGACCTTCGCCGCCCTGCGCGTCGTCTGCACCGGCGGCGAGGCCGCCTCCGGCACCCTGCTGCGGCGCGTCCTGGACGCCTGCCCCGACCTGCTGCTCGCCCACGTCTACGGGCCCACCGAGACCACCACCTTCGCCACCCACCACCCGCTCGCCCCCGCCGACCTCGACGGCCCCCGGGTGCCGATCGGCGGCCCGCTGGACAACATGCGCGGCTACGTCCTGGACGCCCGGCTGCGCCCCGTGCCGCCCGGCGTCCCCGGCGAGCTGTACCTCGCCGGCGCCGGTCTGGCCCGCGGCTACCTCAACCGGCCCGGCCTGACCGCCGAACGCTTCGTCGCCTGCCCGTACCTGCCGGGCGAGCGGATGTACCGCACCGGGGACCTGGTCCGCCGGCGCGCCGACGGCGCCGTGGAGTTCCTCGGCCGGATCGACGGCCAGGTCAAGCTGCGCGGCTTCCGGATCGAGCTCGGCGAGATCGAGGCGGCGCTGTCCCGCCACCCCGCCGTCCGCCAGGTCATCGTGATCGCCCGCGAGGACCGCCCCGGCGACCTGCGGCTGGTCGCCTACTGCACCGCCGAGCCCGGGCTCACCCCGGACGGGCTGCGCTCCTTCGCCGGCACCGTGCTGCCCGGCTACATGGTCCCCGCCGCGGCCGTCCTGCTGGACGCCCTGCCGCTCAACGCCAACGGCAAGGTCGACCGCCGCGCCCTGCCCGCCCCCGACCTCGCCGCCGACGACACCGGGCGCGCCCCCCGCGACGAGCGCGAACGGGTGCTCTGCGAGCTCTACGGCGAACTCCTCGGCATCGACGACATCACCATCGACGACGACTTCTTCGCCCTCGGCGGCCACTCCCTGCTCGCCACCCGCCTGGTCGGCCGGGCGCGCACCGAACTCGGCGTCGAACTCGCCATCGGCGACCTCTTCCAGGCGCCCACCGTCGCCGGGCTCGCCGAGCGGATCGCCGAGCGCGCCGCCGGCGCCCCCGCCCAGGCCCGCCCGGCGCTGCGGCCCGCCGTCCGGCCCGAGCGGGTGCCGCTCTCCTTCGCCCAGCGCCGCCTCTGGTTCCTCGCCCAGGCCGAGGGCCCCACCGCCACCTACAACATCACCCTCGCGCTGCGGCTGCGCGGCCCGCTCGACCCCGCCGCCCTGGCGGACGCCCTCGGCGACACCGTCCGGCGGCACGAGGCGCTGCGCACCGTCTTCGCCGAGCACGACGGCACCCCGTACCAGCGCATCCTGGCCGGGCCCGTGGCCCCGCTGCTCACCACCACCGACCGCCCGGTGGACGAACTCGCCCGGCACGGCTTCGACCTGGCCGCCGACCTGCCCGTGCACGCCTACCTGCGGCCCGAGGGCCCGGACGAGCATGTCCTGGTCCTGGTCCTGCACCACATCGCCGGGGACGGCGCCTCGCTCGGCCCGCTCTACCGCGACCTCACCGACGCCTACCGGGCCCGCCAGGCCGGCCACGCCCCCGACTGGGAGCCGCTGCCCGTCCAGTACGCCGACCACGCGCTGTGGCAGCACGGACTGCTCGGCGACGAGGACGACCCGCAGAGCCTGGCCGCCCGCCAACTCGCCCACTGGCGCGAGGCGTTGGCCGGTCTGCCGGAGGAGCTGGCACTGCCCGCGGACCGCCCCCGGCCGCCGGTCGCCAGCCACCGCGGCGCCGTCGTCCCGCTGGAGCTCGACGCGGACCTGCACGCCCGGCTCGCCGACCTCGCCGCCGAGCACGGCGCGACGCTCTTCATGGTCCTCCAGGCCGCCTACGCCACCCTGCTGCACCGCTTCGGCGCCGGCACCGACCTGCCGATCGGCACCCCGGTGGCCGGGCGCCTCGACGAGGCCGCCACCGACCTGGTCGGCTACTTCGCCAACACCCTGGTGCTGCGCACCGACCTCTCCGGCCGGCCGAGCTTCGCCGAACTGCTGCGCCGCGTCCGGGAGACCGACCTCGCCGCGTACGAGCACCAGGACACGCCGTTCGAGCGCCTGGTCGAGGAGTTCAACCCGGTCCGCTCGCTGGCCCGGCACCCGCTGTTCCAGGTGATGCTGACCTTCGCCGCCGCCGCCGAGGGCGGCCCCGCCTTCCCCGGCGTGACGGCGGCCGAGGAGCCGGTGGAGTACGGCACCGCCAAGTTCGACCTCAAGCTGGCGCTGACCGAGCGCCACCGCGCCGACGGCACCCCGGACGGGCTCGCGGGCGGGCTGGAGTACGCCACCGACCTGTTCGACCCGGAGACCGCGCAGCGGCTGGCCGACGTGCTGGCCCTGATCCTGCGGCAGGCCGCCGCCGACCCGGAGCTCAGCGTCGCGGCGGCCGGGCTGACGCCCACGGGCGGGGCGGCCGAACTCCGCCACTCCGCAGGGCCGTTGGCATCGGTGGTGCCGCTGCTTCCGGCGGTGTTCGAGGAGCAGGCGGCGGCCACGCCGGAAGCGGTGGCGCTGGTGTGCGGTGACGAGGTGCTGACGTACCGGGAGTTGGACGCGCGGGCCTCCCGGCTCGCGGGCCGGCTGGTCGGTGCGGGGGTGACGCCGGGCGCGATGGTGGCGCTGGCGCTGCCGCGCTCGGTGGAGTCCGTGGTCGGGCTGCTCGCGGTGCTCAAGGCGGGCGGGGTGTACCTGCCGCTGGACGCCGAGTACCCGGCGGACCGCACCGCCTACACCCTGACGAACGCCGGGCCCGCGCTGGTGCTGACCGACGGCCGCTGGCCGCTGCCTGAACTGCTCGCCGAATTCCAGGTGCTGGACGTCACCGACGCGCCGGGTCCGGTGGAGTTCACCAGGCCTGTCCTGGGCGGGGCGGACGCGGCGTACGTGATCCACACCTCCGGCTCGACGGGCCGTCCGAAGGGTGTGGTGGTCTCGCACGGGAGCATCGCCGCCCTGCTGGCCGGCCACCGGGCGACGCTGGTCGCGGACGCGGAGGCGGCGCACGGCAGGCTGCGGGTGGCGTTGACGGCTTCGCTCTGCTTCGACGCCTCGTTGGAGGTGGTGCTGTGGATGGTCGCCGGGCACGAGCTGCACCTGATCGGTGACGAGGTGCGCCGGGACGCGCGGCAGCTGGTCCGCCACGTCCACGCGGTCGGGCTGGACGCGCTGCACGTCACTCCGTCGTACGCCGAGCAGTTGGTCGAGGAGGGGCTGCTGGAGGAGCCCGCGCCGAAGCTGTTGCTGCTCGGTGGCGAGGCGATCGGGCAGGGCCTGTGGAGCAGGCTGTGCGCGGCGCCGCTGACCGCCGGCCACACCATGTACGGGCCGACCGAGTCGACCGTGCACGCCCTCACCCGGCCGTTCGACGGTGCGGACCGGCCGGTGCTCGGCCAGACCGTCGCCGGGACCACCGGGTACGTGCTGGACGAGAACCTGAACCAGGCGCCGGTCGGCGTCCCCGGGGAGCTCTACCTGGCCGGCGCCGGACTGGCCCGGGGGTACCTGGGCCAGTCCGCTCTCACGGCCGAGCGGTTCGTCGCCAGCCCGTTCGTCGCGGGCGAGCGGATGTACCGCACCGGGGACCTGGTGCGCCGCGCCCGCGACGGTGAGCTGGAGTACCTCGGCCGCACCGACAACCAGGTGAAGATCCGCGGCTTCCGGATCGAACCCGGCGAGATCGAGGCCGTGCTGGCCGGCCACCCGGCCGTGCGCCAGGCCGCCGTGCTGCCCGACGACAGCGGCCGGCGCCTGGTCGCCTACCTGGTCGCCGACGGCCCCCTCGACGCGGCCGCCCTGCGCGCCTTCGCCGCCGAGTCGCTGCCCGGCTACATGGTCCCGGCCGCCTTCGTGGAGCTCGACGCCCTGCCGCTGACCGCCAACGGCAAGCTGGACCGCGCCGCGCTCCCGGCCCCCGACTTCGCCGCGCTGGCCGGCGGCCGGGCCGCCCGCACCCCGCAGGAGGAGATCCTCTGCGGCCTGTTCCGCGAGGTGCTCGGCCTCGACGTGGTCGGCGCCGACGACGACTTCTTCGAGCTCGGCGGCCACTCGCTGCTCGCCATCCGGCTGCTCAGCCGGGTCCGCGCGACGCTGGGCGCGGAACTCGGCATCCGGGACGTCTTCGAGGCGCCGACACCGGCCGGGCTCGCCGCCTGCCTCGGATCGGGGGCGGAGCGTCTCGCGCTGACCGCCTACGTCGAGCGGCCGGAGCGGGTGCCGCTCTCCTTCGCGCAGCAGCGGCTCTGGCTGATCGACCGGATCGAGGGGCCGAGCGCCCTCTACAACTCGCCGCTGGCGCTGCGCCTGACCGGCGAGCTGGACCGGGCGGCGCTGGAACGCGCCCTCGGCGACCTGGTCGCCCGGCACGAGGTCCTGCGCACGCTGATGGTGGAGACCGACGGCGAACCGCACCAGCTGATCCTGCCGGTCGGGGTGGCCTCGGTGCCCTTCGAGGTCCGGGACTGCCCGGCCGAGGAGGTCGGCGAGTCCGTCGACGCGGCCTCCCGCCGGCCCTTCGACCTGGCGGCCGAACTCCCGGTCCGTGCCCTGCTGTTGCGGGTCGACGCCGAGGAGCACGTGCTGGTCCTGGTACTGCACCACATCGCGAGCGACGGCTGGTCGACCCGCAAGCTGGTGCGCGACCTCGCCGCCGCCTACGCGGCGCGGACGGCCGGAACCGCGCCGCGACAGGCGCCGCTGCCCGTCCAGTACGCCGACTACGCGCTCTGGCAGCGCGACCTGCTCGGCGACGAGGCCGACGAGGAGAGCCTCTTCTCCCGCCAACTCGCCTACTGGAACGAGACCCTGGCCGGAATGCCGGAGGAACTCGCACTCCCGGCGGACCGCCCCAGGAGCGCCGCCGCCAGCCACCAGGGCGACCGGGTGGCACAGCTGCTCGACGTCGAACTCCACCGTGCGCTGCGGACCCTGGCGCGCGAGCAGCGGGTGACGATGTTCATGGCCATCCAGGCCGCCTTCGCCGCCCTGCTCACCCGGCTCGGCGCGGGCACCGACGTGCCGATCGGCTCCGTGGTCGCCGGGCGCTCCGACGAGGCGCTGGACGAACTGGTCGGCTTCTTCGTCAACACCCTGGTGCTGCGCACCGACACCTCGGGCAACCCGAGCTTCACCGAGCTGCTGGCCCGGGTCCGGGAGACCGACCTCGGCGCCTACGCCCACCAGGACGTGCCGTTCGAGCGCCTGGTCGAGGAGCTGAATCCGACCCGCTCGCTGGCCCGGCACCCGCTCTTCCAGGTCGCGATGGTGCTCCAGAACAACGAGCAGGCCGACGCCTCCTCGTCCGGCCTGTGGAACGGGGTGCTGCCGGCCGCCACCGGGGTCGCCAAGTTCGACCTCAACGTGACCGCCCAGGAGCTCTTCGGCCCGGACGGTGAGCCCGCCGGGATCGACTTCGCGCTCGACTACGCGACGGACCTGTTCGACCAGGAGACGGCCGAGGCGATCGTCCGCCACTTCGCCGGCCTGCTGGCGGCGGCCGTCGAGCGGCCGGACACCCGGATCGGGGCACTGCCGTTGGTGAGTCCGGAGGAGCTGGCCGAACTGCTGGGCGGTGCCACGCCGTTGGCTTCGGAGGTGCCGCTGCTTCCGGCGGTGTTCGAGGAGCAGGCGGCGGCCACGCCGGAGGCGGTGGCGCTGGTGTGCGGTGAGGAGGTGCTGACGTACCGGGAGTTGGATGCGCGGGCCGGACGGCTTGCGGGTCGGCTGGTCGGTGCCGGGGTGACGCCGGGCGCGATGGTGGCGTTGGCGCTGCCGCGCTCGGTGGAGTCGATGGTCGGGCTGCTCGCGGTGCTGAAGGCGGGCGGGGTGTACCTGCCGCTGGACGCCGAGTACCCGGCGGAGCGTACCGGGCACATCCTGGCGGACGCTGAGCCGGCGCTGGTGCTGACGGACAGCCGCTGGCCACTGCCCGAGGTGTTGGCCGAGCTGCCGGTGTTGGACGTCACGGACGTTCCCGGTCCGGCGGAGTTCGCCAGGCCTGTCCTGGGCGGGTCGGACGCGGCGTACGTGATCCACACGTCCGGCTCGACCGGTCGTCCGAAGGGTGTGGTGGTCTCGCACGGGAGCCTCGCCGCCCTGCTGGCGGGCCATCGGGCGACGCTGGTCGCGGACGCGGAGGCGGCGCACGGTCGGCTGCGGGTGGCGTTGACGGCTTCGCTCTGCTTCGACGCCTCGTTGGAGGTGGTGCTGTGGATGGTCGCCGGGCACGAGCTGCACCTGATCGGTGACGAGGTGCGTCGGGACGCCCGGCAGTTGGTCCGCCACGTCCGCGAGGTCGGGCTGGACGCGTTGCACGTCACTCCGTCGTACGCCGAGCAGTTGGTCGAGGAGGGGCTGCTGGAGGAGCCGGCGCCGAAGCTGCTGCTGCTCGGTGGCGAGGCCATCGGGCAGGGCCTGTGGAGCAGGCTGTGCGCGGCTCCGCTGACCGCAGGCCACACCATGTACGGCCCGACCGAGTCCACCGTGCACGCCCTCACCCGGCCGCTCGACGGCGTGGACCGGCCGGTGCTCGGCCGGGCCGTCGCGGGGACGGCCGGGTATGTGCTGGACGAGCACCTGAACCTGGTCCCGCGTGGGGTGGCGGGCGAGTTGTACCTGGCGGGTGCCGGACTGGCCCGGGGGTACCTGGGCCGCGCCGCGCTGACGGCGGAGCGGTTCGTCGCCAGCCCGTTCGTCGCGGGCGAGCGGATGTACCGCACCGGTGACCTGGTGCGCCGAGCCCGTGACGGTGAGCTGGAGTACCTGGGCCGTACCGACGACCAGGTGAAGATCCGCGGCTTCCGGATCGAACTCGGTGAGATCGAGGCGGTGTTGGCGGCCCACCCGGCTGTCCGTCAGGCCGTGGTGACCGTTCGGGAGAGCGAGGACGGGGACCGTCGGCTGATCGCCTACTGCGCGGTGGCCGAGGACGCCGGCCCCGAGCTCGGCAACGCGCTGCGCCGGTTCACGGCCGAGTCACTGCCCGGCTACATGGTCCCGGCCGCGGTGGTGACGCTCGATGCCCTGCCGCTGACCGCCAACGGCAAGCTGGACCGGGCCGCGCTCCCGGCCCCCGACTTCGCCGCGCTGGCCGGCGGTCGGGCCGCCCGCACCCCGCAGGAGGAGATCCTGTGCGGCCTGTTCGCCGAGGTGCTCGGCCTGGACGCGGTCGGGGTGGAGGACGACTTCTTCGCGCTGGGCGGGCACTCGTTGCTCGCGACCCGGCTGCTCAGCCGGGTGCGCTCGACGCTGGCCGCCGAGTTGGCGGTCCGGGACGTGTTCGAGGCGCCGACGCCGGCCGGGCTGGCGGCCCGCCTGGGTTCGGGGGCGGAGCGTCTCGCGCTGACCGCTCACACCGAGCGGCCGGAGCGGGTGCCGCTCTCCTTCGCGCAGCAGCGCCTCTGGCTGATCGACCGGATGGAGGGGCCCAGCGCGGTGTACAACCTGCCGCTGGTGCTCCGCGTGGCGGGCGAGCTGGACACCGACGCCCTCGGCTCCGCCCTCGGCGACCTGGTCGCCCGGCACGAGGCCCTGCGCACGCTGGTGGTGGAGACCGACGGCGAACCGCACCAGCTGATCCTGCCGGTCGGGGCGGCATCGGTGCCCTTCGAGGTCCGGGACTGCCCGGCCGACGAGGTCGGCGAGTCCGTCGACGCGGCCTCCCGCCGGCCCTTCGACCTGGCGGCCGAACTCCCGGTGCGGGCCCTGCTGTTGCGGGTCTCCTCGGAAGATCACGTGCTGGTCCTGGTGCTGCACCACATCGCCGGTGACGGGTGGTCGATGGGTCCGCTGCTGCGTGACCTCGCCGCCGCCTATGCGGCGCGGACGGCGGGTACCGCGCCCGGCTGGTCGCCGCTGCCCGTCCAGTACGCCGACTACGCGCTCTGGCAGCGCGACCTGCTCGGCGACGAGGCCGACGAGGAGAGCCTCATCTCCCGCCAACTCGGCTACTGGAACGAGGCCCTGGCCGGAATGCCGGAGGAGCTGGCGCTGCCGGCGGACCGTCCGCGGGGTGCCGTCGCCAGTCACCAGGGCGGCCGGGTGGTGCTTCCGTTGGGTGCCGAACTGCACCGTGCGCTGGTGACGTTGGCGCGCGATCAGCGGGTGACGATGTTCATGGCCGCGCAGGCGGCGCTCGCCGCTCTGCTGACCCGGCTCGGTGCCGGAACGGATATCCCGATCGGATCGGTGACGGCGGGGCGCTCGGACGAGGCGGTGGACCAGCTGGTCGGCTTCTTCGTCAACACGTTGGTGCTGCGGACCGACACCTCGGGCAATCCGAGTTTCACGGAGCTGCTGGCCCGGGTCCGGGAGACCCAGCTCGATGCCCATGCCCATCAGGACGTGCCGTTCGAGCGTCTGGTCGAGGAGCTCAACCCGACTCGTTCGCTGGCCCGGCATCCGCTGTTCCAGGTGATGCTGGTCCTTCAGGGCGGCGGTGACACGGCGCCGCTGGACGCGACCGGGCTGGACGTCTCGGTCGAGCCGTCCGGTCGCGCGGTCGCCAAGTTCGACCTGAGTGTCGGTATCGGCGAGTCCTTCGGTCCCGACGGCGCACCGGCCGGCCTGGAGTGCGTGGTCGACTTCGCGACGGACCTGTTCGACCGTGAGACGGTCGAGGCGATCGCCGTCCGGTTCGGCCGGCTGCTGGCAGCCGTCGCGGCCGGTCCGGACCTGCCGATCGGCAGGGCGGAGCTGCTGTCCTCGGCGGAGCGGGCCGAACTGCTGGGCGGTGCAGCGCCGTTGGCTTCGGAGGTGCCGCTGCTTCCGGCGGTGTTCGAGGAGCAGGTGGCGGCCACGCCGGAGGCGGTGGCGCTGGTGTGCGGCGAGGAGGTGCTGACGTACCGGGAGTTGGATGCGCGGGCCGGACGGCTTGCGGGTCGGCTGGTCGGTGCCGGGGTGACGCCGGGGGCGGTGGTGGCGATCGCCTTGCCGCGCTCGGTGGAGTCGGTGGTCGGGTTGCTCGCGGTGCTGAAGGCGGGCGGGGTGTACCTGCCGCTGGACGCCGGGTACCCGGCGGAGCGCACGGCCTACACCCTGGCGGACGCCGAGCCCGCGCTGGTGCTGACCGACGACCGGTGGCCGCTGCCCGAACTGCTGGCAGAACTCCCGGTGTTGGACGTCACGGACGCGCCGGGATCGGCACAGGGTCCCCTGATCGCTCTGGGCGCAGCGGACGCGGCGTACGTGATCTACACCTCCGGTTCCACCGGCCGCCCGAAGGGTGTGGTGGTTTCGCACGGCAGTCTCGCCGCTCTGCTGGCCGGCCACCGGGCGGGCATGATGGCGGGGGAGGAGAACCGGAAGTTTGCGCTGACGGCCTCGCTCTGCTTCGACGCCTCCTGGGAGGGCCTGCTGTGGATGGTGGTCGGGCATGAACTGCACCTGATCGACGACGAGGTCCGCCGGGACGCCGGGCAACTGGTCCGCCATGTGCGCGAGTCGGCGATCGACGTGGTGAACGCCACGCCGTCCTTCCTGGTCCAACTGGTCGAGGAGGGCCTGCTGGAGGCGCCGGCGCCGAGCGTCGTGCTGGTGGGTGGTGAGGCCGTCGGCCAGGCACTGTGGACGCGACTGCGGGAGACCCCGGGACTGCGGGCGTACAACCTGTACGGCCCGACCGAGTCCACCGTGGAGGCGCTGGAGCAGCCGCTCGACGACTCGGACCGGCCGGTGCTCGGCCGGGCCGTCGCGGGGACGGCCGGGTATGTGCTGGACGAGCACCTGAACCCGGTGCCGGCCGGCATCCCGGGGGAGCTGTACCTGGCGGGCGCCGGACTGGCCCGGGGGTACCTGGGCCGCGCCGCGCTCACGGCGGAGCGGTTCGTCGCCAGCCCGTTCGTGGCGGGTGAGCGGATGTACCGCACCGGGGACCTGGTGCGCCGGGCCCGGGACGGCGAGCTGGAGTACCTCGGCCGGACCGACGACCAGGTGAAGATCCGCGGCTTCCGGATCGAACTCGGCGAGATCGAGGCCGTGTTGGCCGGCCACCCGGCCGTCCGTCAGGCCGTGGTGACCGTTCGGGAGAGCGAGGACGGGGACCGTCGGCTGATCGCCTACTGCGCGGTGGCCGAGGATGCCATCTCCGAACTCGGTGGCGCGCTGCGCCGGTTCGCCGCCGAGTCGCTGCCCGGCTACATGGTCCCGGCCGCCGTGGTGACGCTCGATGCCCTGCCGCTGACCGGCAGCGGCAAGGTCGACCACCGTGCCCTGCCCGAACCCGACCTGGCAGCATTCGCGCCGGCCGGTGGCCGGGCGGCCCGTACGCCGCAGGAGGAGATCCTGTGCGGTCTGTTCGCGGAGGTGCTCGGGCTGGAAGCGGTCGGGGTGGAGGACGACTTCTTCGCGCTGGGCGGGCACTCGTTGCTCGCGACCCGGCTGCTCAGCCGGGTCCGTTCGACGCTGGCCGCCGAGTTGGCCGTTCGGGACGTGTTCGAAGCGCCGACGCCGGCTGGGCTGGCGGCCCGCCTCGGTTCGGGGGCGGAGCGTCTCGCGCTGACCGCTCACGCCGAGCGGCCGGAGCGGGTGCCGCTGTCCTTCGCGCAGCAGCGGCTCTGGCTGATCGACCGGATGGAGGGGCCGAGTGCGGTGTACAACCTGCCGCTGGTGCTCCGTGTGACGGGTGAGCTGGACGCCGACGCCCTCGGTTCGGCCCTGGGCGACCTGGTCGCCCGGCACGAGGTCCTGCGCACGCTGATCGAGGAGGAGGACGGCACCCCGTACCAGCGCGTCCTGCCGGCCTGGGCGGCCCGGGTGCCCGTCGAGCTGCTGCCCGAGGGCACCGCGCCGGAGGCCTGCACCGGGCGCCCGTTCGACCTGGCTGCCGACCTGCCGATCCGGGCCCACCTGATCCCGGCCGGGCAGGCCGAGTACCTGCTGGTCCTGGTGCTGCACCACATCGCCGGTGATGGCTGGTCGATGGGTCCGCTGCTGCGTGACCTCGCCGCCGCCTACGCGGCGCGGACGGCGGGTACGGTGCCCGGGTGGGCGCCGCTGCCCGTCCAGTACGCCGACTACGCGCTCTGGCAGCGCGAGCTGCTCGACGAAGCGGACCAGGACGGCCCGATGGCACGCCAACTCGGCTACTGGCGCGAGGCGCTGGCCGATCTTCCGGAGGAGCTGGCGCTGCCGGCGGACCGCCCGCGGGGTGCCGTGGCCAGTCACCGGGGTGACCGGGTGGTGCTTCCGTTGGGTGCCGAACTGCACCGTGCGCTGGTGACGTTGGCGCGTGAGCAGCGGGTGACGATGTTCATGACCGCGCAGGCGGCGCTTGCCGCTCTGCTGACCCGGCTCGGTGCCGGGACGGACATCCCGATCGGTTCGGTGACGGCGGGGCGTTCGGACGAGGCGGTGGACCAGCTGGTCGGCTTCTTCGTCAACACCCTGGTGTTGCGCACGGATACGTCGGGCAATCCGAGCTTCACCGAGCTGTTGGCCCGGGTCCGGGAGACCCAGCTCGATGCCCATGCCCATCAGGACGTGCCGTTCGAGCGCCTGGTCGAGGAGGTCAACCCGACTCGTTCGCTGGCCCGGCATCCGCTGTTCCAGGTGATGCTGGTCCTTCAGGGCGGTGGTGACACGGCGCCGCTGGACGCGGCCGGGCTGGACGTCTCCGTGGAATCGTCCGGTCGTGCGGTCGCCAAGTTCGACCTGAGTGTCGGCATCGGTGAGTCCTTCGGTCCGGACGGCGCGCCGGCCGGTCTGGAGTGCGTGCTCGACTTCGCGACGGACCTCTTCGACCGGGAGACGGCCGAGGCGATGGTCCGCCACTTCGCCGGCCTGCTGACGGCGGCTGTCGAGCGGCCGGACACCCGGATCGGGGCACTGCCGTTGGTGAGTCCGGAGGAGCGGGCCGAACTGCTCGGTGCTGCGCGGCCGTTGGCTTCGGAGGTGCCGCTGCTTCCGGCGGTGTTCGAGGAGCAGGTGGCGGCCACGCCGGAGGCGGTGGCGCTGGTGTGCGGCGATGAGGTGCTGACGTACCGGGAGTTGGACGCACGGGCCGGACGGCTCGCGGGTCGGCTGATCGGTGCGGGGGTGACGCCCGGGGCGGTGGTGGCGTTGGCGCTGCCGCGCTCGGTGGAGTCGGTGGTCGGGCTGCTCGCGGTGCTGAAGGCGGGCGGGGTTTACCTGCCGCTGGATGCCGGGTACCCGGCGGAGCGCACGGCCTACACCCTGGCGGACGCCGAGCCCGCGCTGGTGCTGACCGACGACCGGTGGCCGCTGCCCGAACTGCTGGCAGAACTCCCGGTGTTGGACGTCACGGACGTGCCCGGACCGGCGGAGTTCACCAGGCCCGTCCTGGACGGAGCGGACGCTGCCTACGTGATCTACACCTCCGGCTCGACCGGCCGCCCGAAGGGTGTGGTGGTCTCGCACGGGAGCCTCGCCGCTCTGCTGGCCGGCCACCGGGCGGGCATGATGGCGGGGGAGGAGAACCGGAAGTTCGCGCTGACGGCCTCGCTCTGCTTCGACGCCTCCTGGGAGGGCCTGCTGTGGATGGTCTCCGGGCATGAACTGCACCTGATCGGCGAGGACCTGCGCCTCGACGCGGCCGCGCTGGTCCGCCACGTCGGCTCGCACGGCATCGACGTGGTGAACGCCACCCCGTCCTTCGTGGCCCAACTCGTCGAGGAGGGCCTGCTGGAGGCGCCTGCGCCGGGCGTCGTGCTGGTGGGCGGCGAGGCCGTCGGCCAGGCGCTGTGGACGCGGCTGCGGGAGACCCCGGGGCTTCGGGCGTACAACCTGTACGGCCCGACCGAGTCCACCGTGGAGGCGCTGGAGCAGCCGCTCGACGGCTCGGACCGGCCGGTGCTCGGCCGGGCCGTCGCCGGGACTGTCGGGTACGTGCTGGACGAGCACCTGAACCCGGTGCCCGTCGGCATCCCCGGGGAGCTGTACCTGGCGGGCGCCGGATTGGCCCGGGGCTACCTCAACCGGCCCGGCCTGACCGCCGAGCGGTTCGTCGCCAGCCCGTTCGTCGCGGGTGAGCGGATGTACCGCACCGGGGACCTGGTGCGCCGCTCCCGGGACGGTGAGCTGGAGTACCTCGGCCGTACCGACGACCAGGTGAAGATCCGCGGCTTCCGGATCGAACTCGGCGAGATCGAGCAGGTGTTGACGACTCACCCCGAGGTCGCCGCGGCCGTCGTCCGGCCGGACGACAGCGGCACCCGACTGGTCGCCTACCTGGTCACCGACCGCCCGCTCGACCCGGCCGGACTGCGGGCCTTCACCGCCGAGCGGCTGCCCGCCCACATGGTGCCCGCCGCTTTCGTCGCGCTGCCCGCCCTGCCACTGACCGGCAGCGGAAAGGTCGACCACCGCGCCCTGCCCGCACCGGAGTTCGCCGCCCACCCGGCCGGCCGCCCGGCCCGCACCCCGCGCGAGCAGCTGCTCTGCACCCTGTTCGCCGAAACCCTCGGCCTGGAGCGCGTCGGCATCGACGACGACTTCTTCGATCTGGGCGGGCACTCCCTGCTCGCCATGAAACTGCTCTCGCGCGTCCGCACCGCCCTCGGTGTCGATCTCGGCATGCGGGCGCTGTTCGAGGCGCCCACGGTGGCCGGGCTGGACGGCCGGCTCGACCAGGGCCCGGCGGCCGACGCCCTGGACGTGCTGCTGCCCCTGCGCACCGGGGGCGACCGGCCCCCGCTGTTCTGCGTCCACCCGGCGGCCGGCATCAGCTGGGTCTACTCCGGGCTGCTGCGCCACCTCGATCCCGGGCAGCCGGTGTACGGCCTCCAGGCCCGCGGCCTGCGCGGCGGGGCGCCGGCCAGCGTCGCCGAGATCGCCGAGGACTACGTACGGCAGATCCGCGCCGTCCACCCGTCCGGCCCGTACCACCTGCTGGGCTGGTCGTTCGGTGCGGTGGTCGCCCAGGAGATGGCCGTCCGGCTCCAGGCCGAGGGCGCGCCGGTCGGGCTGCTGGCCCTGCTGGACGGCGGCCCGGCGGTCCGCACCGATGCCGCCCCGCCGTCCGAACCCGCCGACACGGTGGACGAGTTGCTGCGCTCGCTGGGCTACGACCCGGCGGACGGCAGCGGCCAGGCCGATCTGGCGGCGGTGCTCGGTGAGGCCGCGCACGTCCTGCCCGAGGTGTTCGACCGGCACCGCAAACTGATGGCCGAGCACCGGCCCCAGCACTACCGGGGCGATGCCGTCTTCTTCGGCGCCACCCTCGGCAAGCCGGCCGACTGGCCGTACGAGGAGGCCTGGCGGCCTCACCTGGACGGGCTGATCGAGGGCCACCGGCTGCCGTTCGGCCACGGCGACCTGGCCCGGCCGGAGCCGCTCGCCCGGATCGCCGCCGTCCTCGCCGACAAGCTGCGGCCCGAGAGCGCCGGCACCACCGGCAACGCAGGCACCACCGACAGCGCAGGCACCACCGACAGCGCCGGCACCACCGACAACGCCGAGAAGTCCCAGAACACCGAGAAGTCCGGAGCGTGAGCCGCGATGACCACCACCGTCCCGATCGAGTCACCGGCACCGCCGGACCGGCCGCGCAGCAGGTGGGGCCTGTGGGCCCACGGGGACTTCCGCCGGCTCTGGATCGGTGAGACCACCAGCAACTTCGGTACGGCCGTCGGGAGCGTGGCGCTGTCCCTGGTGGCCGTGGTCACCCTGGGCGCCAGCCCCCTCGCGGTGGGCGTGATCAACGCGGCCGCCTGGCTGCCCTGGCTGTTCCTCGGCCTGCTGGCCGGCGCCTGGGTGGACCGCTGGCCCCGGCTGCGGGTGATGCTGGTCTGCGACCTGCTGCTGCTCCTCCTTTTCGGCAGCGTGCCGGTGGCCAGTTGGCTGGGGGTGCTGTCGCTGGCCCACCTGGTGGTGGTGGCCCTGCTGACCGGGGCGGTGAAGGTGTTCTTCTCCACCGCCTACGGCGCGGTGCTGCCCACCCTGGTCGGCAAGGCCGACCTGCTGGAGGCCAACGTCAAGCTGCGCTCCGGCGCCTCGGCGGCCGAGATCGCCGGCCCTGGCGCGGCCGGTCTGCTCTCCCAGGCGTTCGGCGCCGCCAGCGGGATGTTCGCGGACTCGCTCACCTACCTGGTGTCGGCGGTGTTCCTGCGGCGGATCAGGACGGAGGAGCGCCCCCCGCCGGTGTCCGAGCGGCGCGGCATCCCGCGCGAGATCGGCGAGGGCGTCCGGTTCCTGCTGCGCGACCCGTACCTGCGGACGTTCGCCTGCTTCGCGGCGGTCGGCAACCTGGGGCTGAACGGCATCCAGGCGGTGCAGACGGTCTTCCTGGTGCGCAGTGTGGGGCTCGAACCGGGCGCGGTGGGCGGGGTGTTCGCGCTGGTGAGCGTCGGCGGACTGGCCGGCGCGATGCTGGCCGGACGGGTCGCCCGCAAGCTGGGCAGCGCGCGTGGGCTGCTGGTCTGCGAACTGGTGGTCGCGCCCTTCATCCTGCTGCTGCCGCTGGCGGGCGACCGGCTGCCGCTGGTGGTCAGCGCGCTCGCCTGGGCGGTCGCGGTCTGCGGGGTGGTGGCGGGCAACGTCCTCGCCGGCAGCTTCTCCCAGGGCTACTGCCCGCCCGCGATGATCGGCCGGATCCGGGCCAGCTCCGCGACCCTCAACTACAGCGCGATCCCGGTGGGCGCCCTGCTCGGCGGCTACCTCGGCGAGGCGATCGGCGCCCGCAGCACGATCTGGCTGATGGCGGGCGTGCTGCTGTCGGCGGGCGCGGTGCTGCTGGCCAGCCCGCTGCGCGGCCTGCGCGACTTCCCGACCCGGCCGCCGGCCCCCACGGCCTGACCGGCCCCCGCCCGTATCGCTCGCACCGCCCGTACCGCCCCTGCCGCCCGTACCCGACTTCCGAGGAGCTTCCGATGGCCCGCACCGCCCGCCCGCGCCACTACCTGATGTGCCGTCCGACCCACTTCGACGTCACCTACGCGATCAACCCCTGGATGGACCCGGCGAAGCCGGTGGACACCGACCTGGCCGTCGCCCAGTGGGAGCGGCTGCACGCCCTGTACGGCGAGCTCGGCCACCGGGTCGACCTGATCGACCCGCTGCCCGGCCTGCCCGACATGGTCTACGCGGCCAACGGCGCCACCGTGGTGGACGGCAGGGTGCTCGGGGCGCGCTTCCGCAACACCGAGCGGGCCGCGGAGGGCCCGGCCTACCTGGAGTGGTTCCGCGCCCGGGGCTTCGAGACCCGCGACCCGGAGTACGTCAACGAGGGCGAGGGGGACCTGCTGACGACCGCGAGCTACGTGCTGGCCGGGCGGGGCTTCCGCAGCGTGGCCGACGGACACGCGGAGGCGCAGGAGTTCTTCGGCCGCCCGGTGGTCGGCCTGGAGCTGGTCGACCCGCGCTTCTACCACCTGGACACCGCGCTCGCCGTGCTGGACGGCGACGAGATCATGTACAACCCGGAGGCCTTCTCGGCCGGCAGCCGTGCCGTGCTGCGGCGGCTGTTCCCGGACGCGCTGCTGGCGGACCGGGCCGACGCGGAGGTGTTCGGCCTCAACGCGATCAGCGACGGCCTGCACGTGGTGCTGCCGGAGGCGGCCGTGGGACTGGCCTCGCGACTGCGCGAGCGCGGCTTCCGGCCGATCGGGATGGACCTCAGCGAGCTGCTCAAGGGCGGCGGCAGCGTGAAGTGCTGCACCCTGGAGATCCGCGCGGCGGCCTGAGCGGGCGGCCTGAGCGGGCGGCCCACGGAGCACCGGTGATCATTGGTGATCACCGGTGCTCGACTGTAGATCGACCGTTGAACGCTCCCGGCCAGACTGGTGCCACACCACGACGGAACCCCTTCCCAGCAGGGAAGCGAGCCGAGGAGTACCAGAGATGACGCAGCGTCCGGCCACCACCATCCGCACCCGCCTCCGGCTGTTCACGGTCGGCCTCGGGGTGACCGTCGCCCTGGGCGCCGGCCTCTCGGTGACGGTCGCCGGGGCGGCGGCCGACGCCGGGGTGGCGACGGTGGTGAGCGGCGGCGGCGCGACGCCGACGCCCACCCCGACCCCCACCCCGACCGGCGGCAACGGCGACTGGAACAGCACCGGCTCCTGAACGCACCGGCTCCTGAGCACACCGGTTCCTGCGCACCAGTTCCTGAACGCACCGGAACCGCCAGCAGGATCGATTCCTCAGCAGCCCGAGGAGAGCCGGTCGGCGGCCCGCCGGACCGCCCGGCCCGACGGGGTCGACGGATCCGGACCCTCGGCCCGGGGCAGCAGCCCCGCCACCTCCGCCGCCTCCGGCAGCCCCAGCCGGACGAAGATCCGGTGCGCCTCCCGCAGCCGTCCGTACGCCTCGGCCTCCCGCCCGAGGTCGGCCAGCGTCCGGCCCAGCACCAGCAGCGCGTGGCCCTGGTCCCGCTCGGCACCCAGCTCCTCGCACAGCTCCAGCGCCTGCCCGGCGTGCTCCAGCGCCTCCTCCGTCCGGCCGAGCGAGCGCAGACTGTCCGCCATCCGGTAGCGGGCGTGCCCGGCCCGGGCCCGCAGACCGGACGCCGAGGCCACCGCCAGGCACTCGCCGAACCAGGTGACCGCCTCCTCGTGCCGCCCCAGCCCGTGCAGCGCCAGCCCCAGCACGTACAGCGTGTACGCCCGGCCCGGATCGTCGTTCCGGGTCCGCAGCTCGGCCAGCGCCTCGTGGCAGATCGGCACCGCCTCGGCGGCCCGCCCGCTGCGCACCCGGGCCAGCGCCGCGTTCACCGTCGTCACCAGCGCCCCGGAGCGGTGGCCGAGTTCGCGGGCCAGCAGCAGCGCCTCGTCGTAGTGCCCGACGGCCTCGTCGTAGCGGCTGAGGAACTGGCAGACCAGGCCGAGGTCGTTCAGCGCCTGGCGCAGGATCACCGTGTCGCCCGCCGCGCGGGAGGCGGCCACCGCCAGCCGGGAGGCCTCCTCCGCCTCCTCCAGCCGGGTGGCGGCCAGGGCGACGTTGCCGCGCAGGAAGTGCGCCCGACCAGCTGCCCGGTGGTCGGCGCGGTGGACCGCGGCGGCGGCCAGGGCCTCCGCGGTGGTGGCCAGCTGGCGGCTGGGCGGGGCGAGGACGAACGGCGTGAGCGCGATCAGCAGGTCGATCGCGGCGCGCAGCGGGTCCGTGGTCGGTCCGTCGGAGGGGTCCGGTGCCGGGCCGTCGGAAGGCCCGCCGGTCGGGCCGTCGGTGTCGTCCGCGACGCTCCAGCCCGCCACCTGCGCGGCCAGCGCGATCGCCCCGGAACCCTCCGCCTCGGCCCAGGCCCGCGCCCCGTCCGGCCCGTCCAGCGGGACGCCCGCGCTACGGGCCGGCCCGAGCGCGCCGGCCGCCGGATCCCCGGGGACGGCGTGCTGGAAGGCCGAGCACGCGGTGGCCAGCAGGTGGTCCAGCATCCGGTCGCGGGCCGCCACGGCCGCGCCGGGATCGTCCGGACGGCGCCGGGCGAACGCGCGCAGCAGGTCGTGGAAGCGGTAGCGGCCGGGGAAGGGCGACTCCATCATCGCCACGTCCACCAGGGCCTCCAGCAGGTCCTCGGCGTCGTACTCGTCCAGGTCCAGCAGGGCGGCCGCGGCCTGCAGCCCGAGGTCCGGCCCGTCCACCGAGGCGGCCAGCCGGAACGCCCGGGCCTGGGCGGGCGTCAACTGGCGGTAGCTCAGCTCGAAGGCCGCCGCCACCTCCAGGTCGCCGATCCGCAGCTCGTCGATCCGCCGCCGCTCGACCGCCAGCCGGCGGCCCAGCGTCTGCACCGTCCAGCTCGGCCGGGCCGCCAGCCGGGCCGCCACGATCCGGACCGCGAGCGGGAGGTGGCCGCAGACGAGCAGCAGCTCCCGGGCGGCCTGCGCCTCGGCGGCCAGCCGCTCGGCGCCGATGGTGCGGCCCAGCAGTTCGAGCGCCTCCTCGGGTTCGAAGACGCCGAGGTCGGCCTGGACGGTCGCGGGCAGGCCGGACAGCCGGGTCCGGCTGGTGGTGAGCACGGCGCAGCCGACCGCACCCGGTAGCAACGGTCTGATCTGCGCGGTGTCGTGGACGTTGTCGAGCACCAGCAGCAGCCGCCGGCCGTCCACCGCCGAGCGGAACAGCGCCGAGCGGGCGTCCAGCCCCTCCGGCACCGCGTCGGCCGGCACGCCGAGCGCCACCAGGAAGCCGCTGAGCACCGCCTCCGGATCGGCCGGGGTGGCGTCGGCGCCCCGCAGGTCGACGTAGAGCTGCCCGTCCGGGTAGGCCTCGCGCACCCGGTGGGCGACGTGCAGGGCCAGCGCGGTCTTGCCGACTCCGCCCATGCCGACCACGGTCGCGATCACCAGCGCCTGCTGGCCCGGTGCGCCGGGGTTTCTGTCGGGCGCCCCTCCGTGCGCCCCGCCGAGAGCCTTGCCCAGCCGTTCGACCAGGACCGATCGGCCGGTGAAGTCGGCAGCGTCGGGCGGCAGTTGGGCCGGTCTGGGGGTCGGTGAGCTGCTCCCGGCCGGGGCGGTGTTCCCGGCCGGTGCGGTGGCGGGGGCGTTCGGCGCCGCCGGTCCGGTGGGCGGGTCCGGTGCCTCGGCCCCGGGCGCGGCCGGCTCCGCCGGACCGGCGGCGGCCGGGCCCGGGACGAGCGCGACGGGGACGAGCGCGACGGAGGGTGCCGGGGCGGCGAGCGACGGGTCCCCCTCCAGGATCCGCTGGTGCAGCAGGTCCAGCTCCGCCCCGGGCGCCACCCCCAGTTCGGCCAGGAACAGCTGACGCGCGCCCCGGAACACGGCCAGCGCGTCCGCCTGCCGCCCGGCCTGGTACAGCGCCCGCATCAGCAGCCCGTACGCCCGCTCGTGCAGCGGGTGCTCGGTGGTCAGCGAGGTCAGTTCCGGGATGCATCGGGAGTAGCGCCCCAGCGCCAGGTCCAGGGCGATCCGCTCCTCCAGCAGGGTCAGCCGCAGCTCCTGGAGCCGCTGGCGCTGCCGCTGCGCGAACGGCCCGGGGATGCCGGCCAGCGGCTCGCCCTGCCACAGCTCCAGGGCCTGGTTCAGCAGGTCGCGCGCCTGCTGCGGCTCCCCGGCGGCCGCCGTGCGCTCGGCCTGCGCCGCCAGCTCCTCCGCCTGCGCCGCGTCCACCGCGTGCTTGGGCAGCACCAGCCGGTAGCCGTCCCCGACCGAGGTCAGCACGGTCGGCGCGTCCGGCGCCTCGCCGTGCAGGACCTTGCGCCACCGCCAGGCGTAGGTGCGCACCGTCGTCATCGCGGTGCCCGGCGGCTCCTCGCCCCACAGGGCGTCGATCAGGTCGGTGGCGCTCGCGCCGTGGCCGGGCCGGAGCAGCAGCACCGCCAGCATCGCCTGCTGCTGGGGGCTGCCCACCTTCAGTACGGTCGCGCCGCGCTGCGCCCGCATCAAGCCCAGCACCGAGAACCGGAAATCATCCATGCCTGCACCTGCCCGCTTCATGTGCTCGCCCCCGCCCGCACGTGCCACCCCCGAATTGGTGAGTCCCTATCAACCCACGGGACCTGGCGGGATGTCGAGAGATCGTCGACCCGGTGGTGATCCGGTGTTGATCGGCCGTCGCCACAATCGGTGATGTGGCGCCCGCAGTCGGCCCGGCCCCTCACCGCCGGACCCGCCACGTCCCCGGTCGCCCGGCCGCCGACCGGCGACCCCCACGGCTCTCGGAGGCGGACGCCCATGAACACGGACCGGAACAGCGACCTGAGTACCGGCCGGAAAGCGGATCCGAACGCGGACCGGAACACGGAACCGAGTACGGCGTCGAGCACCGACCGGGTCACGGACCGGCACGGCGGCCTGGACACCGACCTGCTCCACCGCCTGCTCGACGTCGACCCGGCCTGCGGACCCGTCGAACTGCTCCACCGCGCCCGGGGCGAGCGCCACCTCCCGTACCTGGTGCTCGCCGCGCTCGCCCGGGAGGACGTCCGGATGGGCGCGCACGCCCGGGACGAGCTGCGGCGCGCCCGCGACCGGGTCGAGTGTTACGCCCGGGTCGCCCGCGACCTCGCCGACGCCACCGGGGTCCGCCCCATCCGCGACCTGCCGCTGGCCGGCTACTACCCGCCCGACCTGCCCCGGCCGCTGGCCGAGCTCAGCCTCGTCAGCCCCACCGAGGCCTCGCTCTGGCAGGCCGTCAACCGGCTGGTCACCGACCACCCGGTGGAGTCCGTGGAGGTCACCCTGCTCGGCGAGCGCCCCCGGCACACCGCCGTCACCCTGCGCTGGCCGGCCGGGGACCCGCTGCTCGACCCGTGGTACCAGGTGCGGGTCGCGACCGCCGCGCTCCCCGGCGACCTCGCCACCGTCCCGGTCCGCCCCTACCTGGCCGCCGACGACCACGTCGAATGCCTGATCGCCCTCGCCGAGGAAGGGCTCGGGCGCACCTTCCTCGCGGGCGACGTGATCGACGTGGCCCGGCTCGCCGGGCAGCCCTTCGAGCCCGTCGAGACCGCCGCGGTGGTCGCCGCCTACCGGCTCGCCCCGGAGGCCGCCGCCCTCCTCGACCTCGCCGCCGAGCACGTGCCGCTCGGCGCCCTGCGGGACGTCCGCACCGTCCTGGAGGCCGAGGTCGCCCCCGAACTCCGCCGCCGGACCTCTGCCGGCACCCCGCCGTGCCACGGCACCTCGCCGCGCCACGGCACGCTGCTGCGCCGCACCGTCATCCGGCACCAGTGGGACGAGGCGCTGCTGCTCCCGGCCGGCGACGCCACCCTGCTGCTCACCCCGGTCGCCGACTACCTGCTCGGCCCCGAGGGCACCCGGCCCACGGACCGCGAGCGCACCGCCGCCCTCGCCGCCCTGCACGCCTGGGACGCGACCCTCCCCGGCAGCCCGGACGGGGCCCCGTGCACCGGCCTGTCGGGGCCGCGCCACCGCTGAGCCGGCCCCGCGGGGCGTGGTCGAGGGCGGGTCGAGGGCGGGGGGACTTGCCGACCCGCCCCGGATGTCTTGTATCGTTCCTGGCGAATCATCCAGAGGGGTGGAGGGACCGGCCCTACGAAGCCCCGGCAACTCCCCGTTCGACCCGGCGTCCGAAGTACGCGCCGTGTTGGCGGGGGCAGTGCCAACTCCGGCCTGTCGCCACTGTGGCGCGGGAAAGATGAGGAGACACGGTGCTCTCTGTGCTGTCCTTCGCCCGGGCGCTTCCCGCCCCGGTCCTTTCGCGTACCCGTCTCGTGCCCGGCGCAGGCAATCGGCCGACTTCTCCGGCCTGTCCTCGCTGACCACACCCCCCGGCTCCCCGCCAGGAGCCGCCGTGAGCAGCGCGGACCCGCTGCTCCCGGGCCTTGAGACTGGAGTACCCATCCCATGGAGAACACGAGCGGCGTCGGCGTGCTCGACAAGGTCACCTCGATCCTCGGCACCCTGGAGGCCGGGCCCGCCACCCTGGGCGGCCTCGTCGCCGCCACCGGCATGGCGCGGCCCACCGCCCACCGGCTGGCCGTCGCACTCGAACACCACCGCCTGGTCAGCCGGGACGTCCAGGGCCGGTTCATGCTCGGCCCCCGCCTCGGCGAGCTCTCGGCGGCCGCCGGCGAGGACCGGCTGCTGGCCGCGGCCGGCTCGGTCCTCGCCCAGCTGCGGGACGCCACCGGCGAGAGCGCCCAGCTCTACCGGCGGCAGGGCGAGGTCCGGATCTGCGTGGCCGCCGCCGAGCGGCTCACCGGCCTGCGCGACACCGTTCCGGTGGGGGTCACCCTCCCCATGAAGGTCGGCTCCGCCGCCCAGATCCTGCTCGCCTGGGAGGAGCCCGAGCGCCTCCACCGCGGCCTGCAAGGGGCCCGCTTCACCGCCACCGCGCTGAGCGGCGTGCGGCGCCGCGGCTGGGCCCAGTCCGTCGGCGAGCGCGAGGTCGGGGTCGCCTCCGTGGCCGCGCCCGTCCGCGGCCAGTCCAACCGGGTGGTGGCCGCCGTCACGGTCTCCGGGCCGATCGAACGGCTCAGCCGCCACCCCGGTGCCCAGCTCTCCCAGGCCGTCGTCGAGGCGGCCCACCGGCTCACCGAGGCCCTGCGCCAGCCCTGACGGGGGTTCCGAGGCTCTCGGATTCCGAGGTTCCGGGGTTCCCTGGTCATGGGTTCCGAACCTCGGGTTCCGAGACTCCGGGCTCCGGGGCGCACCTCCGCGCGCCCCGGGGCCCGGTTCCGGCCCGTACCGGTCCCGGGTCCGGCTTGGCTCGGGCCCGGCTCGGGCCTGGTTCCGACCGGCTCAGGCCCGGTGCGGCAGGCCGGTGAGGCTGGGACGGGGGATCCGGCTGATCACCGCGCCGATCAGTGTGCCGATCGACACCCCGAAGACCGCCGAGACGGCCGCCAGCAGCGACTGCGCCCCGTTGCCGACCTCGATCTGCGCGGTGTTCAGCAGACCGAAGGAGCCCGGCACGACGATCCAGAACGCCGGGAGGTAGAGCACCTGCCAGAGCGGACCGCCCGGCAGCCAGTGCACCAGGGTGGCCGCGACCGCGGCGGCTACGGCCCCGGCCAGGCCGCCGATCGCCGCGCCGTGCACCGACCCCACCGCCACCTGGGCGGTGACGCTCACCGCGATCACCGCGACGATCCACGGGATGGCCGAGGGCGGGGTGTGGACGTTGACCACCACCCCGGCCACCGCGATCGCCAGCCCCAGCGCGATCACCCACCAGCTCGGCTTGGCCACCTGCACGTTGGCCAGCGCGGTGGACGGCATGCCGATCGCGGTCGCGGCCGCGGCCACCCCGGCGAGGAACAGCGTCAGCTGCACGGCGCCGGAGACCAGCCGGGCGGTGCCCGCGTTGGCCGCGCCGGCGGCGATCTCGGACAGCCCGGTGACCAGCAGCCCGCCCGGCAGCAGGATCGCCAGGGTGGCCACGATCGTCCGCAGCGGCCCGTCCAGCAGCGAGGCCCGCGCGAGCGCCAGGACCAGCAGCGCGACGAGGAAGCCGGCCGTGACGGGCAGCAGCGGCCGCAGGTGCGGCCGCCGCCGGGCGAGCACGGTCAGGCCCACCACGATCAGCGAGCCGAGCCCGGCGGCCAGCACGTTCGCCACCACCGGCTGCAGGAAGATGCAGACCCCGACCCCGACCGGCAGCGCCCCGAAGTCCGCCACCCACGCGGGCCAGCGGGCGGGCGCCCGCCGGATCCGGTCCAGCTCGGCGCGCGCCCGGGGCCCGTCGAGTTCGCCCGCCCGCAGCCGGTGCACCAGGTGGAGGACGTCGGCCGTCTGCTCGAACCGCAGGGTGCCGCCGAGCGGCTGGAACCTGGTGGCGCCGTCCGGGTGCAGGGCCACGAACAGCCCGTTGGTCAGCGCGGCGACCTGGACCTCCGGGGCGCCCAACGCCCGCCCCAGTCCACGGAGTTCGTCCTCGACCTCATGGACGGGCAGGCCGCCGCCCAGCAGGGCTTCGCCCAGGTCGAGCAGGAGACGGCAGAGCGGGTCGGGCGGGGCGTCGGCGTCCCGGACCGATGGAGACTTGCTAGGCATGGCAGGTATCGTCCCACCCTGCCCGATTCGGTCTGAATCTGCCCCGGTCTGTTCGCTTCCCGAGCGCCTGCTGCCCCCGGGGTCCGGGTGACCGCTACGGGCGGACGGTGAGGACCAGCTTGCCCGTGACCCGGCCGGTCTCGCCCTCGGCGTGGGCCTTCGCGGCCTCCGCGAGCGGGTAGGTGGCGGAGACGTGCGGGCGCAGCTGCCCGGCTTCGACGAGGGCGGCGATCGCGGCCATGCCCGCCCGGTCGTGCTCGACCAGCAGGGCCTTCGCCGTCACGCCCAGCTCGGCGGCGCGCTCGGCCACCTCGTCGATCCCCTGGGGCAGGATCGACACCAGGACGCCGCCGGGCCGGAGGGTCTCCAGGGAGCGCAGCCGGTCGTCGCCGCCGAGCGGGTCGAGGACCACGTCGATGTCGCGGGCCTCCGCCACGAAGTCGGCCGTCCGGTAGTCGATGACCTCGTCCGCGCCCAGGCCCCGGACGAAGTCGTGCTTGGCGGCGGACGCCGTGCCGATGACGTACGCGCCGCGCGCCTTGGCGATCTGCACGGCGACGTGCCCGACGCCGCCGCCCGCCGCGTGCACCAGGACCCGCTGCCCCGGCCGCAGCCCCGCCGTGTCGACGAGCGCCTGCCAGGCGGTGAGCGCCACCAGCGGAAGCGCCCCGGCCTCGACGTGGCTCAGTACGGCGGGCTTGGGCACGAAGGCCCGGGCGGGGCCGACGACGTACTCGGCGTGCGCGCCGGCGCCGTACGGGTAGGGCAGCATGCCGAACACCTCGTCGCCCGGGGTGAAGAGCGAGACGCCGACGCCGACCGCCTCGACGGTGCCGGAGACGTCCCAGCCGAGCGTGAACGGCGGCTGCCCGAGGAAGTAGCCGCGGCTGCGGTGCTTCCAGTCGGTGGGGTTGACCCCGGCGGCGTGGACGGCGACGAGGACCTGGCCGACGCCGGGCACGGGCCGCTCGACCTCGGCCTCGTGGAGGACGTCCGGGGTGCCGAGGGCGGTCTGGGTGATGGCCCGCATCGTGTTCGTGCTCATCGTGTTCGTGCTCATGGAGTTCGTGGTCATGGATCCAGCCTGCGGCCGCGCCCCTGGCCAGCGAAATGGCAAGATTGCCAAAGACCGATAGGATCGTGCCATGGTGCGTCCTGAAAGCTGGTCCAGGCTCGCGGGTGGAAGTCCCGTCCGGGTAGACACCGGAGTGCCCGGTAGCAGGTCCCGGTTCGTCGTGG
>NZ_JBHJSJ010000020.1:0-149529 GCF_042268845.1 Kitasatospora sp. NPDC056273 | reverse complement strand
CAGCCCCGGACCCGGCGGCCCCGGCCGCCGCCCCGGGGGCGCCGGCGCTCCAACGCGCCAAGCCGACCCGGCTGCGGATCCCGCAGATCGCCGTCGACGCGCCGTTCACCGAGCTGGCCCTCAACCCCGCGGGCCAGCTCGACGCGCCGCCGCCGGACGACAAGAACCTGGTCGGCTGGTACCGGGACGGCGTCACCCCGGGCGAGCGCGGCAGCGCGGTGCTGGCCGGGCACGTGGACACCACCAAGGGCCCGGCGGTGTTCCTGCTGCTGAGCTTCCTGCTGCCGGGCAACAAGGTCGAGGTGAGCCGCGCGGACGGGACGGTCGCGGTGTTCTCGGTGGACTCGGTGGAGACCTTCGCCAAGAACGCCTTCCCCGACGCCAGGGTCTACGGCAGGACCCCCGACGCCCAGCTCCGGCTGATCACCTGCGGCGGCGCGTACGACAAGAAGCGGCGGGACTACCTGGACAACGTGGTGGTCTTCGCCCACCTGGAGTCCTCGCACCCCGCCTGACCCGGCCCGCGCACGACGACCGCCGGCCCCCGATGTTCCGGGGGCCGGCGGTCGTTCTGGTCGTACGGTCGTTCTCGTCGTACGGAGGTGTGCGGGGTCGGCTCAGCCGCTCACGACGGCCTCGAAGGCGTGCAGGTACGGGTTGACCGGGTTGACCGCGGTGACCACCAGTCCGGCCTCCGCCATCAGCCCGACCATGCTCTCCTCGGAGTGCTTGGCACCGCCCACGTTGAGCATCAGCATCAGGTCCATCGCGGTGGTGAAGCGCATCGAGGGGCTGTTGTCGACCAGGTTCTCCACCACCACCACGCGGGCGCCGGAGCCGGCCGCCTTCACCACGTTGGCGAGGGTGCGGCGGGTGCTGTCGTCGTCCCACTCCAGGATGTTCTTGATGATGTAGAGGTCGGCGCGGACCGGGATCTCCATCCGGCAGTCGCCCGGGACGAGGCGGGCCCGGGCGGAGAAGGCGCCGCCGTCCTGGAGCCGGGGGTCGGCGCCGGCCACCACCTTGGGCAGGTCGAGCAGGGTGCCGTGCAGCGCCGGGTGCTTCTCCAGCAGGCTGGCGAGCACGTGGCCCTGGCCGCCGCCGATGTCCGCCACCGAGTCGATGCCGGTGAGGTCCAGGTAGTCGGCGAAGTCCTCGGCGGACTGCCGGCTGGAGGTGGTCATCGCCTTGTCGAAGACCTTCGCCGAGTCGCCCGCGTCGCTGTGCAGGTAGTCGAAGAACTCCTTGCCGAACAGGTCGGGGAAGACGTTGCGGCCGGAGCGGACCGCCTCGTCCAGCTTCGGCCAGGCCTCCCAGGTCCACGGCTCGGTGCACCAGAGGGAGATGTAGCGCAGCGAGTTGGGGGCGTCCTCGCGCAGCAGCCGGGACATCTCGGTGTGCTCGAAGCGGTCGTCGCCGCTCTGCGCGAAGAGCCCGTAGCAGGCGAGCGCGCGCAGCAGACGGCGCAGTTGGCGGGGCTCGGTGTCGAGGGCGACGGCGAGGTCGGTCACGGTGGCCGGGGTGTCGCCGAGCACGTCGGCGACACCGAGCCGGGCGGCCGCGCGGACGGCGGCGGCGCAGGCGGCGCCGAAGACGAGCTCGCGCAGGCGCATCGCGGCCTGGGGGCTGGTATGGACGGGTGCGGTGGTCATGGCTGGGTTTCCTCGGGTCCTGGGGAGTTCCTGGTGCGGCGGCGGGCGGCGAGGGGGTACCGGGGCTCAGCAGCGGCCGGCCGGCTCGGAGCGCCCGCAGGTGTTGCGGGCGAAGGTGTTGTCGGTGCCGGAGTCGCGGTCGGCGAGGTCGGCCGGACCGTTGCCGCTCAGCTCGTTGTCGGCGATCACGGCGCGGGCGTTGGCGACGCCGACGACGCTCTTGAACAGGACGATGCCGCCGGAGAAGTCCGAGGTGCCGGTGTTGTCGCGCACCTCGTTGCCGGTCACCCGGGTGTCCTCGGTGCCGGTGAGGACGATGCCGGCTCCCTGGATGGCGCCCAGGCGCGGGTTGGCCGGGCAGAACTTGTTGTTGCCGATGACGGAGTTGTCCCGGACGTCGAGGTCCCCGGCGCGGGGCACGCCCTCGTCGCCGACCACGAAGACGCCGGCGCAGTTGCCGCTGATCCCGTTGGACTGGACCGCCAGCCCGCGCAGCCGGCGGACGGTGACGCCGACCCGGTTGCCGGTCAGTTCGTTGCCCTCGACCACGGTGCCGCCGGTGTCGGGCGAGCCGCCCTCGCGGTAGGCGTAGTTGGCGAGGAAGACGCCGGACTGGCCGTTGTCGGCCGAGCGGTTGCCGCGGATGACGGCCCGGGTGGACATCTCCTGGCTGATGCCCTGCTGGCCGTTGTCGTGGACGTAGGTGCCGCGGACGGTCAGGCGGGTGGTGCCGCTGGCGTCGATGCCGTTCTTGCGGAAGCCGGTGACGGCGAGGCTGTCGATCCTGACGTCGGACAGCGGGTCCTCCTCGGTGCCGACCACGCAGATGCCGTGCCCGGCGGTGGCGCAGGCGTTCTCGCCGCCGTCCCCGGGGGTGATCACGCTCTCGTCGCCGAAGCCGCGCAGGGTGAGGCGGGGGGTGGTGATGCGGACGCTGCCCTGGTAGGTGCCGGGGAGCAGTTGGACGGTGTCGCCGGGCCGGGCGGCGTCGACGGCCTGCTGAATCGATTCGCCGGGCTGGACGAAGTGCAGCGGGAAGCGGGGGGCGGCATGGGCCGCGGGGGCGGCGGCCAGCGAGGTGAGGACGGTGGTCAGGGCGGTGGCGGCGGCGGTGGCCGCGGCGAGGTGGTGGACCCGTCGCGTGGGCATGAGTGGTGACCTGTTTCCTTTCGGCGCGCGCGGCGCTCGTACGGGTGCGGTGGTCTTCCGCTCGGTCCAGCGGTGGGGCTGACGCGCTGTGCGCGGGCGGTGACGGCCGGTGGATGCGGCCGTGTCGACGCTACGGGCGGCCCGGTGGGCCCGCCACCAGGGCTGGGCTGCGGGGCTGACGGGGCGTCGACCAGGGGTGGGACGGGCCCGGCGTGGCGCGGCAGCGGGCGGTCGGGCGGGGCGCGCGGGGACCGCGGGCGGCGGGAGGACGTCGGGAGGGGCGGACAGCGCGACGCGCCCGACCGCGGGCGGCGGTCGGGCGCGTCGGGGTGTGTCTCGGGGGTGTCCGGGCGGCGGGTGCGTCGGGTACGTGCGGCCCGGTGGACCGGCTCAGCCGGCGGCCGCTGCCCGGGCCGGGGCCTGCGGCCCGAGGCGGACGGGCAGCGCGGCGAGGTGCCAGGCTGCCGGGTTCGGTCCGCGCTCGACGGCCTCCGGACCGACCGCGAGCGCCAACTCCGGGTACGTCCGCAGCAGCGTCTCGAAGGCGACCACCGCTTCCTGGTGCGCCAGCACCGCGCCCAGGCAGCGGTGGGTGCCGTGCCCGAAGCCCAGGTGCGCCTCGTGGTGCCCGGCGCGGTCCGGCGTGCTCGCCCGGCAGATGTCCAGGCGATCCGGCTCGGCATAGGCCCGCGGGTCGTGGTTGGCTCCGGCCAGGATCGGCATCACCGCCTCGCCCCTGCGGACCAGGGTGCCGGCCAGCGTGAGGTCCTCCGTCGCGTAGCGCGGCACCCCACCGATCGTCGGGCCGCACCAGCGCATCAGCTCGTCGACGGCGGCGGGCAGCCGGCCCGGGTCGGCCCGGAGCAGCTCCAGTTGTTCGGGGTGGGCGAGCAGCGCGGCCGTACCGTTGCCGATCAGGGTGGCGGTGGTCTCGTGCCCGGCCACGACCAGGTTGAGGATCAGCGAGACGGTCTCGACCGGGGCGAGGCTGTCGCCCTCCGCGGCCGCCAGTCGGGAGAGCAGGTCGTCGGCGGGTTCGCCCCGGCGGAGCTCGACCAGCGAGCGGGCGGCGGCGACCATGGCGCGCAACGCCTCGTCCAGGCCGGGCCCGGCGCCCCGGCCGAGGTAGGAGCTCCAGCGGCGCCACTGCGGGCGGTCGGACTCGGGGATGCCGAGCAGCTCGCAGATCACCGTGACGGGCAGCGGGTACGCGAAGTGCGCGACCAGGTCGACCACGCCGTCCGGGTCGGCATGGTCGGGCAGCGCCCGGGCGTACTCCTCGGCGAGCCGTTCGATCCGGGGGCGCAGCCGCTCCACGGCGCCGGCCGTGAAGGCCGGGTGCACCAGACCGCGCATCCGGCGGTGCCGGGCGCCGTCCGCGGCGAAGACCCCGGCGCGCAGGTACTGCGCGCACTCGGGCGGCATACCCCGAGCGCGCCAGACCTGCTCGGTGCGGTGCACGGGGACGGGTGTGGCGGTCCCGTCGGGAGTCGGGCCATCGGCGGCGGGCCGGTCTGCGGTCAGGTGGTCGGGAACGGGGCCGTCGACGGCGTTCACGTCGTTGACGAAGCGCGGGTCGGACAGCACGGTGCGGACGTCCTGGTAGCGGACGGCGATCCAGAACGGCTCCACGCCGGGGATGGTGGCGCGGGCGAGCGGGGCGCGCTCGCGCAGGTCGGCGAAGGCGGCGAAGGGGTCGCGGATCAGGTGGTCGGCACGCAGGTCGACGGTCTCGGCCGGCTCGGCGGTGGTCACGGCTGCCTCCTCGGTGGTCGTGCGGTCCTCTGGTCCCGGATCGTGACGGATGCGGGCGGCACGGCCCCCGGTTTCCAGGCGGGATTCACTCGATCGAGCACAGAGAACCTTTTCCTCGGGCCGCCGGGAGCCGGGCTGCCGGACCTCCCGAACCGGCCCGCCCGACGACCGGGGCCGGGCCCGTGGCATGCTCGGGGCCATGACCACCGCACCCGTACCGTCCGTCGCCGCCCTCCGCAACCCGATCGGCGCGCACGTCCCGGTGGCCGGTCGCGGGCTGGCCGGCACCGGCCTGGCGTACGCGGGCCGGGTCGGTGCGGAGACGGTCCAGGTGTTCGTGGCCAACCCGCGCGGCTGGGCCACTCCCCCGGGCAACCCGGCGCAGGACGAGGAGTTCCGCACCGCCTGCGCCGAGCGGGGCGTCCCGGCCTGGGTGCACGCCCCGTACCTGATCAACTTCGGCTCGAACAACCCGGCCACCCGGGAGCGCTCGGCCGACTCGCTGCGGCACTCGCTGCGCCGCGGCCACGCCATCGGCGCGCTCGGCGTCGTCCTGCACACCGGCTCGGCGGTCGGCACCGCGCCCGGCGGCGGCTCGCGCCGGGCCGAGGCGATGGCGCAGGTCCGGTCGGACGTCCGGCCGCTGCTGGAGGAGCTGGACGGGCTCGGCGACGACGCGCCCTGGCTGCTGCTGGAGCCGACGGCGGGGCAGGGCAGCTCGCTCTGCTCGCGGCTGGAGGAGCTGGCCGCGTACATGGAGGCGCTGGACCATCACCCGAAGGTGGGGGTCTGCCTGGACACCTGCCACGCCTTCGCCGCCGGGCACGACCTGGCGGAGCCGGGCGGGGTGACGGCCGCCCTGGACGCCCTGGCCGCCGCCGCGGGGCCGGGCCGGCTGCGGCTGATCCACGCCAACGACTCCGAGGACGTCGTCGGCGCCCGCAAGGACCGGCACGCCAACATCGGCGCCGGGATGATCGGCGCCGAGCCGTTCCGCGAGCTGTTCGAGCACCCGGAGACGGCCGGGGTGCCGCTGGTGGTGGAGACCCCGGACCGCAAGCACGGCGGGGACGGCACCGGGCACGCGATGGACATCGCGGTGCTGAAGGAGCTGCGGGAGCGGGCGGCGGTCCGGGGCACCGGGGCCCGCGCCGCGAAGCTGCCGGAGCCCGCAGCCGCCGGACAGCGGTGAGCCCGGAGGCCGACGGACGGCCTCCGGGCTCGGGGTGCGGAGGGGATCAGCAGCCGCAGTCGCTCTCGCCGTGCTCGGCGAAGTTGAACCAGGTGGCGTGCGGGCCGAACAGGCCGACGCCCGCGGAGCCGGACTCCAGGCTCTGCCCCTCCGACTGCGTCGGAGCGAAGCCCCCCGCCATGGCCGAGGTCGGGACCGCCACCACGGCACCGGCCACGGCGACGATCACGGCGAGCTTGCGGATCTTCCCACGAAGCGACATCTGCTGTCCTTTGGTTCGTCTCTGGTCCTCAACCCGCGCCCCCGACCGGCCGGTTCGGCCGCCCGACGGGCTGGGCGCGCCCCACCGGGGAGGCGCCGCGCCCACGTTGGCACACGAACGCACGGCTTCGGGCGCGCGCCGCAACCGGGCTGAGGCAATCGGGTGAGGCAACTCCCCCGACCGGACGAATCCGGGCGTACGTCCGTGAATCCGGTCGAACAGCCGCGAGGAGGGCGCCGGACGAGTACCCGTCCGGCCGCCCCGCGACCGCAAGTCTTGCGGTGATGGACCCGGCGAACTGAACAAATCCCGTCGATTTGGTGCACAGTGCCGCCCGGTCCGAGCATGAACGGTCGCTCCATGGCGCTCCACCGCTCCACCGGGCGGGAGCAGCAGCGAGCGCGGCCGCGCAACCCGGCGGCAGCAGGAGCAGCACCACGAAAGGCGCACCACCCTCATGCAGACCAGTCCCGCCGCACCTCGGCAGGCGACCCGACCGAGCGGCCCGGAGACCCCGGGGCCGGTCGACTCCCCGCCCACCGGCACCGCACCGACCGGCCCGACGCCGCGGAAGGGCGGCCGCCGCTTCGGGCTGACGACCGCCACCGCCCTGGTGATGGGCAACATCATCGGCGGCGGCATCTTCATGATCCCGGCCGCCGTGGCCCCGTTCGGCACGGTCAGCCTGGTCGCCTTCGTGGTGCTCACCGTGGGCGCGATCGCGCTGGCGCTGGTCTTCGGGCAGCTGGCCCGCCGCAACCCGCGCACCGGCGGGCCGTACGTCTACGCCCGCGAGGCCTTCGGGGACTTCGCCGGCTTCCTGTCCGCCTGGTCGTACTGGATCACCACCTGGGTCAGCAACGCCGCGCTCGCCGTGGCCGCCGTCGGGTACCTGGACGTGCTGCTGCCGCTGCACCACTCCATCCCGCTGGAGATCACCGCCGCGCTGGCCTTCCAGTGGCTGCCGGCGCTGGCCAACCTGGCCGGCACGCGCTACGTCGGGGCGGTCCAACTCGTCTCCACCGTGCTGAAGTTCGTCCCGCTGCTGCTGGTCGCGGTGGGCGGGCTGTTCTTCTTCGACCCGAAGAACCTCGGGCCCTTCGACGCCAGCGGCCAGGGCTGGGCCGGCGGGATGTCCGCCGCCGCGGCGATCCTGCTGTTCAGCTACCTGGGTGTGGAGTCGGCGGCGATGAGCGCCGGCAAGGTCCGTGACCCGGAGCGCAACGTCGGCCGGGCCAGCGTGCTCGGGACGGCCGGTGCGGCGGTGGTCTACCTGCTCGGCACCCTGGCGGTGTTCGGCACCGTGGCGCACCAGCAGCTCGTCCACTCCGCCGCGCCGTTCTCGGACGCCGTGAACGCGATGTTCGGCGGCACCTGGGGCGGCACGGCGATCGCCGTCGCCGCGCTGGTCTCGATGACCGGCGCCCTCAACGGCTGGACCCTGCTCTCCGCCCAGGCGCCGTACGCGGCCGCCAAGGACGGCCTGTTCCCGGCCGCCTTCGGCAAGGAGCGGCGCGGGGTGCCGACCTTCGGCGTGCTGGTCAGCGTGGCGCTGGCCTCGGCGCTGACCGTGCTCAACTTCGCCAGCGGCGCGAAGGGCGCCTTCGACATGCTGGTGCTGGTCACCACCTTCACCGCGACGGTGCCGTACCTGCTCTCCACCGCCGCCCAGCTGTACTGGCTGGTGCGCGGGGACGGCGAGAAGGTCGACGGCGGGCGGCTGGTGCGCGACGCCGTCCTCGGCCTGGGCGCCTTCGCCTTCTCGATCTGGCTGCTCGCCGGGGCCGGCTACGCCGCCGTCTACCAGGGCGTCCTGTTCCTGTTCGCGGGCATCCTGGTCTACGTCTGGATGGCGGGCCGGCGCCGCGACTGAACTCCCGGCGGCAGTCGGAGAAGCCGACACATCCCCTGAAATCCTCGTGAACCTCCGTGGCGCGCGCCGGACTTGTCCGGTGCACGTCCGATGTGCACGAGGATTTCACTTCCCGGGTCTACCCGCGTAGGTCATCGAATCGCCACACTGGCGCACGCAATTCAGCAGTTCATCCGATCTGATGATGGAGCGTCCGCCATGGCCCCCAGCGCACCCGCACGCCGGTTCCTGTCCTGCATACCGGTGGCCGCCGTCCTCGCCGCCGTGACCGTCGTCACGGCCGGCACCCCCGCCCAGGCCGCCCTGCCGACCCCGATCTCCGCGGCCACCGCCCGCACGTACCTCGCCGCGATGCCCGCCACCGCGGAGACCCACGGCGACACCTACGACCGCACGCTGTTCCCGACCTGGATCACCGTCAGCGGCACCTGCGACACCCGCGAGTGGGTCGTCAAGCGGGACGGCAGCAACGTCGCCACCGACACCTCCTGCAAGGCCACCAGCGGCAACTGGTCCTCGCCGTACGACGGCGCGACCACCACCAACGCCTCCTCCTTCGACGTCGACCACCTGGTGCCGCTCTCCGAGGCCTGGGCCTCCGGCGCCTGGGCCTGGACCACCCCCCAGCGCCAGGCCTTCGCCAACGACGTCACCCGCCCCCAGCTGCTGCTGGTCTCCGCGAGCAGCAACCGCTCCAAGGGCGACCGCGACCCGGCCGAGTGGCTCCCCCAGGCCTCCTACCGCTGCACCTACGCCCGCGCCTGGGTGCAGGTGAAGCAGTACTACGGCCTGAGCGTGGACAGCGCCGAGAAGAACGCGCTCACCGGCATCCTCGCCAACTGCTGAACCCCGCGGCCCCCGCGGCCCGGCGCTCACCCCGCGCCGGGCCGCGGTGCCGTACGCGCCCCGCCCGGGTACGCCCGTACGGCGGCGCGGCGGCACCCGGACGGCGCGCTCACGCGACCCGCTCGGGAACCTCCGCCCCGTCCCGCAGCAGCCTGACCTGCCACCGGACCAGCAGGAAGCAGGGCAGGCAGACCGCGGCCATCGCCAGGAACGCCCAGTGCGGGGAGGCCGCGTAGAGCGGGCCGGTGACGGCGGTGACGGCGGCGACACCGAGGCCGATGGCCAACCCGGCGTAGAGCGCCTGGGCGTCGGACCAGAGGTCCTCGGGGACGTGGCCCTGCACGCAGCGCGCGTGCGCGACGTGGGTCAGCGCGAATGTGCCCGCGTGGAGCGTCTGGGTGAGCACGACGCACACCAGCGGCATCGGCACCGCGAGCAGGCCCCAGCGCAGCACCGAGAGCACCGCGGCGGCGGCGAAGAGGACCGGGACCGGGTAGCGGCCGAGCATCGGCCCCGCGTACTTGAACAGGAGCAGCTCGCACCCCACGGCCAGCGCCAGCATGAGGCTGACGTTGATGCTCGACACGCCGAGCCGGCCGAAGTACTCGACGCCGAAGGCGTAGTAGGCCGCGTGGGCGCCCTGGAGCAGCACGGAACTGCCCAGGCCGAGCGCGTAGACGCGGTTGCGCAGCAGCCGGCCGCGGCCGCCGCCGGCCACGGTCGCCACCGTCGGGAACCCGACGGGGTGCGCCAGGTCCGCCAGCGCGAGCAGCAGGCACCCGACGACGAAGACCCCCACCAGCGCGCCGCTGCCGACCGTCCGCCCGACCACGCCGGACACGCCCAGGCCGAAGAGGAACCCCGCCGAACCGAAGTAGCGGACGCTCCCGTAGTCGACCTGCCCGTTCGCCGCGCCGATGGTCGCGAGGGTCTCGCTCAACGGCATCAGCAGCGGGTAGCTGACGCCGACGAGCACCGACACCACCATCATCGAAGGAAATTGAGGATGCGTCAGGTAGAGCGGACTGAGCGCCGTCGCCGTCCAGGCGAGCAGCTGCGACAGTCTCCGGAGCGGGACCGTCCGGCAGAGCACCGGGAAGACGACGGCGATGGAGACCGAGCGCGACAGCAGACCGGCGGTGATGACCGCGGTGACCTCCGTCGGTCCGAAACCCGAAGCGAGCAGCCAGACCCCCCAGTAGGAGAGGTACGAGCTCCAGGTCAGGAAGAACAGGAAGAACCTGGCCGACAGCCACACTCGGAACGACATCTCAAGCTGCTCCTACACGTGCTCAGTTGCCCGTGGCCAGTTGGGCGACAGCCTCGGCGACCGTCAGTGCCGCCCGCTCGCACTGCTGCTTGTCGACGTCCAAGTGGGCCACCAGGCGGACCGTTTGCGGTCCCATCACCGAGACCCTAACGCCGGACGCCGCGCAGAGCTCCTGCACCCCTGCCGCGTCGGGCACTTCCACGAACACCAGGTTGGTCTGCGGCTCCCGGACGTCCAGTCCGCCGTCGCGCAGCAGACCGGCGATCAGGGCCGCGTTCGCGTGGTCCTCGGCCATCCGCCCGATGTTGTGCTCGAAGGCGTGGATGGCGGCGGCGGCCAGGATCCCGGTCTGCCGCATGGAGCCGCCCATCCGGTGCCGCATGACCCGGGCCTCCTCCACGCGGTCGGCGTCCAGGAGCAGCACGGTGCCGGCGGGCGCGCCGAGCCCCTTGGAGAAGCAGAGGGACAGCGTGTCGAAACAGGCTCCGTAGGCCTCGAAGGGGACGCCGCTGGCGACGTGGGCGTTCCAGATCCGGGCGCCGTCGCAGTGCACCGTGACCCCGGCCTCGCGGGTGACCCGCCGGATCTCCTCCAGCGCGGCCAGCGGGTACACCACGCCGCCGGCGGCGTTGTGGGTGTTCTCCACCGCCACCGCCCGGGTCCCGCTGCCGTAGGCGGTGGCGGGACGGATCATCCGGGCGAGCACCTCCGGGTCGATCAGGCCGTCCTCGGAGACCGTCGTCCGGGTCAGGATCCCGCCGTGCCAGGCGACTCCGCCGTCCTCGTAGAGCAGGAAGTGCGCGCCGGCGTCGGCCAGCAGCTCCTGCCCGGGCGGCACCAGCAGCCGGAGCGCGAGCTGGTTGGCCATGACCCCGCTGGGCAGGAACAGCGCGCCGGTGAACCCGAAGGCGTCGGCGAGCATCCGTTCCAGCCGGATCACCGTGGGGTCGTCGCCGAGGGTGTCGTCGCCGACCTCGGCGGCGGCCATGGCGGCTCGCATGGCCGCGCTGGGCCTGGTGACGGTGTCGCTCCGCAGGTCGATGGTCTGGCTGGTCACGGCGCTCCCTTGGGGTCGGGTGCCGGGCGGACGGCCGGGGCCCCGGTGAGGGCGCCGAGGCTGTCCGTCAGGCAGTCGAAGAAGAGGTCCGGGTGGTCCCGGAAGTAGAAGTGGCCGCCCGGAAGGATCCGGACGTCGGACGGGCCGGTGGTGTGCCGGCCCCACTCGCGCAGCCTGCCCTCGTCCTCCCAGTCGTCGGTGGCGCCGAGCGCGAGGACGGGGCAGCTCAGCGGGGCGGTCGGGACGTGCCGGTAGGTCGCGACGACGGTCAGGTCCGCGTGCAGGTTGGCCAGGTACAGCTCGCGCATCCGCGGGTCGTTCCCGAGTTCCGGCGGCAGCGGCCCGTACCGCTCCTCGACCCGGGGGACGAAGTCGACGCCGTCGAGGAGGTGGAGCGGCAGTCCGGGGCGGTGCAGGTGCGGGGGGCCGTTCACGGACACGATGAGCCGCTCCGGCTCCGGGCGTCCGAGCGCCCGCAGCGCGACGGCCGTCTCGTAGGCGACGATCGCGCCGAGGCTGTGCCCCAGGAAGGCGTACGGGCCGGTGAACTCGGCCTGTTCCGTCAACGCGCCGACCAGCTCCCGCAGGTCGGTCATGGCCGGCTCCCGCATCCTGCTTCCGCGGCCCGGGAGTTGGACCCCCCACACCTCGACCTCGGCGGGGAGCCGGTCCGCCCAGCGCAGGTACTCGCCGGGCGAACCGCCGCTGTGCGGGAAGCAGTAGAGGCGCAGGGCGGCGTCGGGGCGACGCTGACGGCACATCAGCCAACGGGGTGCTGCCACGGTCGTCCCCACCTCCTTCCGTCGGTCAGTTCTTCTGCAGCAGCGTGTCGTGGGCCAGTTCGTCGATCGCACCGTGGTCGACCTTGCCGTTGGGCAGCACGGGCAGCCGGGGCAGCGCCACGATGCGGCTCGGTACGGCGACGGCCGGCAGGCGTTCGATGAGGTGCGCCCGGAGGCTGCGCCGGTCGACCTCCCCGGTGGTCGGGCTGACGAAGCCGACCACCTTCTTCCGCCCCTGGACGGTGCAGACGCCGACCGCGGCCGCCGCCACGTCCCGGTGGGTGCGCAGCGCCTGTTCGATCTCGGAGCGGTCGACGCGCATCCCGCCGAGTTTGAGCTGGTGGTCGGCCCGGCCGTGGAAGCGCAGCTCGGCCCCGGCGGTGACGGACACGATGTCCCCCGTGCGGTAGAGCTCGCGGGCCGGCTCGGCGAGGCCCGGTCCGCCGATGTGGAGTTCCCCGGGCTCCCCGGGCGGCACGGCGGCGCCGTCGGCGGAGCGGACGTAGAGGCTGGTCCCGGGGACGGCGCCGCCGATCGGCACGTCCGGGAGGTCCGCGTCCGCCGGGGTGCACTCGTGGACCGCGCTCCACACCGTGCACTCCGTCGGGCCGTACTCGTTGTAGAGCCGGGTGCCCGGGAGCGCGGCGAAGTGCTGCCGGACCAGGTCGGGCGGGCAGGCCTCCCCGGCGACGATCACCGTGGAGAGCGTGCCGGCCCGCTCGGCGAGGCCGCCGCGCAGGGCGATGTCGTAGAGCGACGGGAGCATGAGCAGGTGCGACGCCCGGTGGTCCCGCGCGGCCCGGCCGACCGCCAGCAGGTCCGCCGGGCGGTCGCTCGGGATGACCAGTCGGCCGCCGCAGGCCAGGGTCCAGTAGATGCCGGCGACCGAGCTGTCGAAGGAGATCGACGAGCAGAGCAGGAAGGTGGAGACCGGCGTCGGGTAGTACGCGAGCCGGGCCGCGGTCGAGGCCGCCAGCGCGGCGGCGGAGATCGTGACGCCCTTCGGCCGGCCGGTCGACCCGCTGGTGAAGCAGGTGTACGCCAGGGTGCCGCGGACGGTCCCGCCCCGGGGGCCGTCGGTGTCGGCCGGCACCGTGCGGAGGCCGTCGAGCCGGACGTCCAGCCCGGGCTCCGACACCGCGAACCGCGCGCCGCTGGCCTCCGCGATGTAGCGCTGCCTGGCGACCGGGAACCCCGCGTCCACGGGGACGTACCGCGCTCCGGCCCGCAGCACCCCGAGCATGGCGACGACCGCCCAGCGGGACAGCCGCGCGTGCACGACGACCGGGCTGTCCGGCTCCACCCCGGCGGCCCGCAGCGCGGTGGCGACCACGGCGGACCGCTCGTCCAGCTCGGCGTGGTCGAGTGATCCCCCGGCGTCCACGACCGCCGCGCCCCGGCCCCGGAACGGTTCGACCAGGTCGAGGATGTGCGGCGGGGCGTCGAGCGGCACGACCGGCAGGTCCGGTACCCAGTGGGTCATCCGCCTCAGCCCTTCACGGTGGCCCCGCGGGGCACGCCCGCGACGGGCACCCGCTTGAAGCCGGCCAGGAACGTCGAGTGCATCCGCTCGATCCCGCCGACCACCTCGATCGAGGAGAACGTCGCGAACAGCTCGGTGAACAGCAGGCGCAGGGCCAGCCGGGCGAGGTGCGAGCCGACGCAGTAGTGGTGGCCGACGCCGAAGGCGAGGTGCCGGTTGGGGCGGCGCCGGATGTCGAACACGTCGGGGTCGGGGAAGACCTCGGCGTCCCGGTTGGCCGAGGCGAGGTAGGCGACCACGGCGTCGCCCTCGGCGATCCGCACGCCGGAGAGTTCGACCGGCTGGAGCGCGTAGCGCATGAAGTTGCTGGCCGGCGTGGCCCAGCGCAGGGCCTCCTCGATGCCGGAGTCCAGCAGCTCCGGGTGCGAGGCCCAGTCCTCGTACCGCGGGCTGCCGGCCAGTTCGACGATCGCGGCGATCGGGACGTGCGGCAGCGTTCCGGCCGAACCCAGCAGCATGCTGTAGCAGTTGGAGATCACCGAGCCGGTCGAGATGGGCTCGCCGTCCACCTCGGTCTCGGCCAGCACGCTGATCAGGTCGTCGCCGGGATCCCGCAGCCGGGCCCGGACCAGGTCCGAGAAGTAGGCGAAGATCTCCCGGTGGCCGCGCTTGAGGGTCGGCTCCACGCCGCCCGGCAGCTGGAACTCCGGGTCCTCCTCCGCCGTCGACATCATGGCCAGGCGGATGAGGCGCTCGTGGTCCTCTGCGGGCAGCCCGAGGATGGGGCTGAGGGCGACCAGGGGCAGCCGGGCCATCGCGACCGCGAAGTCGAAGGGCTGTCCGTCGGCTCCGGGGGCGAGCAGATCACGGATACCGGCCTGGATCCGGTCGGAGAACGAGGCGAGCGGCTTGACGGCGAGGGCCTGCTTGAGCGGGATCCGCGCCCGGTCGTGGTGCGGCGGGTCGGTCGCCGCCAGCTGCTTCCCGGCCGCCGGGTCGCCTCGGCCGAGCAGGTTGAGCAGGGTACCCCGCTCCGAGGTGAAGGCGGAGTAGTCGTGCAGCACCCGTTCGACGTCGGCGTACCGGGTGACGACCCAGTAGCCGCCGCCACGGCCGGAGTTCGGCTGCCAGTGGACCGGGTCGTGTTCGCGGAGGCGGCGCCAGACCTCGTGCGGTTCGCCCTGGGAGTAGAGCGCGGGGTCGGTGAGGTCTCCTGCCGTGCCGGTGCTCACTGCCGGCCTCCCGGGTACGCCTCGGCCGTCCCGGGCCGGGCCGCCGCCACCGCCTCTTCGATCACCTGGGTCAACTCCGCGATGGTGGGCGACAGGAAGAGGGTCGTGGCCGACACCTCCACCCCGAATTCCCGGTCGATGTCCCCCTGCAGTTCCGCGGCGGTCAGCGAGTCGCCGCCGAGTTCGAAGAAGTCCTCGTCCAGGCCGATCGACGAGATCTCCAGCCGGGCGGCCCATAATTGTGTGAGGCGTTCCTGGACCGACGTCTGCCGTGCTGTTTCCACTGCCACGAGCAACTCCCTTACGCGTCGAAGGAATAGACCGAGAAGAGAGGCACGCTCACGCGCGACCTTCCCTTCAGGAACGACTTCTCGATCAAGCACGTGATTCCGACCACCGTGGCGCCCAGCTCCTCGAGCATTTCCACGGCGGCCGCCACCGAGTTCCCGGTCGCGACGATGTCGTCATGGATGAGGACCCGGGCACCGGGCGGCACCAGGTCCTTGCGAATCTCGATCCGGTCGGTCGAGTATTCGCCGGAGAACGTCCGCCCCACCGTCTCGCCCGGCAGCTTCCCCTCTTTGCGAATGGCCAGGAAGCCGCAGCCCAGGCGGTCCGCCAGGGCCCCACCGAGGATGAAGCCGCGCGCGTCTATGCCGGCGACGTAGTCCGGGGCGAGTGGAGTCGACCACTCCGTGAGGCCGTCGATCGCCGCACCGAAGGACTCCCGGCTGGCCAGGACGGGCATGACGTCGCGAAACGCCACACCGGCCCGGAAGTCCTTGAACACTGGAACCGTTGATTCGCCGTCCCGCTGATGACCGGTCTTCATGAGTCCTCCTTGCTGCCGTACGGCAGTGAAAGGTCCCGGCGAGCGCTCGAGCCCGTGAGCAGTCGGGCACGTGAGCACGTGAGCACGCGGGTACGTGAGCACGCGGGCACGCCAGGAAAGGCCTGCTACTGAAAGTGGTTCCGGATTTGCAGAGTGAGGGGGACGATCCGCCATCGTGCCGAAGCGGCCGATGCGCCTGCCCGGGGAAACGGTTCTCCTACGCCGGAAATCTCATCGGCGGGCTCTTCCAGAGCCGGGAGCCCCCCTGGGCACGTTCACGCAGCCCGTGGCAGTCGGATCACTGGTCAACACCAGAACTTCATCGGCAAACACAGCCCCCCGGTTGATTCCGCACCGCTAGCTGGCGTGTTCATGACGCTACAGACGAAGCTACATCGCGGGCGACCCCTCGGCAAGATCGCCTGGTCTTTCATCCAGGGGGAAACAGTAATTGACGGTAAGTCAGGCCGAAAATGCCCTGGCCGCAACGGCATTGGCGTCGAAATCATCGGGTCTGCCGGATTGCGGGCGGTTTGCCGGAGTCGGCCGCCTGCGGCTCCCCCACGCGCCCAGCGGGAACCCGACCTGTCGCCAAGCATCAGTCCCTCAGGTCTGATGAAGTCTCAAACTTGCTTCGCCACAAGGTTGGTCGGATCATTGCTGCCATGAACACGACCGAGAACGCGTCCCCCGCGCCCGCACTGACCATAGGGTTCGACCTCGACATGACGCTGGCCGACGGCCGGCCGGGCATCAAGGCGGTGCTGGACATGGTGGCGGCCGAGACGGGGGTCGCCATCGACAGCGACCTGGCGATCACCCGCGTCGGCCCGCCGATCGAGGAGGAGCTGGCCAACTGGTTCCCCGCCGACGAGGTGGACGCGGCCGCCGACCGGTACCGGGCGCTGTTCCCCCAATACGGCGCCCCGGTGGGCGAGTTGCTGCCCGGCGCGCTGGAGGCGATCGCCGCCGTCCACCGGCACGGCGGTCGGACGATCGTCGTCACCGGCAAGTTCGAGCCCAACGCCCGGCTGAACCTCGCCGCACTCGGCATCAAGGTCGACGACGTCTTCGGCTCGGTCTTCGCCGACCGCAAGGGCGCCGTCCTGCGCGAGCAGGGCGCCTCCGTCTACGTCGGCGACCACCTCGGCGACATCACCGGGGCGCGGGCCGGCGGCGCCCTCGCGGTGACCGTGGCCACCGGGCCGTTCACCGCGGACCAACTGCGCGAGGCGGGTGCCGACGTCGTCCTGAAGGACCTGACCGAGTTCCCGGGGTGGCTCGACGCCCACCTCGCCGGCTGACGGCACCGGACCCGCGGGTGGTCGAGCCTCCGGCTCTCGATCACCCGCGGGTCCGGTCATGCACGGGCCCGGTCGCCCGCGGGGCCCTTCAGCGGGGTTCCGCCTCCCGAGCCGCGTCGCGACCGCTCACGCCGTTGCTCAGGCGACCGTCCCGGAGGTGTCCCGCAGGGTGACGCTCGCGTGGCTCTCCTGGAAGCTCTGCTCGGACACCAGGGTCAGCCGCGCGGTGGACTGGAACTCCGGCAGCGTCACGGAACCGCAGGAGACCATGGTGGACTTGATCTTCGCCATGGTGGTGGCCAGGCCCTCGTTGAGGTCGCCGGCGTAGGGAACGTAGCCGTCGACCCCCTCCTCGAAGACCAGCCCCTGACCGCCCTGGCCGTAGCGCTGCCAGTTGCGGGCGCGGTTGGAGCCCTCGCCCCAGTACTCCTTGACGAAGCCGTCCCTGGTCGGGACCTTCGCGCCGGGTGCCTGGTCGAAGCGGGCGAAGTACCGCCCCATCATGACGAAGTCCGCGCCCATCGCCAGCGCCAGGGCCACGTGGTAGTCCTCCACCAGGCCGCCGTCGGAGCAGAGCGGCACGTAGTCGCCGGTGCGCTCCAGGAAGGCGTCCCGGGCGGCGGCGACGTCGAGGACGGCGCTGGCCTGGCCCCGGCCGATGCCCTTCTGGTCGCGCGTGATGCAGATGGAGCCGCCGCCCACACCGATCTTCACGAAGTCGGCGCCGGCCTCGGCGAGGAACGTGAACGCCTCGCCGTCCACCACGTTGCCGCCGCCGATCGGGATCTCCGGGTAGTTCTTCTTCGTCCAGGTCAGCGCCTCCGCCTGCCAGTCGCTGTAGCCGTCGGACGAGTCGAAGCACAGGACGTCCGCGCCCGCCTCCAACAGGGCCGGAACCCGCTCGCGGTAGTCGTGGGTGTTGACGCCCGCGCCCACGCGCAGGCGCTTGCCGCCGTCCACGACCTGGTTCGGGAAGCGCTTGTTGTCCGCGTAGTCGGACCGGAACACCAGGTGCTGGAGGTGCCCCTCGCCGTCCAGCACCGGGAGGCAGTCCAGCCGCTCCTCCCACAGCCTCGCGTTCGCCTCGGAGAGGGTGACGTCGCCGCCCGCGTGGGGCAGCTCGCCGAGGGGGGTCATCCGGCCGCTGACGGGGCCGTCGAGGTCGTGCCGCTGGGGGTGGAAGTCGCGCGAGGTCACCAGGCCGAGCAGGCGCCCGGTCGCCGTCCCGTCGTGGGTGACGGCGGCGGTGCTGTGGCCGGTCCGGCGCATCACCGCGACCAGGTCGCGGAGGGTGTCGTCGGGCCGGACGTTGGTGTCGCTGGTGACGAAACCGGCCTTGAAGTTCTTCACCTTCCGGACGGCCGCCGCCTGTTCCTCGACCGGCTGGTTGTGGTGGATGAAGCTCAGACCGCCGTTGCGGGCGAGCGCGATCGCGAGCTCCGGGGAGCTGACCGCCTGCATGATCGCCGACACGAACGGGGCGTGCAGCTCGATCGCCGAGGCCTCGCCCACCCGGTGCCGCACCAGGGGCGTCCGGAGATCAACGGCCGCGGGCCCGCAGTCGGTCCGAGTCCGGTTCGGGAGCAGCAGGTACTCGTTGAACGTCCGCGACACCTCGGCGATGATCTGTGCCATGCATTCCTCCTGATCCCGAGCGGGCGGCGCCGGTCGGCCCGACCGCGAAGACCGCGCCCGCGCCCGACGGCTCGACCGGTCAGGTTCACGGACGGGCACGGCGGAGCTCCGCCCCACCAGGGCGCGCATCCTGACCGGGCCTCAGGTGCGAGGCGCGGCAGTTGACTACGCACCTTATCGACTGCCCGACTTGTTGACGAATCACCGTCATCGCCGTCGGCGGCTCCCGAGGAGCGGTGCGCCCGACGGTACGGACACGGAGAACCGAGGTGTCGTCAAAGACACTTGACGACGCGGACGGCTCCGGTCGGGCGGCGGACCCCGGGCCGGAGACTCCACGCGCGGGTGGGGCGGGACCGGCCCGTCGCCTCCGCGCGTGGGCCGTTCGCCTGCTCGCCCGGTCGCCCGGCGGGGCCCGGGAGCGCGGCCGGTCGGCGACGCCGCGCGGCGGTGTGACCCGAACGGGTCCGGTCGGCGGGCGGCGTGGTGGGGTGGGCCCTAGGTTGCGGTGCCAGGGGGTCATCCGAGCGGAAGGCTGTATCTGGCATGGCCGGGAAATTCGAACTGTACGTGGACGAGGGCGGCATGCACCGGTTCCGGCTCAAGGCGAGCAACGGGACGATCGTGGTGACCGGCGACCCGCAGGAGAGCAAGGACGACTGCCTGAGGAGCATCGCGTCGATCCGCAAGCTCGCGCCGTACGCGGAACTCAAGGAGACCGCCGGGTCGGTGTGACGGTCCGGGCCCCGACGCACGGGACGGTGTGACGGGCCGGGACGCGGGACGGTGTGACAGGCCGGGATCCGATGCACGGGACGGTGTGGCGGGCCCGGCTCCGGAGCGCGGGTCGGCGGTGCAAATCGCCGACCCGCGTTCGCCTCTACGACAGATCCCTTTGGCCGGGTGCACGCCGGACGCGGACAGAACACTGGCATGCGCGTCGTCATCGTCACCGAATCCTTCCCGCCCGAGGTCAACGGAGTCGCCCACAGCGTGCTGCGGACGGCCGAGCACCTGGTCCGCCGGGGCCACCGGCCCCTTGTCGTCACCCCCTCGCCGGCGCGGGGCGCCGAGTGCCCGCCGGAGACCTTCGGCGGCGGCGCGGCGCCGGAGATTCCCGTGGTGCGCATCCCGTCGGTGCCGCTGCCGGGATACCCCCAGGTACGGATCGCCCTGCCCAGTCGGCAGCTGGCGGCCGCCGTCGCCGGACACCGTCCGGACCTCGTCCACCTGGCCAGCCCGTTCGTGCTCGGCGCGCGCGGGATGCAGGTCGCGGCGCGGCTCGGGGTGCCCGCCGTCGCCGTCTACCAGACCGATCTGGCCGGGTACGCGCACGCCTACCGGGCCGGGCGGGGGCTCGGGGAGGCCGCCGCCTGGCGGCGGATCCGGGCCGTGCACCGCGCGGCCGCCCGTACCCTGGCGCCCTCCACCCCCGCCGCCCAGGACCTCACCGCGCACGGGGTGCCGAGGGTGCAGCTGTGGCCGCGCGGAGTGGACTCGGTGCGGTTCCACCCCCGGCACCGGGACGAGGCGCTGCACCGGGCGCTGGCCCCGGGCGGGGAGGTACTGGTCGGGTACGTCGGACGGCTGGCGCCGGAGAAGCGGGTCGACCTGCTGGCGGCGGCCTCGGCGCTGCCCGGGGTACGGGTGGTGGTCGTCGGGGACGGCCCCTCGGCGCCCGGCCTGAAGGCCTCGATGCCGGGCGCCGTGTTCCTCGGCCGGCGCACCGGGGACGAGCTCGCGCGCTGCTTCGCCACCCTGGACGTCTTCGTGCACACCGGCCCGCTGGAGACCTTCTGTCAGACCATCCAGGAGGCGATGGCCAGCGGCGTGCCGGTGATCGGCCCCGCGGCGGGCGGCCCGCTGGACCTGGTCGCCCACCACCGCACCGGCCTGCTGGTGCCGCCCCGGGACGCCGCGGCGGTGGCCCGGGCGGTCGCCGAGCTGGCCGCCGACCCGGCGCGGCGGGCCGGGTACGGGCAGGCCGGGCGCGCCGAGGTGACCGCGCGAACCTGGGAGGCGGTCGGGGACCTGCTGCTGCGGCACTACGCCGAGGTGCTGGCGGAGCACCGCGGAGTGCGGCTGCCGTCCGCCGCCCCGGCGTCGGCCGCGCCGGTGGCGCCCGCCCTGTCGGAGGAGCTGCCGGCATGAGCTCCGTTCCCGACGGCGGGGCGCCTACGGCCGGCGCCTCGCCGATCGCCGGTGAGGCTCCGATGGCCGGCAGGGTCTCGGCGACCGGCGAGGCGCTGACGATCGTCCGGCTCGCCAACTTCGTCACCCCGGTCTCCGGCGGTCTGCGCACCGCGCTGCGCCACCTCGGTGCCGGGTACCGGGCGGCCGGGCACCGTCCGGTGCTGATCGTCCCCGGGGAGCGGCGCTCCGAGGAGGAGACCGAGCAGGGCGTGGTGGTCACCCTGCCCGGCCCGGTGCTGCCGGCCAGCGGCGGCTACCGGCTGCTCACCGACCGGCGGGCCGTCGCCGCCGAGCTGACCAGGTTCTCCCCCGACCGGCTGGAGGTGTCCGACCGCACCACGCTGCGCTGGACCGGCGCCTGGGCGCGGCGGCACGGCGTGCGCTCGGTGATGGTCTCGCACGAGAGCGCCGCCGGCCTGCTGCGCACCTGGGGCCTGCCCGGTCCGCTGGCGGGCGCGACGGCCGACCGGTTCAACGCGGCCACCGCCCGCGCCTACGACTCGGTGCTCTGCACCACCGACTGGGCGGCGGCGGAGTTCCGGCGGATCGGCACCCCGAACCTGGTCCGGGCCCCGCTGGGGGTGGACCTCGACGCGATGCGCCCGCTGCCGCCGACCGCACGGGCGGCCGAGCGGGCCCGGTACGCCGCTCCGGACGAGACGCTGCTGGTGCTCTGCTCCCGGCTCTCGGCGGAGAAGCGGCCCGAGCGGGCGATCGAGGCGCTGGCCGTTCTGCGGGCCCGGCGGCGGCCCGCGGTGCTGGTGGTGGCCGGCACCGGGCCGCTGCGGGACCGGCTGGCGACGCGGGCCGCGCGGCTGCGGCTGCCGGTGCGCTTCCTCGGGCACCTGGGCGGGCGGGCGGAGCTGGCCCGACTGCTGGGCTGTGCGGACGTGGTGCTCGCGCCCGGCCCGGTGGAGACCTTCGGGCTGGCCGCGATGGAGTCACTGGCCTGCGGGACCCCGGTGGTGGTCAGCCGCTCCTCCGCGCTGCCCGGCCTGGTCGGGCTCGCCGGGGTGGCGGCCGTCGACACCGGCGACGGATTCGCCTCCGCCGTACGGCAGTTGCTGGGTCGGCCGGAGGAGCTGCGACGGGCCTCCGCCCGGGCCCAGGCCGAGCGGTACGGCTGGCCGGCGGCGGTGGCGGCGTTCCTGGCGGCACACGGTGTACGCGACGACGAGGCGGTGGACGGAGGTCGGGGGTCAGGATGAGCATGCTGGAGGCCGGGCGCGGCCGGGCCGCGGAAGAACGCCCCACGGCCGGCGAGCTGCTGCGCTTCGTCGCCCTCGGGGACTCGCTCACGGAGGGGGTCGGGGACCAGGTCGGCGAGGGCTGGCGCGGCTGGGCCGCCGTCCTCGCCCACGCGCTGCCGCCCGAGGGTCGGGACGTCGAGTTCACCAACCTGGCGTACAGCGGGGCACTCACCACGGAATTGACGACACGTCAGTTACCGGGCGCGCTGGCTCTGCGGCCGCAGCTCGCGGCGGTGGTGGTCGGCGGCAACGACACCCTGCGCTCGGGCTTCGACATCCGGCGCGCCACCCTGGAACTGGACGCCACGATGGGGGAACTGTCCGGCCACGGCGCCAGGCTGCTGACCGCCTGCCTGCCCGACCCGGGCAGCCTGCTCCGGCTCCCGGCGCCGCTCGCCCGTCCCCTGGCGCGCCGGATGCGGGCGGTCAACACCGTGGTGCACGCCCTCACCGAACGCCACCGGGCGGTGCACCTGCACATCGCCGAGCTGCCGTGGCTCACGGAGCGCCGGCTGCTGAGCGTCGACCGCCTGCACCCCAGCGCCGAGGGCCACCACCTGATCGCCCGGCGCTTCCACGACCTGCTCACCGAGGCCGGCCACCCCCTCGGCCCGCCCCCGACCGCCGCTCCCGCCGAACCACCTCCGGGCCTGGCCGCCGACCTCTGGTGGATGGCCACCCGGGGCACCCGCTGGCTCGCCGCCCGCAGCACCGACCTCCTGCCGGGCCTGCTCGCACTGGCCGCCGCGGAGGGCGTCGCCCGCCTGCGCGGCGGGAGCCGGCGGCACGACGAGCAGATGGCCCGGGCCGCGGCGCAGGCCCTCGCCTCGCTGGGGTGAGGAGCGCGCCGGGGTGGCGGGGACGGCGAAGGCGGTGGAACCGGGGACTGTTGCGGAAGTGCGCGCGGCGGCGGGAGTGGCGTAGTACTTGTGGAGGGTCCCGGAGGCATTCCCGTTCTTGTCTGGAGTCGTCGATGTCCGTTCGCCGTGTCGTGCCCAACATCCGGTCGGAGGCCGCGCAGGAGAGCCGGGAGTTCTACGGCCTGCTGGGCTTCGAGGAGGTCATGAACCACGGCTGGATCATGACGCTCGCCTCCCCGTCCAGTCCGGCGGCGCAGGTCAGCTTCATGACCGGCGACAGGACCGCGCCGGTCACCCCCGACCTGAGCGTCGAGGTCGACGACGTGGACGCGGCCTACGCGGCCGTGCTGGCCGGCGGTGCGGAGATCGTCCACCCCTTGCAGGACGAGGAGTGGGGCGTACGGCGGTTCTTCGTCCGCGACCCCAACGGCCGTGTGGTCAACGTCCTGGGCCACCGCTGACACCGCCTCTCCCCCACGACCGGGGACGGTGCCGGTCACGGCCGGGATCGGCGGGGCCGCTCGGCGGGAACCATCGGGGTGGCCCGGGTTGTCGTGTCCGGGGAGAGCGTGACGGAGGGAGTCGGGGTGGAGAGCTCGGACGCGGTGGGTCGGGACGTCATGGCGGCGGCGGCGGTGCTGTTCTCCGACGGGGCCGGGCGGCTGCTGGTGGTGCGGCTGCCGTACGACCGGAAGCACCCGGTGGCGATCCCGGGCGGCGGGTGGGAGCCGACGGACCGGTCGCCGAGGGAGACCGCCCTGCGGGAGATCCGGGAGGAGCTGGGGTTCACGCCCCGGTTGGGACCGCTGGCCGGCGTGGACTGGGCGCTGCTGCGCGAGGGCGACCGGCCGATCGTCGTGTACCTCTACTGGGCCGAGCCGCTGACGGCGGAGCAGGTGGCGGCGTTCCGGCCGGACACGGCGGAGGTCGGCGGCTGGACCTGGCTGACGGCGGAGCAGGCCGGACAGGCCCTGCCACCGCGGCTGTCCCGCCGGGTGACGGCCTGTCTGCGGGCACCGGGCGACACCGGGCCGCTGGAACTGGAGGACAGCCGGCCGGTCGGCCACACGCTCGCGCGGTTGCCCGCCGACGGGCCGGTGCCCGAGTACGCCGGACTGGCCGCCGCACCGGGGCTGACGCCGTCCGCCGAGGAGCCGCCGGAACCCTCGCAGCCGCCGATGGACCGGGCGACCTACTACGCCACCCGGCCGCGCATCCGGACCAAGGCGCGGGCACTGTTCACCGACGCCACCGGCCGGGTGCTGCTGGTGCGGCTGCGGCCGTGGGACGGGCCGCTCGGGCAGGTGCCGCGCTGGACGCTGCCGGGCGGCGGGGTCGAGGCGGACCGGGAGATGCCCCGGGCGGCCGCCCGGCGGGAGCTCCGCGAGGAGCTCGGCTGGGACGTGGAACCGGGGCCACTGCTGGCGCTGGACTGGCAGCCGGGTGCGGCGGCCGACCCGGAGGCGGACCCGGCGACCGGCCGGGACACCGCCGTCCTGGTGTACGTGTTCGACGGGGGCACGGTGACGGAGCGGATGCTCGACTCCCTCGTGCTGCCGGAGGACGAACTGGTCGAGTGGCGGCTCTGCGACCCGGCCGAGGCGCGGGCACTGCTGACCGGCCCGTCCTGGGACCGTACGGCCGCCGCGCTGGCCGCCCGGGAACGGTCGGGCGGACCGGTCGAGCTGGTGCGCGGGCGGAGCGTCGGGCCGGACCTGCCGCAGGGGTGAGGCCGGGTGGACGGAGCCCGGCGGGGCGTGAGCCGCCGCCGGGGCCTCGTCCGCTTCCTCGCACGTCGGGCGCGGTGGGCCGGCGCGGCGCTTCGGGGCGCCGCGTCAGACCTCCAGCTCGGCCTCGATCCGGCCCAGCTGGTGGCGGGCCATCGCGAGGTTGGCGCGCGCCTTGTCCAGCGCGAGGTAGAGGAACAGGCCCTTGCCGGTACGGCCGGTGAGCGGGCGGATCAGGTGGTACTGGCTGGTCAGGGTGATCAGGATGTCCTCGATCCCGTCCTGGAGGCCGAGCATGTCCATGGTGCGCATCTTGGCGCGGACCACGTCGGTGTTGCCGGCGGCGGCGACGTTGAGGTCCAGGCCACCGGGGCCGTCGAGGGTGGCCAGCGCCATGCCGCTGTTGTAGTCCACCAGGGCCGCGCCGATGGCGCCCTCGATGCTGGTCATGGCCTGCTTGAGCGCGCCGGCTGCGTCGGTCATCTGGGTAACTCCCGTTCTTTGGTGGGTGGTTCGGTTTCGGGCGGTGCGGTTTCAGGCGGTGCGGTGGTCTGGTGGCGCGGTCAGCCCGCGTCGCGCGGATCCTTGGGCACGAGCGCGTCGTTGAGCAGCTCCGCGATGCGCTGCGCGCTACGGCGGGCCTCCAGGTGCAGCCGGCCGACGTTGACGTCGGGGTGCGCCAGCAGCGTCAGCACGCAACTGCCGCCGGCCGCGTAGGTGGCGACGTAGCCGTTCTCGCCGCGCACCAGCGACTCGCGGAACTCGCCCTGGCCGGTGGTGTCGGCGAGCCGCTGGGCCAGTGAGAGCGAGGCCGCCGTCATCGCGGCCAGACCCGAGGGCTCGGTGCCGTGGGTGTCGTGCGCGATCAACAGGCCGTCCACGCTGGCGACCAGACCACCCGCGAGGTGCGGGACGCGGTGTTTGACGGCGCGCAGTTCGGCGAGCAACTCGGTCTCCAAGGCGATCAGTTGTCTCCTTCCGACACGCTGCTTGAGTGCCCGCCTCATGGCCGGAACGACGGGGTCGCGGGCGGGGAATGGGTCAAAGTCGGGCCTCCAGAAGGTCTCGGACCCGGGTCAGCAGCGCGATGTCCGGGTCGGGAACGGTCAGCGGGTGGGCCGCTGCCGTGGTGGGCGGGCGTTCTGATCGCGTGGGGGCGTCGGCCCCGGCGTCGGTCCCGGCGGGGGTGCCGCCGGTGGGGGTGCCGGTACGGGCTGCGGCGGGGTCGGCCGTGACCGGGGCTCCGGGGAGTCCGGCACCCCGGAGGCTGGCGCCGGGGACCCTGCGGTGCAGCCCTCCGGCCGGTCCGCTCGTGACCGGTGGGGGAACTTCGGCTGCCGGTACGGCCGTTGGCGACACCTCGGGCACCTGGGCCGCCGTCGGCACGTCGGGCGGGCGCGGCACGTCGGCCGGACGCGGCGCATCCAGCAGCCCGGCGGCGGCGAGCCGTCGGACGTCGGCCGTCACGCCGAAACCGGAGCGGCCGAGCAGCCGGGCCAGGTCGGCCGGGGTCCTGCGGCCGTCGGCGTGGTCCAGCAGCTCGCGGCGCCGGCGGCCGGACGGGCGGTGGGAGGCTCGGCGGACGTGCTCGACCGGGCGGACGGGCGCGGTGTCGAGCTGCCCCCACGGCCAGATCCCATCGAGCAGTTGCCGACGGCGTGCGACCTCGCGACGGATCCGGGCCGGGTCGACGTCCGCGACCGGTCCGAGCCAGTGCCGGGCGTCGGCCTCGAACCGCCAGACTCCGCCGCCCGGGTCGGCGAGGACGAAGAACGAGGCGTCGAACAGCGTTCCCAGGTGGCCGAGTTCGAGCTCTCCCCGGGTGAGCAGCCGCCGTTCGACGAGCTCCTCGCCGACCCTCGACCGAGGTCCGTGGATCCGGAGCAGCTCCGCCCAGCCCTCGGGGGTGATCCGGCCGCAGCCGATGAGCAGGTCGGCCAGGCCGGGGGCCCGGGAGGACTGGGCGGCGGCCACCCGCCCGTCGACCAGGTGGAGGCTGCCGAGCGGTCCGTGCAGGGCGCCGGTGGCGCGACGGTCGGCGAGCAGGGCGAGCGCCTCGCCCGGGGTCCTCGGGGTGGCGGCCCCCGCCCAGGGCGGCGGCGCGGTGCCGGTCGCGGCGGTCACGCGCTCACCCCAGCACCAGTTCGTCGGTGAGCGCCTGGAGGCGGAAGCGGGCGGCGGCGAGGTTGCCCTCCGCGCGGTCCAGCCAGAGGTGCAGCACGAGCCTGTTGTCGAAGACGGTGTCGATGAAACGGATCAGGTGGTAGCTGCGGCCGGCGGTGACGATGATGTCCTCCAGCGGGGCCCGCCGGTCCTCCGCCACGGTGAAGGTCTGACTCTCAACGGCCGCCCGCACCAGGTCGGTTGCCTCGGCGGCGGAGGTTTCGTGCTCTCCGGTCGGGCTGTCCCCGAGGCTGCCGAGGGCGAGCCCGCTGCTCCAGTCGACCAGGCTCGCGGCGCGGGCCCCGGGGATCGCCATCGCTCCGGAGAGGCATTCGTCGATACCGGGCACACCGGCTCCTTCGCGGGGTCTGGGCGGCCGGACGCAGCGCGGCGCCGACCGGTTCACCACCAGCAGTGGCTAGTTCGACACGGAAGGCTACTGCCGGATTCCATCGGACGAACATTCCGATGGCATATTCACACCGGCAACGGCCAGTTCCGGCCAAGAATTGACGATGCATCAGTCCGGGAGGGGAGGTGACGCCACTGGTGGGCCAGGGCGGTTGGAGCGCCGTTCACCGGCCGCCTGGCACGGGACCTTGGCCGATACCGGGCCGTGCCGGAGGGTTTCGTCATCGAAAGTGCGATAAGAGGACGAGCCCATGGAGCGCGAACACGCCGAAGGGGCCCGTTCCGTTGGACGGAACGAGCCCCTTCGATGGGAGCGCCAGGCCCGGATCGCACGGACTCTCCCTACTGAAAGTAGGGCGTGCTCTGGTAGCACCGCTGACGCCTGTTCGAGATTCGTTTCCCGGAAGATCACTTCCTCTCGACGGGAAGAACACTAGCAGGCCATCACGCCTGGTCAGAAATCGCGGCCGGGGAGCCGCCGGGCACTGCCGGGCCGGCCCGTGCCGGTCAGCCCAGCAGCGCCCGGTAGCCCCCGATCAGGGCGGTGAGCCCAAGCTCGAAGGCCCGGTCCGCGCGCTCGCGCCCGACGGGGACGGCGTCCAGGGCGTCGGCCAGCCGCGGGGTGGCGGCGCGGTCGACGGCGTCGACCATGACGTCCGGGGCGACGAGGTCCAGCGCCGAGCCCAGGATGAAGCTCTCCAGGGCGGTGATCAGGCCCATCACGTCCTGCGCGGCGAAGCCCGCGTCTTCCAGGGTGGCGACGGCCCGCTCGTACAGCTCGTGCATGAACGATTCGGCAAGCGGCGCGGTGGCGAGCAGCCGGACGATGCCGGGGTGTTCGGCGAAGGCGTCCCGGTAGGCGTGCGCCCAGGTGCGCAGCGCGGCGTCCCAGGGCTGGTCCCACATCGACTGCTCGCCGATCGTGCGCACCAGCTCGGCGCGCATCAGGGCGACGATCTCGGCCCGGCCGGCCACGTGGTGGTAGAGCGCGGAGGGGCTGACCTTGAGCGCACCGGCCAGCGCGGGGATGGTGAGGTCCCCCGCCTCGTCGACCAGCCGGAGCGCGGTGTCCACGATGCGCTGCCGGTCCAGCAGGGGTGTGCGCGGCCTGGGCATGCCCGGTTCCTCACCTTCGGGGTCGCCGGGCGGCCCGTCGGCCCCCGACAGACCAAGATCGTCGTTATCCAAGCGTTATTGAACGGCTTTCAGTAAAACCCTTCCGCACCCGCCGGTGCCGCGCCTACGGTAACCGAACCCCATTCGGTTAGGCAGGCCGCGCACCCGTCGGCCCGCCCTGCCCCGGAGAGGACGCACACCCCCGTATGCGTGCCGAAACGATCTTCACCGGCGGCCGGATCCACACCGGAGACCCCGCCCTCCCCCGCACCCACGCCCTCGCCGTCAGCGCGGGGCGGATCGCCGCCCTCGGCGACGCCGCCCTCGCCCTGCGCGACGAAGGCACCGAGACCGTCGACCTCGACGGCGGCGCCCTGCTGCCCTCCTTCGGCGACGGCCACGTCCACCCGCTGCTCGGCGCCATCGGCCTGCGCGGCGTGCCCGTCCGCGACTGCACCAGCGTGGAGCAGGTCGTGGCGGCCGTCCGCGACTGGGCGCGGCGCCACCCCGAGGCCGAGTGGATCACCGGCGACGCCGTGGATCCGTCACTGGCCGAGGGCGGGCTGTTCGACGCCCGGCTGCTCGACGCCGCTGTACCGGACCGGCCGGTGCTGCTGCGCACCATGGACCACCACACCGGCTGGGCCAACAGCGAGGCGCTGCGCCGGGCCGGGTACGGGCCGGACACGCCCCAGCCGGTCGGTGGCGAGATCGTCCGACGGCCGGACGGCAGCCCGCTCGGCACCCTGCGCGAGTTCGGCGCGCTGAACCCCGTCCTCGCGCTCGTCCCGCCGCGGCCGCTGGCCGAACAGGTCGCCGCACTGCGGGAGACCACCGCCGCGCTCGCCGCCGCCGGACTCACCTGGCTCCAGGACGCCTGGGTCGAACCCGCGCAGGTGGACACCTGGCTGGCGGCCGTCGCCGAGCAGGACCTGCCGGTCCGGGCCGGACTCGCCCTGCTGCTCGAACCGGACGGCTGGCGCGAGCGGCTCCCCCGCCTGGCCGCCGACCGCGACCGGGTCGAGGCCGCCGGGCGCGGGCGGCTCAGCGCGCGGGCGGTCAAGTTCTTCGCCGACGGCGTCATCGAGTCCGGGACGGCCGCGCTGCTGGAGCCGTACAGCGACTGCCCGCACTCCCACGGCGTCGCCAACTGGACCGGCGCCGAGCTGGCGGAGGCCGTCACCGCCGTGGACGCGCTGGGCTTCCAACCGCACATCCACGCGATCGGCGACCACGGCGTACGGATCGCGCTGGACGCCGTCGAGGCCGCCGCCCGCCGCAACGGGCAGCGCGCCCGCCGGCCGGTGATCGCACACGTCCAGCTGGTCCACCCGGACGACCTGCCGCGGTTCGCCGAACTCGGGGTGATCGCCAACTTCGAACCGCTGTGGGCGCAGACCGACCCGCTGATGACCGAGCTCACCCTGCCCCGACTCGGCCCGGACCGCGGCTCCCGGCAGTACCAGATCGCCGCCCTGCTGCGCGGCGGTGCCCGGGTCTCCTTCGGCAGCGACTGGCCGGTCACCCGCTACGAGCCGCTCGCCGGGCTGGCCACCGCCGTCACCCGGCAGACGTCGGACGGGCTGCCGGACGGCGGCTGGCTGCCCGAGGAGCGGATCGGGCTCACCGAGGCGCTGGCGGCGTACTCGGCGGGCGTGGCGCACCAGGCCTTCGAGGAGGCCGAGTGGGGCGTGCTGCGGCCGGGCCTGCGGGCCGACCTGGTGCACCTGGCCACCGATCCGTACGCGGTGCCGGCCGGTGGGCTGGCCTCGATCGAGGTGGCCGGCACCTGGCTCGGCGGACGGCGCACCCACGGTGGGCCGCCCGGCGGCGACCGCTCGACGCGCTGAGGCGCGCCCCGGCTGTCCGGCTGTCCGGCTGCGGCCGGTCCGGCTTGTTTGGCTTGTCCGGCTGCGGCTCGACGCGCTGAGACGTCCTGGCCGCCCCGCCGCCCCGCCCGGACGGATGTCCCGACCGGTTCCGGCCGTCCCCCACGGCGTCCGTGCCTCGTTCCCCGGTCGGCGGCCGACGCGTCCGCGCCGCCGACCGCCCTACCCTCGTACCCACGACCCCAGGAGAGCTCCCCCATGACCCTGCCCTCCGACGCGGCCTCCCCCGCCGCACTCCGTCCCCCCGACCCCGGCGCCCCTTCCACCCCCACCTCCCCGGGCACCGCTGGCGGGCTGGAGCGCGGGGTGCTCGGCACCGGCGACATCGTCTTCTTCGTCGTGGCCGCCGCCGCGCCGCTGACCGTGATGGCCGGCGTGGCGCCGTTCGCCATCTCCTTCGGCGGCATCGGCGCGCCGGTCGCCTACCTGGCCACCGGCGTGGTGCTGGCGCTCTTCGCGGTCGGCTTCACCACCATGACCGCGCACATCCGCAACGCCGGCGCCTTCTACGCCTACGTCACCCGCGGCCTCGGCCGGGCGGCCGGGCTGGGCGCGGCACTGCTCGCGGTGCTCTCGTACAACGCGATCCAGATCGGCATGTTCGGCGCCTTCGGGTTCTTCGCCCACACCACGGCCGAGGACCTGCTCGGGCTGGACCTGCCCTGGCCGGTCTGGGCGCTGCTCGGGGTCGCGGTGGTCTGGTTCCTCGGCTTCCGCTCGATAGACCTCGGGGCCAAGGTGCTCGGGGCGCTGCTGATCGCCGAGACCGGCATCCTACTGGTGCTCGCGGTGGCGGTGCTGGTCAAGGGCGGGGCGCACGGGCTGAGCCTGTCCTCGTTCGCCCCGGAGCACGTGTTCTCCGGCGGGATGGGCGGGGTGCTCGGCCTCTCCTTCGCCGCCTTCATCGGCTTCGAGGCCACCGCGATCTACCGTGAGGAGGCCCGGCAGCCGCAGCGGACCGTGCCGCGCGCGACCTACGCCGCGATCGTCTTCCTCGGCCTCTTCTACACCTTCGTCACCTGGATGATCGTGCAGGCCTTCGGCGACACCGGGGCCGTCGCGACCGCCACCGCCGACCCGGCCGGGATGTTCTTCACCGCGATGACCGACTACGTCGGCGGCTGGGCGACGGACGTGCAGCGGGTGCTGATCGTCACCAGCCTGCTCGCGGCGCTGCTCGCCTTCCACAACACCATCACCCGGTACGGCTACGCGCTGGCCACCGAGCGGGCAGCCCCGGCCGCGCTGGGCCGGGTCCACCCGCGCCACGGTTCGCCGTGGATCGGCGGCATCGTGCAGTCGGTGGTGGCGGCGGTGGCCGTCGGGGTGGCCGCGCTGATCGGGGCGGACCCGTACAACCAGTTCTTCCTCTGGGCGAACTCCCCCGGGGTGGTCGGCATCCTGGTGCTCCAGGCGCTGGCCGGTCTGGCCGTGTTCGCCTTCTTCCGCCGCAACCGGGCGGCCGCCGCGAGCGCCGGGGCGTTCCGTACGGTCGTGGCGCCGCTGGCCGCCACCGTGCTGCTGTGCGGGGCCACCGCGCTGGTGGTGTGGCGGCTCGACCTGTTCACCGGCGCCGGCCCGGAGGTCAACTGGCCGCTGGTCGCGATCGTGCCGGTGGTGTTCCTGACCGGCGTCGGGATCGCCCTGCGGCTGCGGGCCCGCCGGCCGGAGGTGTACGCGCGGCTCGGGACGACCGAGGTCGACGCGGGCTGAGCGGTAGCGCCGGGCAGCGGGAGGGGAGCAGCGAGCGCCGGGCAGCCGGCGAGGCCCGGCCCGGACCGGTGACGGCTCCGCCTCCTCCGGGCCCACTCGGGCCCGGCCCGCTCAGGCCCGGCCGACGGCCTCGGCGAGGAGCCGGTAGGAGTCCAGCAGCGCGGCGCGGTCGTAGGTACTGGTGGTGACCAGGAACTCGTCCGCCCCGCTGCGCTCCACCAGCGCCAGCAGCTCGGCGGCGGCCTGCTCCGGGGTGCCCGCGATGTGCCCCTTGAGCGACTGCTCGTACGCGGCCCGCTCCCGGACGGTCATCTCCCGGGCGAGGATCTCCGCCGCCGGGGCCAGGGGCGGGAACTCGCCGTGGGTACGGGAATACGCGCCGGACCAGGCCTCCGGGACGAGCAGCTCACGCGCCCGCTCGGCCGTCTCGGCGACCGCCACCGTGCCCGAGACCACCACGTACGGCTCGGCGGCGTGCGCCGAGGGGCGGAACCGGTCGCGGTAGCGGTCGATCGCCGCGAGCATCCGGTCCTCCCCGTGCGGGGCGGCGATCACCAGCGGCAGCCCGGCGTCGGCGGCCAGGTCGGCGCCCGCACCGGTGGCCAGGACGAAGGCCGGGACGTGCAGGCCCTCGGCCGGCCGGGCGTGGACCCCGCGGTGCGCCTGCTGCGAGCCGTCGAAGTAGCCGAGCAGTTCGGCCAGCTGGGCACCGAACTCGTCCGCTGCGCCCTTCTCGCGCCCGAGCGCCCGCCGGACGCCGTCGGTGAAGCCCACCGAGCGTCCGAGCCCCATGTCGATCCGCCCCGGGAACAGCGCGGCCAGCACCCCGAACTGCTCGGCCACCACCAGCGGCTGATGGTTGGGCAGCATCACCCCGCCGGTGCCGACCCGGATCCGGGAGGTGGCCGCCGCCACGGCCGCCGCGAGCACGGTGGGCGCCGACCCGGCCACCCCCGGCACGCCGTGGTGCTCGGAGACCCAGAACCGGTGGTAGCCGAGCCGCTCCGCCTCGCGGGCGAAGGCCACCGTGTCCCGCAGTGCCCGGGCCGGCTCCTCGCCCTGTCTGGTCCGGGAGCGGTCGAGCACGGAGATCCTGGTCGTGGGCGCGGCGCTGGTCACGTCGGTGCACAACGCCCTCCCTCCGCGCGGGCATTCCCCGGGCGGCCCCGGGTCGGGGCCGGCGGCCGTCGGCCGGCCGGTCAGGCGCCTGCCCCGGGTATTCGGCCCCGACGGGCGTCCGCGTCCGCGGCACCGGCCTTGGTGCCGGACCCGGCACTGCCTCCGGAACCGGCCTTGGTCTTCCGGCGGCCCCAGGGCTTGTACACCGACAGGACCACGGTGAACAGGTAGAGCGACAGCGCCACCGCCGGGACGATCACCGTGTTGTACCGGACGAAGCCGAGGTCCGCCGCCGTGATCGGGCCGGTCGGGTGCGCGTCCACCACCCGCACCGCGTCGTGCAGCCGGTCACTGAGCGCGAAGACGGAGGCCGCCATCGCCCCCAGCGTCAGCCAGAACTTGGTACTCACCCAGTAGTACCGGAACAGCCCCCAGGAGGTGCCGAGCCCGAGCGCCACCCCGCTCAGGAAGGTGAGCAGGCTCAGCGGCAGGATCAGCACGTCGCCGAGCAGGCCCATCGCCCGGTAGGCGGTGCGCAGCCGGTCGGCGTCGCCGGCGCCCACGGCCGTCAGCGCTGTCACCGCCAGGGTGAGCAGGCAGAGCATCAGCGCCAGCCAGCTCACCGAGGCGGTGATGTGCAGGACGACCAGGCGTTTGCGCGCCGCCGGTGTCAGGCGGCGGCCCGCGGACCGCCGCCTGACACCGGACGCCGGTTCGGACGCCGTGACGGCGCCGGTGGGCGAGCGCACGGGGTACCTCCTTCGAGTCGGGGCCACGAGGACGGCCCCAGGCTCTCCCGTCCGATCCTCATCGGGCATCTGACGGTGGAAGTAACCTCGCCTACTCCCCGGCGAGTACGCGCCGCGGGCGACAGCCGGAGCGCTCCTCCCCGAGGAGCAGCACGGAACAGCGGGGAGCAGCCGGAGACAGCGGGAAACAGCCCCGGCCGCGGCTCCCCAGGAGCCGGCCTCAGTCGGTCACCGCGAACCCCTGCGCCGCGCCCAGCTGCTGCAGCGAGGCCTGGCCGGGGATCCCGTCCGCCGCCCCCGCCTGGTACCCGCAGCGCCGCTGCCAGGCCGCGTACGCGGAGACCGTCCGGGTGCCGAACGAGCCGTCCACCCACCGCTGGTCGAGCAGCCCCTCGTCCGCGAGCGCCTGCTCCACGATGGCCACCTCGGACCCGTACGTCAGGTGCCCCTGGGCGGCCCCCGGGTCGGTCCCGGCGGCCGCGACCACGTGGGACACCGAGACCGTCCGCTGCCCGGGCAGGTAGCCGAGCAGCCGGCGCAGCGAGCTCTCCCCCGGGACGCCGTCCGCCGCCTGCCCGGCGTAGCCCAGACTCCCCTGGTAGTCCGCGTAGTTCTCGGTGTCCGCGTCCGTCCAGTTCGGGCCGGGGCCGGAGCGGTAGTGGTCGCCGAAGCCGTGCGCGACCAGCGCCCGCCCGACCACCGTCACCTGGTAGCCCTGGGCGCCGTAGCCGTACGGCAGGCCGTTGATGCTGACCTGGTAGCGGGCGGTCGTGACCGGGGGCACCGGCTGCTGCTGGGGCGGGATGCCCGGGGAGCCGGGCCCGGCCGTGAGGTCGGGCCAGGAGCCGGGGTCGGTGTGGTCGTTGTACGGCACGTGGGCGTGCGCGTACCAGCCGCCGAGGGCCTCCCAGGTCCGCTCGTCGCGGTGGCCGGAGAAGTCGGTCGGCCGGCCCATCGGCCAGATGTCGGGCACGCCCCAGGAGGAGATCCAGGCGTGGATCCGGTCCCAGCCCGCGCACGGGGTGTCGACCAGGCGCGGGTAGACGGCGCCCTGGTAGCGGCAGTAGGGGAAGAACACCGCCTCGATCTGGATCACCACCCGCCCGGCCCGGTTGGTGCGGGTGGGGCTCTGGCTGGGGCTGAGCAGGCTCTTCGAGCGGGAGTCGGCCGGGAACAGCTGCGCCGTGCGGCCGCTGAACGGGTCCCAGACCAGGTGCGGCGCGTCGCCGGCGCCGCTGCCGGTGAAGTAGCCGACCAGGTCCTCGTAGGAGCACCAGTCCTGCGGCGCGGCGGCGGTCGCGTTGCGGTCCCAGGTGATGTGGGCGATGGCCTTCGGCGGGTACTGCTGATCGGTCGGCGCGTGGTCGCCGAGGTCGTGGATCTCGGCACCGGGCAGCCACAGTTCGGGCATCGTCGGCTCCTCCGAACGGCGTGAGGGCATCACCTCCGGTATCGGCAGGCAGGGCTCACGGATTGACCCCGACGGCGCAAAACCCCGGCAATGAACCCCCCGTACCCGTCCGGCCGTTCGACTCAGCGAGGGCTCTTCGTCCTCGCGTGCGATTCGGGCGCCCGTGCGGGGACGGCCGGTCGCACGGAAGGGGGCGCATTCCACCCCGTCGGGGCGCCGCTGTCAATCGTTGACTTCACAAGTGGTCTAGTCCACGGTGGTCCGGCAGACCGGCCCGAGCCGCCGTCCGGGATCCCCCTGAGCGCTCAACTGGCAATCACTGCACCGAATCTGACGATCCGATGGAGAAACCCGCACCATGCAAAGAGTCTGCCTCGCCCTGCCCACCATGCGGTCCTGCCCCGACACCATCGCGGAACTCGCCGAGGAGGCGGCCTACGCCGTCGCGACCTTCGGGGTCGAGGTGCACCTGCTCGTCCTCGACACCACCGACGCCGTCGCCTTCGCGGAGAACGCGGGCGCCGTGGCCGCGCTGGAGCCCACCCCCGGCGTGGTCGTCCACCACCTCGGCGAGGCGCGGCAGCGGGAGTTCCTGCGCCGGGTGGCCGAGCGCTCCGGCGCCGCCGACCCCGAACTGCTGCTCGACATGATGCTGCCGCCGGCCGTCGCGTACGGCTCCTGCGTCAACCGGCTCTTCCTCGGCGCGGCCGCCCTGGGCTGCACCTCGGCGCACCTGCGCAACGACGACGCCGACTTCCAGGTCGTCGACGGCCGGAAGGTCTTCCCGATCCACCACGAGCTGCTCTCGATCGGCCGGCCGGCCGGCGAGGCGGCGGCCGTCGTGTCCCGCTCCGAGCTCGACCCGGCCGACGCGGACAAGCCGGTGATGCTGGTCAGCGGCTCCTTCATCGGCGAACTCAACGTGGACATCAGCGAGATCCACGAGCTGGACCCGGCCGTCTACCGCGAGGTGGTGCGCCTGTGGACCCCGCCGGTGTGGTCGCAGGAGGAGCAGGACGCGATGGTGGACGTCTCCTTCAAGGGCGCCGGCTCCGAGCCGTTCACCACCGACGAGTCCGTCCTCGGCGTGCCCGACATCTGGGACGTCTACATGTGCAACATCGCCCTGGACCACCGGGCCTACGAGGTGCTGCCGCTGCTGCCCTCGATCGAGACGATCGGCAGCGACTACGCCCTGCTGCACGCCATGGTCCACTCCCGGCTGCCCGGCGTCGTCCACAACCGCCACATCGTCAACTACTACACGCCCGAGCGCCGCACCGGCTCCGGCTTCGTCAACTACCAGCTGCGGTTCGTCAAGTTCCTGCTCTCGATGCTGTACCTGTACCCGGTCTACGGCGGCATGATCGACCTCGGCCGCGGGCTGCTGGACGAGCGGCACGGGCTGAAGGTCGAGCCGCTCCTCGACCTGGTGCGCGGCAGCGTCGACTGGGACCGGGCCGGGAACGAGCACTGCCTGGACGTCCTGGACCGCTCCTACCGCAAGCTGGGCGGCAAGTACGCCGAGCTCGCGGACGTGGTGGCCGAGCGGCGGCAGCAGCTGCTGGACGAGGCCCGGGAGGACGCCGAGCGCTGGGCGGTGCTGGTGGAGGCCTGGGCGGCACTGGTGGCCGCCTCCCGCGCGGAGGGGCTCGGCGCCTCGGAGGTTCCGGCCTAGTGGGCGAGGACCTCCGGATCCGGCTCCTGGCCGACGGCGACTGGGACGCCGTGGTCGCGCTGGAGTACGACGCCTACGCGGCCGACGGCCTGTCGGAGGGCCGGGAAGCGCTGCAGTCCCGCGCCCTCGGCTCGCCGGAGACCTGCTTCGTGCTGGAGCAGGGCGGCACGGTCCGCGGCTACCTGCTGAGCCTGCCGTACCCGCCGCTGCGCTGCCCGGACCTCGCCCGGGCGGAGGACGCGGTGCACGAGTCGGGCAACCTGCACGTGCACGACCTGGTGATCGCCGAGGACCTGCGCGGCCGGGAGGTCGCGCTGGGGTTCATCCGGCACTTCCGGGAGCGGGCGGAGGAGCTGGGCTTCGAGCGGATCTCGATGGTCGCGGTGCGCGGGGCGGACATCCTGCTGCGGCTGCTCGGCTACCGCGCGCACCGGGAGGTGGCGGTCCCCGCGTCCTACGGGCGACGCGCCGTCTACATGTCGATGCCGGTGCGCTGACCTGCGGGGATACCTGGACCCATGCCCACTCTTCTGGCCTAGTCCGGACGGCGAAGATCACCCCATCGGGTGAAGCTGGTGGCGGCTGCGCCCGCGCGCGCGGCCGCCGGCAGCACCCGTCCGTACGCCCGAGGGAGAAGCGCATGAAGGCCGCCGTCGTCCACGACTTCACCGCACCGCTGGCCGTCGAGGACCGCCCCCTACCGAAGCCCGCCGCGCACCAGGTCCGGGTCCGGATCGAGGCCTCCGGCCTCTGCCACACCGACATCCACGCCGCCCACGGCGACTGGCCGGTCAAGCCCAGCCCGCCGTTCGTCCCCGGGCACGAGGGCGTCGGCATCGTCGAGGCGGCCGGCGACCAGGTCCGGCACGTCCGGGTGGGCGAACGGGTCGCCATCCCCTGGCTCGCGGACGCCTGCGGGCGCTGCGACCACTGCGTCTCCGGCTGGGAGACGCTCTGCCTCCAGCAGCACAACAGCGGCTACTCGGTGGACGGCGCCTACGCCGAGTACGCGCTCGCGCACGGCGACTACGTCGTCCCCGTCCCGGACGGCATCGACCCGCTGGACGCCGCCCCGCTGTCGTGCGCGGGCGTCACCACCTACAAGGCGCTCAAGGTCTCTGACGCCCGGCCCGGCACCCGGGTGCTGGTCTCCGGCATCGGCGGACTCGGCCACCTGGCCCTCCAGTACGCCCGGATCTTCGGCGCCGAGACCATCGCCGTCGACGTCACCGACGACAAGCTCGCCCTGGCCCGCGAGCTCGGCGCCGACCACGTCCTGGACGCCCGCACCCAGGACGTCGCGGCCGAGGTCCAGGCCCTGGGCGGCGCCCACGCCTCGATCGCCCTCGCCGTCAGCAACGCCTCCTTCCAGGCGGCCTACGGCGCCCTGCGCCGCGGCGGCACCCTCGTCCTGGTCGCCCTCCCGGCCGAGGGCAGGCTCGAACTCCCGGTCTTCGAGACGGTGCTGAACGGCACCAAGGTGATCGGCTCGATCGTCGGCACCCGCGAGGACCTCGCCGAGGTCTTCCGCCTGCACGCCCTCGGCCGCACCCGGGTGATCCGCGAGACCCGCCGGCTGGAGGACGTGAACGCCTGCTTCGACGAGGTCCTGAGCGGCAAGGTCTCCGCCCGCCTGGTCTTCGACCTGCGCTGACACCCCCGTCCACGGCGCGGGTCGGCCGACGGGCCGCGCCCGGCTACGTCCGGATCGCGTCTCAGTCGCGTCTCCGTTCGGTTCGGCATGGGTACGAACCGGGCCCCGGTCCGGGATCGTGGGGGCAACCACTCGTGCGGCAAGGGGAGTTGCCATGGGGGACGGCCGGGGCTTGGCACCGGATGCGGTGGCGGCACTGCTGGGCGACGGGCCGCACCGGGCGGTGGCGGAGGTCGTCCGGGCGCGGTTGCGGGCGGTGCCGGAGGGGGCCCGGGCGCTGACGGCGGCGGAGGCGAGCCCGGGGGACGCGCGGGCACGGGCGCTGCTGACCGCCGCCGTCGACCACCTGCTGGCCGCGGACCCGGCGTTCGCGCGGTACCTCGCCACCACCGGGCTCGGGAAACCGGCCGACCCGCCGACCGTCCAGCTGCGGAGCGAGCCCGGCACCGTACAACTGCGGGTCGGACCACCGTCCACGCCGCCGCCGGCGAACCCGGCCACCGTCCAGCTGCGGCTCGACCCGGGGGCCGCCCGCGCCCGGACGCTCGCCGCCCGGCGGAGCGGCACCGGCATCGTGGTGGCGCTCGCCCTGGTGCTGATCGCCGCACTGGTCGCGATCGGCATCCACCTGGGCTCGCGTCCGCTGCTGAAGCCGGGCGGGCCCGGACTGGCGCACGCCGCACCGCCGCTGGGCGACCCGGCGCTGGTCCGGGCGGTGCTGCCCGACGCGCGGGCGCTGCCGGGCGGCTGGCAGGTGCGACGGGAGCCGACGGCGGGGACCGCCCGGGGCGGCGGGCTGCCGTGCCTGCTCCCGGACTCCTGCGACCTTCAACTCGCCTCCGCCACCGTGACCTTCGGTTCGGCCTCGGCGCAGACCGTGGAGTTCGGCGTGGCCTCCTTCGCCTCCCCCGAGGCCGCCGCCCGCGCCTTCGACCACACGCTCGACCGGACCGCCGGCACCGACCCGGCGGCGGCCGTCCCGCGGATCGGCGACCAGAGCGCCGTCCGCGTCCAGGGCTCCTCGTCGGCGGTGGCACTGGCCAGGGTCGGCAGCGTGCTGCTCGTCGTGCGCGGGGAGGGGTCGGGCGACCAGCTCACCGGGCCCGCGTTCACCGGCCTCGCCGAGCTCGTCGCCGAGCGTGCCCGGCAGGTGCAGGAGGGCCGCACGCCCGGTGCCGCCGCGGACGGCGCGAGCAGCTGACGGTCCGGTCCCGTCGAGGCGGTCCGGGACGGCCGGTTGCCGCCCGTCCCGGACCGCGGACCCGAGCGGGGAGCCGGACGACAACGGGGACCAGGAGCCAGGGAGCACCGGAGGCGCCGGGGAGCGCCACCAGGGCCGTCGCCCGAATGCGTGTATCGCTCTCTTGACTGGCGTCACCGAAGCGCCATACTGGCCTCACTCCCCGCTCGCACAACGAGGTGCCCGCCCATGGAGCTCTCACCCTCGGCGCACGTGGACACGTTCTGTCGAGACCACCTCCCGCCCTTCGAGCAGTGGCCCGAACTCCTTTTCGAACTCCCGGAGTTGGCCTACCCCGACCGCCTGAACTGCGCCGCCGCCCTACTCGACGACACCATCGAACGCCTCGGCCCGGACCGCCGCTGCCTGCTCACCCCCACCGGGAGCTGGACCTACGGCGAACTGCGCGGCCACGCAGACCGGATCGCCCGCCTGCTGACCGAGGACCTCGGCCTCGTCCCCGGCAACCGGGTCCTGCTGCGCGGCCCCAACACCCCCTGGCTGGCAGCCTGTTGGCTCGGCGTCCTGAAGGCCGGCGGGGTGGCCGTCACCACCATGCCACTGCTGCGCGCCGCCGAGCTGACCGAGCTCACCGGCATCGCCCGGCCCGCCCTCGCCCTGTGCGACCACCGCTTCCTGGACGAGCTGGACCGGGCCCGGACCCCCGAGCTGCGGGTTCTCCCCTACGGCGGCCCCGGCCCCGAGGACCTCACCGCCCGCTGCGCCGCCAAGCCCGCCGGCTTCCCCGCCGTCCCGACCGCCGCCGACGACGTCGCGCTGATCGCCTTCACCTCCGGCACCACCGGCCGCCCCAAGGCCACCCTGCACTTCCACCGCGACGTGCTCGCCATCGCCGACACCTTCTCCCGCCACCTGCTCCACCCCACCCCCGAGGACCTCTTCACCGGCACCCCGCCACTCGGCTTCACCTTCGGCCTCGGCGGCCTGCTGGTCTTCCCGCTGCGCGCGGGCGCCGCCGGCCTGCTGCTGGAGCAGGCCACCCCCGAGCAGCTCGCCGAACACGTCCGCCGGCACCGGGTGAGCGTCCTGTTCACCGCGCCGACCGCCTACCGGGCGATCCTGGCCGCCGGGCTGGCCGACCGGCTGGCCGGGGTGCGGCACTGCGTCTCGGCGGGCGAGCCGCTGCCCGCCGCCGTCTGGCAGGCCTTCCACACGGCCACCGGACAGCGGCTGATCGACGGCATCGGCGCCACCGAGCTGCTGCACGTGTTCGTCTCGGCCACCGGCCGGGACATCCGCCCCGGCTCCACCGGCCGGCCCGTCCCCGGCTTCCGGGCCGCGGTCCTGGACGGGCAGGGCCGCCCGGTGCCGGACGGCGAGCCCGGGATGCTCGCCGTCAAGGGCCCGACCGGCTGCCGCTACCTGGACGACGAGCGCCAGCTGGACTACGTCCGCGGCGGCTGGAACCTCACCGGTGACACCTACGTCCGGGACGGCGACGGCTACTTCTGGTTCCGGGCCCGCAACGACGACATGATCGTCTCCTCCGGCTACAACATCGCCGGGCCCGAGGTGGAACAGGCGCTCGCCGCCCACCCCGACGTGGCCGACTGCGCGGTGGTCGGCGCGCCGGACGAGCGGCGCGGCGCGGTGGTCAAGGCGTACGTGGTGCTGCGCGCGGGCGTACCGGCCGGGCCGGAGACGGCCCGCGCGCTCCAGGAGCACGTCAAGCGCGCCATCGCGCCCTACAAGTACCCGCGGGCGGTCGAGTTCGTGCCCGAGCTGCCGCGCACCGCGACCGGCAAGCTGCACCGCGCCGAGCTGCGCCGACGGGCCGCGCTGACCCCGGCCAGCGTCACCGTCGAGCGCCGGGTGGAGTGGTCCGACACCGACGCCGCCGGGCACTACCACTTCTCCGCCGTGCAGCGCTGGGCCGAGGCGGCGGAGGCGGCCCTGCTGCGCCGGCTCGGGCTCGCCGAGCTGTTCGGGCGGATACCCCGGGTGCACTTCGAGGCCGACTACCGCGAACGGCTCTGGTTCGGCGACCTGGTCCGCACCGAACTGCGGGTCGTCCGGGTCGGCGGCTCCTCCCTGCACTACGCCTTCGAGGTGCACGGCCCGCACGGGCTGGCCGCGAGCGGGCGGATGTCAGTGGTGCACGCCGCGCCGCAGGACGGGGGCTCCCAGCCGTGGCCCGCGCAGGTCCGCCGCACGCTGGCCGAGGCGGGGCCGCAGCGGCCCGAGGTGCTCGCATGAGCACGGCACCGGACCGCGCGGGCCGACCGGACGCGGCTCCGCGGGCGGTGCGCCGGATCGCGGTGATCGGCGCCGGCCCCGGCGGGCTCTACTTCGCCGCCCTGGCCAAGCAGCTGGCACCCGACCGGGACATCACCGTCTTCGAACGGGACGGCCGGGACGACGAGTTCGGCTTCGGCGTGGTCTTCTCCGACGAGACCCTGGACGGCATCGCCCGGGCCGACCCGCTCGTCTTCGCCGCGATCAGCGCCGAGTTCGCCCGCTGGAGCGACATCGACATCCGCTACGCGGGCGAGGTCCGCACCAGCGGCGGCCACGGCTTCGCCGCCCTGGACCGCAACCGGCTGCGCGCCGTCCTCCGACAGCGCTGCGCCGAGCTGGCGGTGGACGTCCGCTACCGCACCCCGGCCCCGCCCGTCGACCGACTGTCCGCCGAGTACGACCTGGTGGTGGCCGCCGACGGAATCCGCTCCGGCACCCGGGCCGCCCACCCCGAGAGCTTCCGCCCTGACCTGGACGAACGCCACTGCCGCTACATGTGGCTCGCCACCGACAAGGTCTTCGAGGCCTTCACCTTCATCGTCGAGCGGTACGACTTCGGCGTCCTCCAGGTGCACGCCTACCCGTACAGCGCCACCCGCTCGACCTTCATCGTCGAGGCGGCCGCGGACGCCTGGCACCGCGCCGGCTTCGATGCCTTCGCCGCACGGGAGTCGGCGCGCGGCGAGAGCGACCTGGCGAGCGTGCGGCGCTGTGCCGAGCTGCTCGCCGGGCACCTGGACGGCCACCGGCTGATCCCCAACGCCTCCCGCTGGATCCGCTTCACCACGGTCCGGAACGCGAGCTGGCGCCACCGCAACGTGGTCCTGCTCGGCGACGCCGCGCACTCCGCGCACTTCTCGATCGGCTCCGGCACCAAGCTCGCCCTGGAGGACGCCCTCGCCCTGGCCGCCGCGCTGAGCGAACAGCCCACCCTGGACGCGGCGTTGGCCTGGTACGAGGCCGAGCGGCGCCCGGTGGTGGAGTCCACCCAGCGCGCCGCGCAGGCCAGCCTGGAATGGTTCGAGACCATCGGGCGGCGCACCGGGCAGGGGATCGACCGGTTCGCCTTCAACCTGCTCACCCGCAGCCGGCGGGTCACCTACGGCAACCTGCGGGCCCGCGACCCCGCCTTCGTGGACGCCGTGGACACCGCCTTCGGCGGCTCGCCCGGGGTGCCGCCGATGTTCCGGCCGCTGAAACTGGGCGCGCTGGAACTGCGCAACCGCGTCGTGGTGCCCCCGCTCGCCACCTTCACCTCCCCCGACGCGCTGCCCAGCGGCTTCGACCGCGCCCAACTGACCGGCCACGCGCTCGGCGGCGCGGGGCTGGTGATCGCCGGGATGACCGCGGTCAGCCCCGAGGGCCGGGCCACCGACCGCTGCCCGGGCCTGTGGGCCGACCACCAGGAGGCCGCCTGGCGCCGACTCGTCGACGCGGTACGGGCGGTGAGCGACACCCCGCTCGGCATCCAGCTGACCCACGCCGGCCGCCGGGGCGCGACCGCCGCCCCCGGACCGGACGGCGTCGGGCGCCCGCTCGCCGAGGGCTGGCCGCTGATCGCCCCCTCGGCCCTCCCCTGGGACACCGGCAGCCCGGTGCCGCACGAGGCGAACGACATCCAACTGACCGCCGTCACCGCGGACTTCGCGGCCGCCGCCGAGCGGGCCGCCCGGGCCGGCTTCGACGTGCTGGAGCTCCAGTTCGGCCACGGCCACCTGCTCTCCTCCTTCCTCTCCCCGCTCACCAACCGCCGCACCGACCGCTACGGCGGTCCGCTCGCCCACCGGCTGCGGCTGCCACTGGAGGTGCTGACGGCGGTGCGCGCCGTCTGGCCGGCCGGGCGGCCGCTGCTGGTGCGGATCTCGGCGAGCGACTGGGCGCCCGGCGGCACCACCGAGGAGGAGGCCGTGGCGATCGGCCGCGCGCTCGCCGGGGCCGGGGCGGACGCGCTGGACGTCTCCACCGGCGAGGTGGTGTCGCACCAGCGGCCGCCGTACGGGCGCGGCTACCAGACGCCGTTCGCCGAACTGGTCCGCGCCGCCACCGGCCTGCCGACCATCGCGGTCGGCGCCATCTCCGGGTTCGACGACGCGGACTCCGTCCTGCTGGCCGGGCGGGCCGACCTGGTCGCGGTCGGCCGCGCCCACCTGTACGACCCGCTCTGGACGCTGCACGCCGCCGCCGAGCGGAACCACGCCGGACCGGGCGCCCGCTGGCCCGAACCCTGGCGGGCCGGCAGCCGCAAGCCGCCCGGGCCGAACGCCGACCGGGTCGCCCCGCGCCTGCACCTGCTGCGCGAGCCTCCCCCGCCCGTCCACCGCCGCTGGTCACCGGACCCTCCGTGAGCGGCCCCCGAGCCCCTCGAGAAGCCGTCGCGTTCCCCACCGCAGCCCCCGAGGAGGGACGAGGAACCATGCCCGACCTGCCCCGCTTCACCGCCGCCGCCGTCCAGGCCGCCCCGGTCTACCTGGACCCGGCCGCCACCGTCGACAAGGCCGTCGCGCTGATCCACGAGGCGGCCGGGCACGGCGCCGAACTGGTGGTCTTCCCCGAGGTCTTCGTGCCCGGCTACCCGTACTGGAACTGGACGATGAACCCGGTGCAGGGCTCGCCCTGGTACGACCGGCTGTACCGGGCCGCCGTGGACGTCCCCGGCCCGTACGTCGACACCCTGCGGGCCGCGGCCCGGCAGGCTGGCGTGGTGCTGGTGATCGGGGTCAACGAACGCGGCCGGCCCGGCCTCGGACCGCTGTACAACACCCTGCTGATCATCGGCGCGGACGGCGAACTGCTCGGCGTGCACCGCAAACTGGTGCCGACCTGGGCCGAGAAACTGACCTGGGGGCAGGGCGACGGCAGCACCCTCACGGTGCACCCCACCGCCGTCGGCCCGCTCGGCGCGCTGGCCTGCGGCGAGAACACCAACCCGCTGGCCCGCTTCACGCTGCTGGCCCAGGGCGAACTCGTCCACGCCGCCTGCTACATCGCGCTGCCGGTGGGCCCCGAGGACTACGACATGGCGGACTCCATCGCCCTGCGCACCGCCGCGCACTGCTTCGAGGGCAAGGTGTTCTCGGTCGTCGCCTGCTCCACCGTCTCCCCCGAGATCGTGGACCTGATCGCCGGCGACGACCCGCGGCTCCGCAAGCAACTCGCCCGCCCGCACAGCGCCCTGTCCGGGATCTTCGGCCCGGACGGCCGCGCCGTCACCGAACCGCTGGTGGACGAGGAGGGCATCGTCTACGCCGAGATCGACCTCGGCCGCTGCGTCCAGCCCCGGCAGATGCACGACATCGTCGGCCACTACAACCGCTTCGACGTCTTCCGGCTGCACGTGGACAACCGCCCGCTGCGGCCGCTGGTGTTCCCCGAGGAGGAGGCATGACCAGCCCCGAACGCACCCCCGGTCACGACGGTCACGACGGTCGCGGAAGCCATGCCGGTCACGACGGTCACGACGGTCACGACGGTCACGACGGTCACGACGACGACCGGATCGGCCGGGCCAGGGTCACCGACAGCCCGGAACTGCTCGCCTACTACGAGGAGTTGGCCAAGTACCAGGCCGGCGCCCTGTGGACGGTCGCCAACGAGATCGAGCCCTGGTACCCGCAGCCGAGGTCCGTCCCCGTGCTCTGGCGCTACGCCGACCTCCGCCCACTGGTGCACAAGGCCCTGCCCCTGGTGAAGGCCGACGACGCCGGGCGCCGGGTGGTGATGCTGGTGAACCCCGGCCGCCGCGAACTGAGCGCCGCCGTAGGCCTGTTGTACACCGGGCTGCAGATCATGGGCCCCGGCGAGGCGATGACCGCGCACCGCCACCAGGCCTCCGCACTGCGCTTCGTCCACGAGGGCACCGGCGCCTGGACCGTCGTGGACGGGCAGAAGCTCAAGGTCGGCCCGCGCGACTTCGCGATCACCCCGAACAACACCTGGCACGAGCACGGCAACGAGGCCGACGACGCCCCGGTGATCTGGCAGGACGGCCTGGACATCCCGCTGGTCAACACCCTCGACGCCAACTTCTACGAGGTCCACCCGGAGCTGTACCAGCGGCCCGGGCCGGTCACCGACTCCTCGCTGCTCAGCTACGGCGGCAACCTGCTGCCGTACGGCGTCGAGAAGTGGACCCGCCCCTACTCGCCGCTGTTCGGCTGGCCCTGGGAGCCCAGCTACCACGCGCTCTGCCGACTCGCCCGCGCCACCGAGGGATCGCCCTTCGACGGCGTGGTCATGGAGTACACCAACCCCGTCACCGGCGGCCCGGTGATGCCGACCATGTCCGCCCACCTGCAACTGCTGCGACCGGGCCAGGCCACCCGCGCCCACCGGCACACCGGCTCGGTGGTGTACACCGCGGCCAAGGGGCGGGGCGCCTCGGTGATCGCCGGCCACCGCTTCGAGTGGCAGCGGGGGGACGTCTTCGTCGTCCCGTCCTGGGCCTGGCACGAGCACGCGAACCTCGACCAGGGCGAGGACGCCTGCCTGTTCTCCTTCAACGACTTCCCGGTGATGCACTCGCTCGGCCTCCACCGCGAAGAGGCCCACCCGGACGGGCAGCAGCCCACCACCACCGCCTGACCAGGAGCCCCACCGCCATGCACCTGTTGACCTTCCGAATCGCCGACCCCGCTGCCACCGCCGAAGCCGCAGCCGCCCCGCGCCTCGGCGCCCGGCTCGACGGCGACCGGGTCGCCGACCTGACCTCCCTGGCCTCCGCCGCCGGTGCTCAACTCCCGCCCGACCTCCTCGGGTTGATCCGCGCCGGGGAACCGGCCCTGGCCGTCGTCCGCGAGCTGCTCGCCGGCTCCCCGGCCACCAGGCCGCTCGCCGAGGTCTCGCTGTGCGCGCCGCTGCGCCCCGGCAAGATCGTCGGCGTCGGCCTCAACTACGTGGAGCACGTGGCCGAGTCGCACCGCACCCTGGACACCGACCGCGAACTCCCCGACCGCCCGGTGCTGTTCGGCAAGCCCTCGACCGCCGTCACCGGCCCGGGCGGGCCCATCCCGCACAACGCCGACCTCACCAAGCAGCTCGACTGGGAGTGCGAACTCGCCGTGGTGATCGGCGCGCCCGCCTTCCGGGTGGCCGAGGCGGACGCGCTGCGGCACGTGTTCGGCTACAGCATCGTCAACGACATCAGCGCCCGCGACCAGCGCCGCTCCGGCCAGTGGTTCTTCTCCAAGGGCCAGGACGGCTACGCCCCCTTCGGCCCGGTCGTGGTGACCGCCGACGAGATCCCCGACCCGCAGCGGCTCGACCTCTCGCTGAAGGTCAACGGCGAGCCGCGGCAGGACTCCAACACCCGCCACATGCTGTTCGGCGTCGCCCGGCTGATCGCCGACATCTCCTCCGGCGTCACCCTGGAACCGGGCGACGTGATCGCCACTGGCTCCCCCTCGGGCGTCGGCGCCGGGATGGTGCCCCCGCAGTTCCTCCAGCCCGGCGACCTCGTCGAGGCCACCATCGAGCGGATCGGCACGCTCGCCAACCCCGTGGTCGACGCCCGCTGACCAGCCCCGACCGGAAAGGACCGTCCGCCCGATGACCACCTACCGGATCGGCCAGATCGTCCCGAGTTCCAACGTCACCATGGAGACCGAGGTCCCCGCCCTGCTGCGGGCCCGCGAGGCGGTCGCCCCCGAGCGGTTCACCTTCCACTCCAGCCGGATGCGGATGACCAGGGTCACCCCCGAGCAACTGCGCGCCATGGACGCCGAGTCCGACCGCTGCGCCGCCGAGCTCTCGGACGCCCGGGTGGACGTGCTCGGCTACGCCTGCCTGGTCGCGGTGATGGCCACCGGCCACGGCTACCACCGCGAGGCCGAGCGGCGGCTGCACCTGCGCACCATCCAGAACGGCGCCCCCGCGCCCGTGGTCACCAGCGCCGGCGCCCTGGTCGCCGGGCTGCACGAACTCGGGGCCGCCAAGGTCGCGATGGTCACCCCGTACCTGCGGCCGCTGGCCCGGACGGTGGTCGAGTACCTCGCCGCGGAGGGCATCGAGGTGCTCGACCACGCCGCCCTGGAGATCGCCGACAACCTCGACGTGGCCGCCCACGACCCGGCCCGGCTGCCCGCGATCGCCCGCGGTCTCGCCCACGCCGGGGCGGACGCCGTGGTGCTCTCGGCCTGCGTGCAGCTGCCCTCCCTGTCCGCCGTCGAGGAGGCCGAGCAGCAGCTCGGCAAGCCCGTGGTCTCGGCCGCCGTCTGCACCACCCACCAGCTGCTGCGGGCCCTCGGCCTGCCCGCCTTCGCCCCCGGGGCCGGGACCCTGCTCTCCGGCGCCTACGCGTAGCGGGCGGTAGCGGTACGCGCAGTAGGCGTTACCCCTAGCAGGTGTTCCGTGCGCTTCCCGCCGGATCGGCGCATCCGGCAAAGATCGGCAAGACCCTTCCGATGTCCCGCACCCTCGTTATGATCGCCACCAGTCGCCGGGGAGGAGGGCCCGCGCATGTCCGAGAACGCACCCCGGCCGAGCTCCCTGATCAACACCGTCTACGGCGAGTTCGTCCGCCGCCTCGGCGGCTGGATATCCATCGCCGACCTGATCGCCCTGCTGGCCGAGCTGGACGTCGACGGCCCGGCCGTCCGCTCGGCGACGTCCCGGCTGAAGAAGGCCGGCACCCTGCTCCAGGAGCGCCGCGGCGGAACCGGCTACCGGCTCGCCCCGGCGGTGGAGCCGGTCTTCGAGGAGGGCGACCGGCGGATCTTCCACAGCCTGGAGCCCGCCGCGCTCGCCGACGGCTGGGTGGTGGCGGTCTTCTCGGTGCCCGAGTCCGCCCGCGCCCACCGCCACCAGCTGCGCTCCCGGCTGAGCTGGCTCGGCTTCGGCAACGCCGCCCCCGGGGTCTGGCTGGCGCCCGCCCGGCTGCTGCCGGACGCCCGCCGGCTGCTGGACCGGCTCGGGCTGAGCGCCTACGTCCATCTGTTCCTCTCCGCCGAGTACGCCGGCTTCGCCGATCTCCGGACGGCGGTGGCGAGTTGGTGGGACCTCCCGGCGATCGAGGCGCAGTACGCGGCCTTCGCCGACGCCTGGCACCCGGCCGCCGAGGAGCGGCGCGACCGGTCGCCGGTCGACCCGGCCGAGGCGTTCCGCGCCTACGTGCCGATGCTCACCCAGTGGCGCCGCCTGCCGTACCTGGACCCGGGGCTGCCCGCGCAGCTGCTGCCCGCCGACTGGAACGCGGTGCCGGCCCGCGCGGTGTTCACCGAGTTGCACGGACTGCTCGCCGAGCCCAGTCTTCGGTACGTCGAGAAGGTCACCGGGCTGTCCCGCCCCCGGGTGTGTCCGGCGATCCAGGAGCCGCAATGACCGACCCCGCCCCCGCCGACCTGCTGATCCGGGCCGCCGCCGTGCACACCCTGGTGCCCGGCGAGCCGCCCCGCCGGGCGGTCGCCGCCACCGGCGGCCGGATCACCGCCCTGTCCCCCGCGCCCGACGGCCTGGACGCCCTGGTCGGCCCGGCCACCGAGGTGGTGGACGCCCCGGGCTCGACGGTGCTGCCCGCCTTCGACGACACCCACACCCATCTGGTCATGGCCGGGCACAGCGTCCACGGCGTGCCCGTCCACCGGGCCCACGATCTGGCCGGGTTCCTCGCCCTGATCCGCGAGCGCGCCGCCCGCACCCCCGCCGGGGAGTGGATCCAGACCACGGTCAACTGGCAGGAGGTGCTGCTGGCCGAGCAACGGATGCCCACCACCGGGGAGTTGGACGCGGCCACCGCGGACCACCCGGTGCTGGTGCGCCGCGGCGCGTACAACATGGTGCTCAACTCGGCCGCGCTGCGGCTGGCCGGGATCACCGAGGCCACCGAGGCACCGCCCGGCGGTGTGATCGAGCGCGACCGGCACGGACGGCTCACCGGCCGGCTGGTCGACCGGGCGGTCGAGCTGGTCGAGCGGGTGCTGCCGCGCCCCACCCTCGCGGAGCGGATCGAGGGCCTGCGCGCCGCCTCCGCCGACTTCGCCGCCACCGGCATCGGCACCGTCCGCGACTGCCTGGTCCCGGTCGAGGACCTGGAGGTGCTGGACGCCGCGCGGGCCGGGGGCGCCCTGGCCGTCCGGGTCCGGGCGCTGGTCTCCGGCTTCGCCGCCCGCACGCCGGAGCAGGTGGACGCACTGCTGGAGCGGATGGACGCCTGGCGCTCCGCCGGCCGGGACGACGGCCGACTGAGCCTGTGGGGCGTCAAGTTCGGCATCGACGGCGGTTTCGAGGCGGGCGCCGTGGAGGAGCCCTACCGGGGGCAGCCGTGCTACCACGGCCGGCTGCTCTGGGAGCCGGCCGAGCTGCTCGCGGCGGTGGACCGGGTGGTCGGGCGGGGCTGGCGGGTCGGCGTGCACGCCTGGGGCGACCGCGGGCTGCGGGTGCTGCTGGACGTCTTCGAGCAGGTGGCCGCGCGCCGCCCCGGCCTGCCGCCCGGCACCCTGGTGGTCGAGCACGGCGGCCTGGCCCGCCCCAGCCAGCGGGCCCGGGCGATCGCCCTCGGCATCCCGGTGACGGTCCAGCACCCGCTGCTGCACGACGGCGCGCTCACCCAGCAGCGGGCCTGGGGCGAGGAGCGCACCGCCGCGCTCTTCCCGCTGCGCGAGTGGCTGGACGAGGGCGCGCTGATCACCGGGGGCTCGGACTTCCCGGTCGGCCCGTACGGCGCGATGGTGTCGGTCTGGGGCATGACCACCCGGGGCACCACGGCCGGGGTGGTCGGCCCGGAGCACGCGATCGGCCGGGCCGAGGCGGTCGCCCTGCACACCGTGAACGCGGCCCGGCTGACCGGCGAGAGCGCGGTGCGCGGCAGCCTGCGGCCGGGGGCGTTCGCCGACCTCACGGTGTGGCCGGTCGATCCGCTGGACTGCCCGGTGGACGCGCTGCGCGACCTTCGCCCCACCCGTACGGTGGTCGACGGCCGCACCACGCACCGGAGTTGACGGACCGTCAGGCCGCCGCGAGCTCCCGCAGGTCGATGCCGCGGTGCAGCGCGCGCAGGTCCTCGTGCAGCGTGGACGGCGGAACGGCGAGCACCCCGCACCGGGCCCGGGCCAGGCACTGCCGGGTGACCGAGCGGCGCGTCAGCCCGCGCAGCCTGACCCGCAGGCCGCCCTGCTCGCCGGTGCTGACCACCAGCAGGTCGCCCGGACGGTCGGCGAGCCCGGTCAGCACCGTGGCGGCATCGCCGCGCACGACCAGCGGCCGCACCGGCACGCCGATCGGCAGACCGCCGAAGGCCTGCTCCAGCGCGCTCGCCATCCGCGCCTCGGCGAGTTCCTGCCAGGCACGCAGCAGCGGCGGGCACGGCCGGGCCCGGTAGTTGCGCTCGCCGCCGACCGGCGTCCAGGCGAGCACCGGCACCAGCACCGCCTGCCGGACCCGGGCCTCCTCGGCCGCCCGGTGCAGGGCGGTCAGGCTGTGCAGGGAGCCGCTGACTCCGACGATGACGCGGGCGCCGTCCGACATGATCCTTCGCTTTCCGATGTCAAAACTCTTCAATGTCTGCGATTAGGTTGCCACACTCCCAATTTGGCCTGCAAATCGAAGGCATTAACTGAATATCACCGTGCATCGCTCGGTATACCCATGCCCTGGGCGCAATATTCGAGCACCTGTTCGAACAAGGGCGTACGCTGACCCCATGCACGGCACCGTCCACCTCCAGCCCTCGCTGTTCGACGACACCGACCGCGGCGGCGTCCGCCTCGGCCCGCTCGACGGCCTGCGACGGCAGCCGCTCGGCGACGGCGCCTGGCTCGACCTGCTCCCGGGCTGGCTGCACGGGGCCGACGAGCTGTTCGAACAGCTGGCCGCCACCGTGCCCTGGCGCGCCGAACGCCGCGAGATGTACGAGCGGACGGTCGACGTCCCGCGCCTGCTGGCCTCCTACCCGGCGCACGCCGAACCGCCGCACCCGGTGCTCGGCCTGGCCCGGGCCGCCCTGAGCGACCACTACGCCCGGGAGCTGGGCGAGCCGTTCCGCACCCTCGGACTCTGCTACTACCGGGACGGCCGGGACAGCGTGGCCTGGCACGGCGACCGGATCGGGCGCGGCGCCCGCGAGGACACCATGGTGGCGATCCTCTCCGTCGGCGAGCCGCGCACCCTGGCGCTGCGGCCCCGGTCCGGCGGCACGACCGTCGTCCGCCACCCGCTCGGCCACGGGGACCTGGTGGTGATGGGCGGCTCCTGCCAGCGCACCTGGGAACACGCGATCCCCAAGACGGCCCGCCCGGTGGGCCCGCGGATCAGCGTCCAGTTCCGGCCGCACGGGGTGTCCTAGGCATCGTCGTCGGGGACGCCCGCTTGCCACCCGTTCGCCGGGCGCGGAGGCTGGCGGGTGGGGCCGTTGCTCCGGGCACCGGACGCCGGGCGCCGGACACCGGGCCCGCCAGGAGGACCGCATGCCGAAGCCGGGCAACTACCGCGCCGGGGTCCCGTGCTGGGTCGTGCTCACCACGCCGGACACCGCACGGGCGCAGGCCTTCTACGGCGCGCTGTTCGACTGGGAGTTCGTCCCGACCAGCACCGCCGAGGCGGTGGCCACCCGGTACGGCGCCCAGGTCGCGGCCGTCGAACGGGCCCGGCCGACCGACCCGCCCGCCTGGACCACCTTCCTCGCCTGCCCCGACCCGCTGCGCACCGCCGCCGCCGTCCGGGCCGCCGGCGGCCGCCTCGCCCGCGAACCGTACGAGGTGCCCGAGCAGGGCCGCGCCGCGCTCGCCGTCGACCCGCTCGGCGCCCGCTTCGGGCTCTGGCGGGCCGGCACCATCGACGGCGCCGGCCTGGTCGACGAGCCCGGCGCGTTCGCCTGGAACGAGCACCTCTCCCCCGACCCCGACGCCGCGCGGGCCTTCTACCGCCGGGTCGTCGGCTACAGCTACGACCGGCCGCGGGCGGGCCACACCCTCGCCCGGGTGGCCGGTCGGCCCGCGTGCAGCATCGGCCCCTCCGACCCCTCCAGCCCCTCCGGCCCGGGCGCCGGTCCGGAGGGAGGCGCACGCTGGCTGGTCCACTTCGCGACCGAGGACACCGACCGCGCGGCCGACCGGCTGCGCGCCCTCGGCGGCACCGTCGTCTCCGGTCCGGTGCCGGGGCCGTTCGGCCGCACCGCGCTGGTCCGGGACGACGCCGGCGCGGAGTTCGTGCTGGTCGCCGTCCCCGCCCGCGACTCCGCGGCCGCGGCCTGAGCCCGGGCCGCCGACGCTCCCGCCCTTCACCCGGGGAGCCGGCGAGGCCGCTGCCGCCCCGTCAACTTGCCTGTACGGCAAGAAGATTCAGTACGACCCCACCGCCCGATGGCGGCCGGACCCGCCGACCCGGCTGTCCGTTGCGCCCGCTACCGTGCTGATATGAGTTCCTTCCTGCGCGCGTACCTGGTCGACCCCGCGGAGCTCCGTGCCCGCGTCGGCAGCGGCGACGACGGAGCGGTCGACGAGGCCCTCGCGTACTTCGGCCCGTCCCTGGACAGGTCCGACGAGCACTTCGCCGACGAGATCGCGCAGGGCGCTCCGACCGCCCTGGAGGCGCTGCGCGCCGTGGTGCACGGCGGGCCCTTCTCCGGGAACGAGGACCACGCCTTCCAGTACGGCTACGCGTACCGGCGGCTGTGCTGGCTGGTCGGACAGCCCCTGGAGGTCGACTCCTTCGGCCCGTTCCGGGGCAACTGGCTGGAGGTGGTCGACGACGGTCTGAAGGCGTACGGGATCACCGCCGTCTCGGTCGCGGACTTCCAGTACGGCGGCGGCCTTCCCACCGGACTGCCCTTCTGCGCGGTGCCGTCCTGCGGCACCTGGTCGGCCGGGGACTGCGGGCAGGCGCTGGACCGGTTCGACCGGGCCGGGCGCGAGGGCCGCGCCCCGGTGCCGGAGCGCGAGGTGGCCGAGGCCGTCGCGGAGGTCGTCGGCTGGCTGCGGATCGCACGGAGCCGGAAGGGCACCGACATCGTCGGCTTCGTCTCCTGAACCGGTGTCGGCGCCCACGCCCGGAGCGCCCACCCTCACGTACGACAGGGAGTCCCGCACGACGACGGGACTCCCGGCCGCTCCGCACGCGCGGGCGATCAGTCCTTCACCGCACCGGCCAACCCGGAGACCAGCTTGCGCTGCACCGCGATGAAGAAGATCAGCACCGGCACGGTCATCAGCGTGGACGCCGCCATGATGCCGCCCCAGTCGTTCTCGTCCGGCTTGAAGAAGACCAGCAGCGCCGAGGGCAGCGTCTGGTTCTGGGTGGCGCTGATGATGAAGGTCTTGGCGAAGACGAAGTCGTTCCACGCCGCGATGAAGGAGAACACGCTGGTCGCGGCGAGGCCCGGGGCCACCAGCGGCAGCAGGATCCGCCACAGGATGCGGGTCCGGCCCGCCCCGTCGATCTGCGCCGCCTCCTCGATCGAGACCGGGACGGCCGCGACGAAGCCGCGCATCATCCAGATCCCGAACGGCAGCGAGAACGCCAGCTGCACCAGGACCAGCGAGGCCAGGGTGTTCAGCCCGATGCCTGGGGCGAACCGTCCGGCGTCGCGGAACATGAAGAACAGCGGGATGGTCAGCGCCTCGACCGGGATCATCTGGGCGATCAGGAACATCACCATGATGGTGGTGCGGAACTTGAACCGGAACCTGGTCACGGCCACCGCCGCCAGGAAGACCACGATCGCCGACAGCACCACCACCGACAGCGCGACCACCAGGCTGTTCCCGAAGTAGCGGGCGAAGCCGTCCACGCTGAGCACCTGACGGAAGCTCTCCAGCGTGGGGTGGGCGGTCCACGGCCTGGGGTCGAGCGACTGGATCTCGCCCTTGGGCTTGAAGGCCGAGAGCACCATCCAGAAGATCGGGAAGGCGGTGACCACGGCCAGCACGATCGCGCCGCTGTTGGCGGCCAGCCGCCACCGGCCGCGGGTGTTCCGACCCCGGGTGTTCCGGGGGCCGCCGGTGTTCCGGGGGCCGCTCCCGTCCTGGGGGCCGCCGGTGTTCCGGGCCGGCTTCACGGCCGGGGAGTTCGCCGGGGAGTTCGCCGGGCTCACAGTTCGTTCCCCGTCCGTCGCAGGGTGCGGATGTACAGGACCGTCGGGATCACCAGGATCAGCAGCATGATCACGCCGATCGCCGCGCCCAGCCCGTACTGCGAGGAGGCGAACGCCTTCTGGTACGCGTACACGTTGAGCACGAGGTTCTGGCCGGCGATGCCGCCGCCCTCGGTCATCACATAGATCTGGGTGAAGACCTTGAAGTCCCAGATCACCGACTGGATCACCACGATGGTCAGGATCGGGCGCAGCATCGGTGCGGTGATCCGGCGGAAGGTGGTCCAGGTGTTGGCGCCGTCCAGGGCGGCCGCCTCCATGATCTCCTCCGGGATGGCCCGGATGCCCGCGTAGAGGGTGACCATCACGAACGGGTAGGAGTGCCACACCACCACGGCGCCGACGATCAGGAACGCCGTCCACTTGTCGTAGAACCAGTTGAACTCGTGGAAGCCGGAGAGTCCGAGCCCCTCCAGGGTGTGGTTGACCAGGCCGAGGTTGGTGTCGAACAGGAAGCTCCACACCGTCGAACCGGTCATCGCCGGCGCCGCCCAGGCGGCCATCGCCGCGGTGGTCAGCACCAGCCGGGGCCACCGGCCGACCTTGGTGAGCAGCACCGCGAGGGTGGCGCCGACGGCCAGGGTGGCGACCACGCAGAACGCCGCGAAGCCGATGGTCTGGAACAGCACCGTCCAGAACTGCTCGTCCTCGAGGATCTTCGAGTAGTTGCCGAAGCCGACGAAGGAGGTCGGGGCGCCGCCCGAGGCCTGGGCCTGCCCGAAGTCCAGTACGGACAGCAGGCCGAGCTGGTAGATCGGGTAGGCGACCAGCGGGATCAGGATGACCGCGGCCGGCAGGAGCAGCAGCAGCGGGGGCCGCCGGCGCCGGCCGCCCGGGGGTGCGGCCGGCGCCCTTCCCCCACGGCGCCTCTGCGGGGAAGGCGGCGCCGGGGCGGTCGAGGTGGATACGGACACGTGCGGGACCTGCTCTCTGAGACGAACCGGGAGGGGGGCCGTCCGTACGCGGCCGGGGGCCGGCGGTGCGGCGCCGGTGGCTCGGTGCCGGCGGCGGTGACTCGGTACCGGCAGCGGCGCCGGTGACTCGCCGCCGGCGGCGGTGACGGTGGCGGTGACTCACATGCCGGCGGCGGCGGTCGTGGCGCGCCCCCGCCGCCGGCGGTCGGCCGTCAGTGCGCGGCGAAGGCCGAGGAGACCTGCGCGGCCGCGTCGCCCGAGGCCTTGGCCACGTCCGCCTTGCCGGTGACGACCTGCTGGAGCATCGTCGGGATCACCGCCTGGGCGTCGATCTGCGCCCACGCCTGGTCGAGCGGGACGAACCTGGTGCCGGCCGCGATGGTGTCGGTGAAGGGCTTCAGGAACGCGTCCTTCGCCGCGACCTTGCCGCTGACGGACTTGAGCGTCGGCAGGTTGCCCATCGCGTCGTACATCTGCTCCTGGTACGCGGGGCTCGCCAGCAGTTCGGCGAACTCGACGGCCAGCGTGCGGTGCTTGGCCGCCTTCATCACGCCAAGGTTGTTGCCGCCAGCGAAGGCCGGGGCGATCGAGCCGGGCTTCTCGCCGGGCAGCGGCACCACGCCGTACTTGCCCTTGACCGCGCCCGCGTCCACCTTGCCGCGGTTGGAGTTGAGCAGCACCGCCATCGCCGACTTGCCGGCCGCGAACAGGTCGACGGTCTTGCCGCCGGTCAGGTCCGCGCACTGCTGGGCGGGGCAGCCGTCCGCGCCGAAGAGGTCGGTGTAGCGCTTGATCCCGGCCTGCGAGGCGGGCGAGTTGATCGCCGCCTTGAACGCGGCGCCGTCCTTGGTGGCGATGTCGCCGCCCGCGTCCCAGACGAAGGGCAGCGCGGCGAAGGTGTACTTGCCGCCGACGGCGATGCCGAAGGTGTCCGGGTGGGCGGCGTGGATCTTCTGGTTGGCGGCGACCAGTTCGGCGTACGAGGTCGGCGGGGTGAGGCCGGCCTCGGTGAACAGGTCGGTGCGGTAGTACAGCGCGCGCACGCCGACCCACCAGGGCAGGCCGTAGGTCTTGCCGTCCACCACGGCGGTCTTGGCGATCGCCGGGTCGAGGTCGCCCTTGTCCTGCCACGTGTCCAGCTCGGTGGTGATGTCGGCGAGGCCGCCGGCGGCGACGTAGCCGGGCAGGTCGGTGTTGCCGAACTCGACCAGGTCGGGGGCGCTGTTCGGGTCGTTGAACGCGCCCTTCATCTTGGCCGCGCGGGCCGAGGCGTCGGTGTCGATGTAGCTGACGTTGACGGTGACGCCCTGGTGGGAGGCCTGGAAGTCGGTCACGGCCTTGGCGATCACGGCCTCCTTGGCCGCGTTGCCCGCCTCGTTGTACAGCCAGACCTGCAGCGTGCCGGTCCGGTCGTCGGCGGCCTTGTCGCTCGCCGGCGAGGCGGTGCCGGGGGCACAGGCGGTGGCGGCCAGGCAGCCGGCGGCGAGCACGACGGCTGCGGCGGTCCGTCCGATGAGTCGCATGGTGGAGACCTCCCCTCCCGACAGCTGCCGCCGAGACGTCCGCCGCGGGGACGGGCACGTCGAAGCAGGCCCTGACCGGGGCCGATGGTGGGTGAAGTGGTGGGGGTACGGCAGGGCGCAGCGCTCGGGTGGGGCGACGTCGCCTGCTCGATGGCAGGGACGTTAGGCGGGGGCGATCGGCGCCAACAAGGGGGAGTTGGGGAAAGTTTTGCACTGCACAACGTTGTATCGAAGATGAGGCGATCCCGTCACGACCGGGTACGTTCTGACAACCGCCGCCGACCTGCGGGGGAACACCGGCAGAACGACACAGGGAACGGACCCATGACGGAGACGGCGCCCAAGAAACCCGCGACCGAACGCAACCAGTCCTCCTCGCTGCGCCGCGCGCTCGCCGTCCTCGGCTACGTCCGCGACCACGGCGACGGGCGCGGCGTGCCGCTCGCCCAGCTCGCCGACGGGCTCGGCCTGAACAAGAGCACCGTGCTGCGGCTGGCCGGCCCTCTGCTGGACGAGCACCTCCTCGACCGGGACCGCGAGACCGGCTGGTTCCGGCTCGGCCACGGCTCCCTGCGGCTCGGCCAGGCCTACCTGACCACCCTCGACCTGCGCAGCGTCGCCGCCGAACACCTGCGCCGGCTCCAGCGCGAGGCGGGCGAGACCGTCCACCTGACCGTCTGGCAGGCCCCCGGGATCGTCTACCTGGACAAGGTCGAGGACGAGACCAACGTCCGGATGGCCTCCCGGGTCGGCAGCCGGGCCCCCGCCTACTGCACCGCCACCGGAAAGGCGATCCTCGCCTGGCTGCCCGAGGAGGCCGTCGCCGAGGTGGTCGCGGCCGGACTGCGCCCGGTGACCGCGTGGACCATCGCCGACGAGCCCCGGCTCCGCGCCGACCTCGCCCGCATCCGCGCCCGCGGCTACTCGATCGACGACCGCGAGAACGAGCCCGAGGTCCGCTGCGTCGCCGCCCCGATCTTCGACCACACCGGCGAGGTGACCGCCGCCCTGTCCGTCTCCGGCCTCACCTCACGGATGACCGCCGCCCGGGTCCGCGCCCTCGGCCCGGTGGTCGCCCAGGTCGGCCTGCGGATCTCCCGCGAGCTGGGCTCCGACCGCCAGCCGTCCTGAGAACGCCCCGTCCCGAACGGTCGTCCGGCGGTCGCCCTGTTCCCGGAAACGCGGACAGGGCCCGGAGCCGAACGAACGGCACCGGACCCTGTCCGACTCTGGAGCGCCAGGCCCGGGTCGCACGGACTCTTCCTACTGAAAGTAGGACGTGCTCTGGTAGCACCACTGACGCCTGACGAGGAATCCCTCCCTCGCGACGAGAAGTACAGTACCAGCTCCGTGATCATCCACCGAACCGGAGGGGAACCCCGCATGACGAGCGCTCGACCCGAGGCCAGTCCGCCTGCCGCCCCGACTGCCGCTCCGTACGCGGAAGGGCGGCTGATGGACGTCCACCTCCCCGCCGCCGACACCGCCGGACCGGCTCCCATCGTGCTGCTCTGGCACGGCAACGGCCCGAACGAGCGCGACGTGCTGCGGCCGCTGGCCCGGGAGGCCGCCGGGCTGGGGCTGCTGGTGCTCGTCCCGGACTGGAGCTCCGAGCAGCCGGACCGCGGCGGCGCCGAACTGCTCGCCTCGCTGGCCCAGGCCCGCCGGATCGCCGCCGAGCACGGCGGGGACCCGGCCCGCTTCGTGCTGGCCGGCTGGTCGATGGGCGGCCGCGAGGCGATAGCCGTGGCCACCCACCCGGACACCCCCGCCGAGCTACGGCCCGTCGCCGCCGTCGGCATCGCCTCGCACTACTCGACCACGGCCGTCACCACCGGCGAGGCCCCGCTCGACCACCTGGCCGCCGGCCCGTCCCCCGTCCCGCTCTGGCTGGTCCACGGCACGGCGGACGGGATCGTGGACATCGAGCACACCCGGCAGTTGAGCGCTGCTCTGACAAAGCAGCGCTCGGCGGTACGGACCCTCGAACTGCCCACCGACCACGCCGGCGTGGTGATGACCGCCTACCGCCCCGAGGCCGGCCGCTGCCTTCCGGCCACCGACGCCGACACCCTGGCCGCCGGCCGGCGGACCGCCGCCGTCCTCGCCGAGGCGGCCGGGCCGGCCTGACGTCAGGCCGGCCTGACCTCAGGTCCCCGCCGCCGGCTCCCGCAGCCCGCCACCGCGCTCCAGAGCCTCCAGCTCGCGCTGCAGCGGCGGACGCGGGACGGCCAGGACCGGGCAGGCGGCGTGCCGGACGCAGTAGGCGGTGACCGAGGGGTGCACCAGTCGGGCGAGGCGGCCGCGCTCCCGTCCGGCGCCGAGGACGAGCAGGTCACCGGGCCGGTCCGCGCACCGCACCAGCGTGTGGCCGGTGTCGCCGCGGACGGCCTGGCAGCGCAGCCGGACACCCGCGTGGCGTCCGGCGAAGGCCTCGTCGAGGGCCTGCCGCAGCCGGGCCACGGCGGCGTCGCGGCCGGCCTCGATCACCGGCGGGCACGGGGTGCGGCGGTAGCCGAGTTCGTCGCCGGGCGGGGTCCAGCAGAGCACCGCGAGCACCTCGACGTCCGAGCGACGGGCCTCGGCCACCGCGCGGTGCAGCGCGGCGAGGCTGCCCAACGAGCCACTGATGCCGACCACGATCCGGCCCCCGTCCGCACCACTGTCCGTCATGGCCCGCCCTGCCTCTCCGTCCGCCCGCGCGCCCGGGTGCCCTCGCACCGGGTCGGACCGGACCGCGCCGATTCCACCCCAGCAAAGCGGCCCGCGCCCGTACGGCCACGGGCCGTTGACGCGGCTCTGACGCGGGGCCCGTCCTTCCGTACGCGTCCCTGATGCGGCACGGGCGGAAGCAGGCTCGGGCTTGCGGCGGGCTCGGGCTCAGGAGGGCCCGGGCTCAGGACGGCTCCGGCTGCTCCGCCTCCCAGAGGTCCGCGAACATCCGGTCCAGGTGCTCCTCCCCGATCGGCGGGACCGGCAGCGGGTGGGTGGCCTGGGCGCGGAAGCCGTCGAGCAGCAGGGCAAGGTAGCGGCGCCAGAGGTCGGGGCGCAGCTCGGTGGCGGCAGGCAGGGCGCGGCAGAGCGGGCCGAGCAGGAAGAGCAGGTCCATGGTGACGACGTCGCGGCGCATGGTGCCCTGCTCCTGGGCGCGGGCGATCAGGGCGCCGACGGTGGTGGCGTGCCCGCGGCTGATCTCGATCATCCCGGGGATGGTCGGGATGGCCTGGGTGACCAGGTCGTTGATGCCCCGGTCGGCGGCGACCAGTTCGAAGATCCGCCCGAAGTACCGTTCGAGGCCGGTCCAGGCGTCCGCGTCGGCGAGCGCCTCCTCGCCCGCGGCGGCCAGGCCGCCCCCGGCGTCCGCGAACACCTCGCCGATCAGTGCCTCGCGGGTCGGGAAGTGCCGGTAGAGGGTGGCGTTGCCGACGCCCGCCTCCTTGGCGATCTGGTCCAGCGGCACGTCCAGGCCGTGCCGGGAGAACATGTCGCGGGCGGCGGCGAGCAGGAAGTCGCGGTTGCGCTGCGCGTCACGCCGGAGCCGCCCCGGGGGGTTCGCGCTGCTCGGTGGTGCCATGCCCCCGACCCTAGCAAGCGGCGGGCGGATCCACCCCGTCCCGCCTCCACCCCCGTCGACCCGCTCAACTACCCTGTGGGGTTCGCGAGATGGACGGTACGCGGGCGTAGCACGGCACGCCGGCGCGAAGGGGGAGCAGGACGATGGCCACGGTGACGGAACTGCGGTACTACCCGGTGAAGGGCTGCGCGGGGGTGGCGGCCGCGCAGGCGGAGCTCACCCGGGCCGGGCTGGCCCACGACCGGGCGTTCATGGTGGTGGACGAGGAGGGCGTGTTCCGCTCCCAGCGCCGGGACCCGGTGCTGGCCACCGTCCGCCCGACGGTGGCGGAGGACGGCCGTTCGCTGACCCTGGCCGCCCCGGGGACGGAGCCGGTGTCGGTTCCGGTGGACACCGGGGGCCCGCGCCGCGAGGTGCGGCTGTTCGGTGCGCCGTTCTTCGGCATCGACCAGGGCGAGGAGGCCGCCGACTGGCTCTCCGGGGTGCTGGGCGCGCGCAGCCGACTGGTCCGGGTGCCGCCGGAGCACGACCGGGTGACCGACGGGCTGGTCCCGGGCACCTCGGGCTACGCGGACAGCTGCGCCGTGCACCTGGTGTCGCACTCCTCGCTGGAGTACTTCAACGAGCTCTCCGGCACTCCGCCACTGCCGATGGACCGGTTCCGCCCGAACGTGGTGGTGGACGGCTGGTCCGAACCGCACACCGAGGACCTGGCCCGCCGGATCGAGGTGGGCGGGGCCGAACTGGGCTACGCCAAGCTCGCGATCCGCTGCGCGGTGACGATGGTGGACCAGTCCCACGGCACCAAGGCGGGCCCGGAGCCGCTGCGCACGCTGGCCCGGTACCGCCGGGCGGCGGCGGGCGGGGTGGCGTTCGGCAGCAAGTTCGCGGTGCTGCGGCCCGGCACGCTGCGGGTGGGGGACGAGCTGGCGGTGGGCGCCTGGGGGCCGTCCGAGCTCTGAGCTGGGGGCAGCGGCTACCGCTGCGGATACGGCCGCACGGCGGTGACCTCGGCGGGGAAGCCAGCCGAGGCCACCGTCGTGTCGGAGCGTCCGGGGACGGCCCCGGGGTGATCAGCGGACGGTCAGCAGGTCTGGTCGATCAGCGAGAACGTGGCATAGTGGTCGCCGGTGTAGTAGTCCTCCTGGTTGGCCTGCCCGGTCACGATCCGGCGGGCGCCGCGGGTCGGGGAGCCCGGGGTGATGACGGTGTACTCGTGGTAGTAGCCGTAGGACTCGCTGGGCAGGACGCCCTCCCGGTTCTGGAAGACCACCCCGTCCTGGGAGTAGGGGAACGGTCCGCCGGAGGCGATCAGGTTGAGGGTGTCGGTGGCCTGCGACGGGAGGGCGGAGAGGCAGACCGAGCCGCTCACGTCGGCGTGCGCCTCGGTGGCGACGGCGACCGGGGCGAGGGTCATCAGGGCGACGGCGGTGACGGCGGCGGCGCGGGTCTTCCACGCGCGTAGAGTGCGAGTCATGTCCACCAGTCTGACGAGACACCGTCAGCTCCGGAAGCCCTCAGAAAAACTATTAACCAGCGAGTAACTACCCTTTACCTACGAGGACTTGAGCCGTACGCCGAGCCCCGCGCCCCTCCCCCGGAGCCGTCCGCGAAACGCCCACGAACCGCCCGTCCGGCGCAAGGGTCGACCGCCATCGAACTCATGTCGGAGCTGTCCCGACCGGACCGTGCCGCATAGAGTGCCGCCTAGCCGGACGGATCACGGCGGGGCCGGGACGACCGCCGGAACGACCGCCGGAGCAATCACCGGAACGATCGCCGGAACGACTCTGACGGGGTGGGCATGGGTACGGGCTCGGGCACGGCACTGACGGCCCACCAGCTGATCGGCCTGCTGGTCGATCCGGGCGGCTTCCGCGGCTGGGACGAGCCACCGGTCGTCGACCGGCCCGACCCCGACTACCGCGCCTCCCTCGACCGCGCCCGCGAGCGCACCGGCCTGGACGAGGCCGTCCTCACCGGCGTCGGCTCGATCGACGGCCGGCCGGTCGCCCTCATCGCCTCCGAGTTCGGCTTCCTCGGCGGCTCGATCGGCGTCGCCACCGCCGAGCGGATCACCCGCGCCGTCGAGCGCGCCACCGCCGAGCGGCTGCCGCTGCTCGCCCTGCCCGTCTCCGGCGGGACGCGGATGCAGGAGGGCTCGGCGGCCTTCCTCTGCATGCTGCGGATCACCGCCGCCGTCCAGGCGCACCGCGCCGCCGGCCTCCCCTACCTCACCTATCTGCGCAACCCCACCATGGGCGGGGTCTTCGCCTCCTGGGGAACGCTCGGACAGCTGGTCCTCGCCGAGCCCGGCGCCCGGCTCGGCTTCCTCGGCCCGCGCGTGTACGAGGAGCTGCGCGGCGTGGAACTGCCGCCGGACGTCCAGCGGGCCGAGACCCTCGCCGGCCAGGGACTGGTGGACGCCGTCGTACCGCCGCAGGAGCTGCGCGAGCTGCTCCGCCGCACCCTCGCCGTCCTCGCCGCCGCACCGCCGTCCCCTCCTACAGACCCCACCGCCTCTCCGACCCCCGTGCCCGTCCCCACTCATGGGCGCCCCGACGCCTGGGACTCCGTCCTCCGCACCCGGCGCCCCGACCGCCCGGGCACCCGCGAGCTGCTGCGGCACACCGCCGAGGAGCTGGTGCTGCTGGACGCCCCCGGCGGGCGCGGCGGCGCACTGGTCCGGGCGCTGGCCCTGCTCGGCGGCCGGCCCGTCCTGGTCGTCGGCCAGCAGCGGCAGACCCCCGAGCACGAACGCCCCTTCACCGCCGCCGACCTGCGGGCCGTACGGCGCACCGCGCGCCTGGCCGAGCAGCTCGGACTTCCGCTCGTCACCGTGGTGGACACGGCCGGCGCCGAGCTGTCCGCCCAGGCCGAGCTGGACGGCATCGCGGTGGAGATCGCCCACTGCCTGACCACCCTGCTCGCGCTGCGCACCCCCGTCCTGGCCGTGCTGCTCGGCCAGGGCTCGGGCGGCGGGGCGCTCGCGCTGCTCCCGGCGGACCGGGTGATCGCCGCCGAGCACGCCTGGCTGGCGCCGCTGCCGCCGGAGGGCGCCTCGGCGATCGTCCACCGGGACGGCGCGCACGCCGCCGAGCTGGCCCGCGCCCAGGGGATCGGGGCGCACCGGCTGGCCGAGGTCGGGCTGGTCGACGAGGTGGTCCCGGAGCTGCCCGACGCCGCCGAGGAGCCGGCGGCCTTCTGCGCCCGGCTCGGGCACGCGGTCGGCGCGGCGCTCGGCGCTCTGTCGGCGACCACCGAAGCGGACCGGCTCGCGGCCCGGGCCGTCCGGCACCGACGGCTGGGCGACCTCCGCTAGGACCCGCCTCCCACCTCCCGCCGCTTGGCGCGGCGATGTCGCGCCGATCCCGCCGCTCGGGTGTGGCGCCGGTCTCAACGCGGGGTTGATCGTCTGTACCCACCGTGCTTCGACCGGGCCGGCGAGTGACGCCCGCCGAGCCCCGCACGGTGAGTGCGCTCACACGTGATCAACACCCACGACGGGCGGTAGTAGACACCCCCGGAACGCCCGCGCCACCCCGGCACCCCCCGCGTTCGCGCAGCTCACCCCCGCTCCGCACGCTCCGCGCGACCGCCCCTTCGAATCCACGGCGGCCCCTTCCGTACGACCGTGGGTCGTACCGAGGGGGTCTTGGCGGGGGCCGATGCCGTCTGCCAACAATGGCTCAGTCGTCAGCCGCACCGGCACCTGTCCCGCCGGTGAACGGCTTGCTGCCGGGTCACGACCCCGCGACCGTTACGGCCCCTGTCCGGCCGAGGTCCGCGGCGGGGAGTGACCCGGCCCAACCCGATTGAGGTCCTGCTCTTTATGCCCGCTTTCAAGCTCCGTATGCGCACTTCCGCCGCGATCCTCGCCGGCGCCGCCGGTCTGACCGCCCTGGGCGCGGGTGTCCTGCCCGCCACCGCGAACGCCGCCACCGCCTCCCCGCAGGCCATCGCCGCCCAGATCGTCCCGGCCAACCAGCTGGCTTCCTTCAGCCAGATCATCGCCCACGAGTCGAGCTGGAACGTGTCCGCGACCAACGCGAGCTCCGGCGCGTACGGCCTGGCCCAGGCGCTGCCGGGCTCCAAGATGGCCTCGGCGGGCTCGGACTGGAAGACCAACCCGGCCACCCAGATCAAGTGGGCGCTGGACTACATGAACACCCGCTACGGCAGCCCGAACGCCGCCTGGAACTTCTGGCAGGCCAACCACTGGTACTAAGCCGACCCCATCGGCCCACCAGCCTCCGACCGTCACCTGACCACTCCCCCTCACCCCGGGGGTCGGACAGGGACCACCGGGGTGCCCGAGAGGGCCCGGACCCGCGCGATCCGCGTGGTCCGGGCCCTCTTGTGGTTCTCCGACGCCCGTGGGCGGCGGGCTCTCGGGCCCCGGCTCCTTGGGCCCCGGTTCCTTGGCCCCCGGCTCGGGGACTACAGCTCGTGGACTACAGCTCGCGGACTACAGCTCGCCGGTGAGTCCGAGCAGCTCGCGCATCCGCGCGTACTTGGCGGCCAGTCGCTCGGCGGTCGCCGGGTCCAGCACGGCGAGGCGGGCCGGATCGGAGTTGTGCGCCAGGTCCGCGCGCTTGACCAGCAGCGCGCCCGGCGTGGCCAGGATGCGAGCCGTGTACTCCTCGACCGGCTCGTCCCGGCGCCGGGTGAGCGCGTCCACGATCGCCTTGGTCTCCTCCGGCAGCGCGGCCCCGGCCAGCCACTCCCGGCTCAGCCGGTCGTCCTCGACGGTGTCGTGCAGCCAGCCCGCCGCGACCTGCGCCGCGCTGCCGCCGCGCGCCGCCGTCCCGTGGGCGACCGCCGCGATGTGCTCGCCGTACGGGTGGCCGTTCTTGTCCACCTGCCCCCGGTGGGCCCGGCGCGCGATCGCCTCCACCTCGGACAGGCTCAGGTACTGGTCCTCCATCGGCTCATCGTAGGCCCGGGCGGTCGGCGTCGCTCCTGGCGGTCGGCCGCGTTCCTTGGCAGTCGACCTCGTGCCTGGCCCGCCGATCCCGCCGACGGCCCGCCCCGGCTGGCGTGCCCGCGACAGACCCGTTGATCACCTCGCCGACGGCCACTGGTTTACTGCCCCGGGGGTTCATGGGCTTCGGGGGGGTCACCGCGCTCGGGAGTCGGCGCCCCCGACGGGAGACCCCCGTCGCACCGGCAGATCCGCCCGAGCGATCCGAGGAACCATGCCAGCCCTGCACCCCCTGCTGTCCGCCTTCGCGCCGATCTGGGCGCTCACCGGCGTCGGCTACGTCGTCGGCCGCACTGGGCTGCTCGGGCCGCAGGCCGAGACGGTGCTCAACCGGTTCGTCTTCCACGTGGCGATGCCGGCCGCGCTGTTCCTGATGATCGCCCGCACCCCGCTGGACCGCTTCGCCAACGCCTCGATGCTCGCCTTCACGGCGGGCACGGTGGTCACGATCGGCCTCGGTCTGCTCGTCGGGCGGCTGCTGTTCCACCGCAAGCCCGGCGAACTGGCCGTCGGCGCGATGGCCTCCGGCTACGTCAACTCGGCCAACCTCGGCATCCCGGTGACCATGCAGGTCCTCGGCGACGCCTCCTTCGTGGCGCCCGTGGTGCTGTTCCAAATCCTGGTGGTCACCCCCGCCGTCCTGGCCGTCCTGGACGGCGGCGCGGCCGGGCGGCGGGCGCTGCTCACCCTGCCCGTCCGCAATCCGATCCTGCTGGCCACCGCCCTGGGCGCCCTCGCCTCGGCGACCGGCGTGCACCTGCCCGCCGAGCTGAATCGTTCCTGCGAACTGCTCGGCGGCGCCGGCGTCCCGACCGCGCTGATCACCCTCGGCATATCGCTGCACAACCGCCCGCCGGCGGAGGGCCGTCCGCGCCGCACCGAGGTCGGGCTGACCGTCGCGCTCAAGACCCTGGTCCAGCCGCTGGTGGCCCTCGCCGTGGCCGGCCCGCTGCTCCACCTGCCCGCGCACCAACTGCTCACCGTGGTGCTGTTCTCCGCGCTGCCCACCGCCCAGAACGTGTACACCTACGCCCGCGAGTACCGGCAGGGCATTGCCCTCGCGCGGGACGCGGTGCTCTGGTCGACGCTGGTGTCGATGGCGACGCTGTCGGTGATCAGCTGGACTCTCGGCCCCGCGTAGCCCCGGCCCTCCCTGGACGCTCAGTTCTCCCGGGCGGCCGCCACCACCCCGGTCATCGCCGTCAGGAAGCGTCGGGCCGTGTCCAGCTCCGCTGGCTCGAACTGCCGCATCGCCGCGACCAGATCGCCGATCAACCCGCCGAAGAAGCCCTCCCCCAGCTCCATCGCCCGCTCCTCCACCAGCAGCCGCACCCGGCGCCGGTCCCGCGGGTCCCGCTCGCGCCGGATCAGCCCGAGCCGCTCCAGCCGGTCCACCAGGCCGGTGGTGCCCGCCGAGTTCAGCCCCAGCGCCTCGCCGAGCCGGCCCGGGGTGACCACCTCCCCGACCCTGGCCGCGTCCAGCAGGTGGATCAGCGCCCGCAGATCGGTCGGATGCAGACCGTTGCGGGCCGCGAACTCGGCGCCGAACAGGTCGAGTTCGACCGTCAGGCCACGCAGCAGGTGCACCAGCCGCATCGGGTCGGCAACCTCGGACACCCTGTCGTCCTTCCTCGGGGAGGGCATGTGCGACTATTCTCTCGCTCAGCGAGATACTTGTTCAGCACGATACGTGTTCAGCGTAATACTCGTTCACCACGACACTTGCCCGGCGAGTGGTCCAGCCGACTCGGCCGCCATCACACCACACCCGCGGAGGCCCTCATGTCCGCCCGCACCGCCCCTTTCCTCGCCGCCTACGACGCCCTGCTCGCCCGCTGGCCCGTCCCGGTCGAAGCGCTCACCGTCCGCACCGCCCACGGCACCACCCGGATCAACGCCTGCGGCCCCGCCGACGGCCGCCCGCTCGTCCTGCTCCACGGCGGCGGCGCCACCTCCACCCTGTGGTTCGCCAACGCCGGCGCCCTGGCCGAAGCAGGACACCGCGTCCTCGCCGTCGACCTCATCGGCGACCCGGGCCGCAGCGTCCACGACGGCGCCGCCCTCGACGGCGTCCCCGGCCTGCTCGGCTGGCTGGACGCCGTCCTCGACGGACTCGGCGTCCAACAGGCCGACCTCTGCGGCCACTCCTACGGCGGCTGGATCGCCCTGGAGTACGCCCTGCACGCCCCCACCCGGGTCGGCCGGCTCGCCCTGCTCGACCCCACCCAGTGCTTCGCCGGCTTCCGCCCCGGCTACCTGCTGCGCGCCCTCCCTCTCTTCCTCCCCCACCGCACCCCGGCCCGCGCCCGCGCCTACCTCGACTGGGAAACCGGCACCACCCCCGGCCCCGACCCCGCCTGGCGCGAGCTCTACGCCCTCGGCTACGCCGACTTCCCCGCCTCCCCCGTCGTCACCGGCCCCCGCCCCACCCCCGAACGCCTCCGCACCCTCACCACCCCCGTCCTCACCCTCCTCGCCGCCCACAGCCGCACCCACGACCCCCACGCCGTCGCCCGAACCGCCCGCCACACCCTCCCCCGAGCCGAAGTCGCCATCATCCCGGCCACCTCCCACCACAACCTCCCCATGGCCGCCCCCCACGACCTCAACCCCCGCCTCACCACCTTCCTCACCCCCACCCACCACCCCTGACCACGTACCCCCGCAGCATGAGAAGTCGGCCCATCCGACTTCTCACGTCCCCCCACTCAGTCACACCAGGAGGCACGGCCCGGATCCGCCACCGCATGCCGCCTATCAGTCTCCGCCGCGTCCACGCCTGCGGTCGGCCCGGCTTGATGCCCTGTGGCAGCAACGGTTCAAACCACGTCAACTGACTGTTCGTCAGATCTCCATGTCCCACGGAGCGTGATCGTTTCACCGCCGAGATCCACTTTCGCGACAAGCCCTCGCGCACCCGCCAGCCAGGCAGCAGGCGCTTCACAGGCGGCCGGTCGGGACAGGGAGGCGATCAGTCCGGGCGGAGCTCTTGCAGGCCTTGCGCTTGCCCCGGCCGTCGTCCCACCGGGACTGTTCGCCGGGTTTGCAGCAGATCAGGGTGACGATCGAGACCCGTCGACGGGAGCGGACATCACTCCATCTCCCGCTCCACTTAAGCAAACTGCCACTCACTCAGCCCGGGAAGCGAGCGACTGCGGCCGGGCAGTAAGCACCACCTGATCACCGACGCCAACGGTATCCCGCTCTCCGCCCCCTGACCGGCGGGAACCGCAATGACGTCACCCAGCTCATTCCACTGCTTCAGGCACTGCCGTCCGTTCGCGGCAAGCGCGGCCGGCTCCGGCGCCGGCCCGACGCCGTGCTCGGCGACCGCGACTACGACCACGACAAGTACCGCCGCCTGGCCTGGAACCTCGGCGTGAAGCCGCTCATCGCCCGCCGAGGCACCGAGCACGGCTCCGGACTCGGCACTCAACACTGGGTTGTGGAAAGCGCCTTCGCCCACCTGCACTGGTTCCGACACCTGCGCATCCGCTGGGAGATCCGCGATGACATCCACGAGGCCTTCCTGAGCCTGGGTTCCATCGGGCGCCGCATTCGCCTGCACCCATGCCGGGTTCAACCGCTGGTTGAGGCCGAGCTCGCATGCCTGCTCCTCCAGCCTGACCAGCGAGGTCGTATCGAGGACCTTCAACTCCCGAGGCACCGGCTCATCCGAGTTCATCGCCCCCATGCTGCCCGATGGCACCCCAGCGACTGGAACCGACCATCGAAGATCATTTCGTTAGGAGTTCTTACTCCTGGATGGTGGACCGACGCCGCGCACGTATCGCACGACGAGGGCGTACCCGCGGATCGACGGCTCTCAGCCTCTGCAGCGAGGCGGGTTCAACCTGAGCTTGTTCCTTATGGTGCGGCTCGGTTTCGCTAGCGGGGCGGGTGTGAGCGGACCGGTCCGGTCCGGTCGCGTTCGATCAGCGTGGCGGGGCGTTTGACGGTCTTGCCCACGTCGCAGCGGGGGGCTTGGTCCGGTTCGGGACGCCGGGCGGCCGGCCTGGGCCCGGGCGGGTCGGCTTGGGTGCACGTTGTCTGTAGTCGGCCCTACTCGGCGTCCTGTGCCTCGATCAGGTCGAGGTCGCGAACGCAGAAGGTGTGGTGCTCGAAGGTCTCCTTGAGCACCGTGCCGAGGCACTGCCGCACCAAGCGGCCCCGGGCGTACGGCGGCCAGACATCGTCGTCGGGAACCGGCGCTCGCGCTGCGAGCTGCACGGCGGTGACCTCATCGAGCCAGGCCTCAAGCTCGGCGGCCTGCGCGTCACGCACGCTCACGATCTCGTCGAGGGCCGGATCGAGCGAGAGGTCAAGCCCGTGCGCTCCACGGTAGGGCTCGACGGTCGGCCCAATGCCCATCGGCGTGAACAGCTCCGTCGAGCCCAGGCAGCAGCGGCGGAACCACGAGTCGTGGACGAAGACCAGGTGGCGCATCGTCTGCACCGCCGACCACTCGTCGTTCACGCTGCGGCGCTCGATGCCGGGCGTACGGCGGATTCGCTCGATCGTGGCGGCCCAGCCGGCATGGAGCTGACGCGATGCCTCGCGCAGATCGTCAGGGTCCTCGGAGCGGATCAGCACCCGCACCGGATGACGCCGGTCGAGCTCTGCCTCGACGTACTCGGTGACCTCGACACCGTTCACTACGAGGTTGGTGACGTGCCCGTCGATCACGGCATCCTGCATGACGACGCCGATCAGGCGCGCCCCGGTCAGATCGCACTCGCGGAACTCCGCACTGTGCAGATCCTCGTCGATATATCGCGTCATGCTCCGCATAGTAGGTCCGAGCACCGACAAGCCGGCCTCCCCGGTTTGATTTAGCTTGTTCCTTGGCATCGGGCCCTGATTGCGCTCGTCGATGGCTCACTCGTTCGGGTGATCGGCGGACATGGGGACGGCCCGGTCGTGATCCTGACTCTGCGAGGAGATCGAGGAATCGACGACGGGGCCGTGCCGATGAGTGTGCTCCGACTTGCCACCCGGCGAGACATGTTCGTGGAACTGTCACTCTTCCGGGAGGACTACTACGCCAGCCTGTCCGCGCGGGCGGACGCGTTCTTTGAGCCGACCGACACGCTGCTGTGCTCGGATGCGCCCACCCGTACGCCGGTGGAGCTGTCACTGACCGCCGAGCACCACCGCGGCTACGGCTCCCTGTACGGCGCGCTCGACCACGGCCGTCTGGACACCGAGCTGCTGCGGGACCTGCTGGCCGAGCTGCCACTGCCCCGCTTCGCGGGCCGGATCGTGCTCACCGTGGACGTCTCGCCGTGGCTGCGCTCCGACGCCGCCTGCTCGCCCGAGCGGCTGTTCTGCCTGGTCCACGGCCGCGCTGGCCAGGCGTCCAACCACGTGGTGCCGGGCTGGCCCTACTCGTTCGTCACCGCGCTCACCCCGGACCGGACCTCGTGGACGCAGGTCCTGGACGTGGTCCGCCTCGGCCCGAGCGACGATGCTGCGCTGGTGACCGCCGCCCAGCTGCGGCAGGTGGTCCGGCGCCTGGTCGCCGCGGGTCAGTGGCGCGACGGCGACCCGGACATCGTGATCGTGATGGACACGGGCTACGACCCGATGCGCCTCGCGTACGTGCTGCGGGACCTGCCCGTCGAGGTCGTCGGCCGCCTGCGCTCGGACCGCGTCCTGCGACTGGCGAAGCCCGCCTACGTCTACGACCCGAAGGGCGGGGCCCCCGAAGCGCGGGCCCCGCTTCCCACTCGCCGACCCCGCCGCCTGGCCCGAACCCACGCTGACCACCAGGAACGACACCCCGCGCTACGGCAAGGCCGAGACGACGGCGTGGGACCGGGTCCACCCCTACCTCACCCACCGCTCCGCCTGGATCGGCGACGACGGCGAACTCCCGCTGGTCGAGGGCACCCTGATCCGGCTGAAGGTCGACCACTTGCCCGGCGACCGCGACGCGCCACCGGTCTGGCTGTGGTCCTCCAAGACGGGCGCCACCGCCGATGACGTCGACTTCATCTGGTCGAGCTACCTGCGCAGATTCGACCCGGAGCACACCTGCCGCCTGTTCAAGCAGACCCTCGGCTGGGCCCGACCCAGGCTCCGCTCCCCGGAGGCCGCGGACCGCTGGACCTGGCTCGTGATCGTCGCCCACACCCAGCTCCGCCTCGCCGCCCCACTCGCCGCCGACCAGCGCCGCCCTTGGGAGAAGACCAGCCGCCCCGGCGTCGCGCTGACGCCGACCCGCGTCCGCCGGGGGTTCCGGAACATCCGACCCCCACCTGCCCAGTCCGGCCCGTGCGCCCAAACCCAGCACGCCCGGCCCCGGCCGGCCACCCGGCATCCCGAACCGGACGAAGGCCACCCCCTGCGACGTAGGCAGAACCGTCAAGCTCCCCGCCACGCTGATCGAACGCGACCGAACCGGACCACAGCGATCAGCGCCCCGGTGAGCACGCCCCCACCCCGTTGGTCAAGGATCAACCTGAGTAACGGCGCAGGAAGTCGGCCAGGCGGCAGGATGTGGGACCCCGTTCCGGAAGGGGGCCGGGAGTAGGGACCGGATACAGCTGGCCGGCGTCGTTGGTGGGGGGGTTAGGCCACGAGGTGCAGGGGTGGGTGTCGGAGGTGTGGGGGTGCGGGGGGCGTGCGTAGCGTTGCCGGATGACCGAAGGGACGCGGGGCGGCGGCGCGGCGCAGGTGAGTGCGGCTCATGTGATGGCGCCGGCGGTGGTGTTCGCCATTCCGGTGCTGAAGCTGGCGTGGACGCTCGGGGGTGGGGACGCGGCCCGGGACGCGCTGCTGGCGATGGGGCCGGCGAACTGGGTGGACGTCGTCATCGGGATGTTCTTCGCCGAGCCGGTGCTGGCGGTCGTGCTGGCGGCGGTGCTCTCCTACATCGGCTACGCCTACCGGGCCGCTCACGGCGGGGCCGCCCGGCGCCAGGGGCGGGCCCTGGCGGAGACGGCGGCGCGGGCGGCGATCCTGCCGGGGGCGCTCGGGGTGGTGGTCGGGGCGTTCAACGGGCTGTGGTGGGGTGTGGCCGCGGGCGTCCTGGGCTACCTGTTGCGGCTCGGCGTGGTGGCCGAGTACCGGACGGGCGCGCGCTCGGCCGACACCGGCCGGCGCACCGGCCGGACCGCCGTGGCCTTCGGGCCCCGGGCCGTCGAGGCGGTACGGGTCGCGGCGCTGCTGCTCTCCCTGGTGGTGCTTCCGGTGCTCTCGGTCGTCGCCGCCCTCGACGGCCGGTCCTGGACGAGCGTGTTGATGTGCGACGTCGACACCGGCGCCGGCCCGCAGCGCGCCCGGCTGGTCGAGCTGGACCGTCAGGCTCCGGGTGTCGTCGGCTGGGACGTTCCCGCCCACGAGGTGGTCAGCGGCACCAACTGCGCCACCGACCCGGACGACGTCCTCCGAGACCCGTGGTGGCGCCGGTAGGGCCGACGACCGGACAGGCCGGTCCGGTGATGGCCCTCCTCCCTCCGAGGCCATGGCGTACCTTCGCTGGAACGCGCCTCCGTGGACGCCGTCCACGTCGAGCGCACGCCTACAGGACTGCCCGAGGCCGCTGCGGTCCGGGACGGGAGGGTGGCGCCGGTGGGGGCTCAGTAGATCAGGTAGCCCGGGCGGTGCCCTTCGTCGTCGATCTCCCCGGTCGCCTGGGCCCGCAGCTTGCGGGACAGTTCCTCCAGGGCGCGGGAGGCCGCGACCTCCTCGCCGATCCTGGCGAGCGGACGGTCGTCCGCGCTCTTCACGGACTCGCCGTGCGCGCTCAGGCCGGGCGCCCTGGCGCCGGTCAGCCTGGCGTCACACGCCGTGTGCACGCCGTCTTCCTCGAACCTCAGCTCCACGTCCCACTGGTTGTGCATGCCACACCTCCTGGCGGCGGCCCCCGTCGCGCCTGTCCGGACCGGCACGGACGGTGGCCCGTGGCGGCCGCTCACACCAGCGTGCGCCTGCCCTGCCGATGGCGGCAAGCGCTGCCGGAGGGCCTGGTGGCCCGCCCCGCCGCGGGCGTGTCGTGCGATCGGCCCGGGCACCGGCCCGGCGGTAGGCTGACGGGAGCGGCCGCGACGCCCGACCCACCTCTCGGACTCGTCGGCGCGGCGCGGGCAGCGACAACCTGGTGGTCCCTCCGTGGCGGTCTTCCTCCTCGCTCTCAGCGCGGCCTGCTGTCTGGGGCTCGGCTTCGTCCTCCAGCAGCACGCGGCTCAGCAAGCCCCGCGCTCCGATCTGCTGCGCTGGCGGCTGCTGCTGGACCTGATGCGGATGCCGCAGTGGCTGCTCGGCACCGGGTTCATGGTCAGCGGGCTGATCCTCTCGGCGTTCGCGCTCAACCAGGGCGAGGTGTCGCTGGTCGAGCCGCTGCTGGCCACCAATCTGATCTTCGCGATGGCGCTGGCCCGGGTGCTGACCCGTCAGACCCTGGGCCGTTCCGGCTGGGCCGGGGTGGCGCTGCTGGCCCTCGGGGTGACGGCCTTCATCGTGGCCGGGCGGCCGACCGGCGGGGGGCCGCCCGCCGGGGAGCTGCGGCACTGGCTGGTGGTGGGCACCGTGGTCGGGCTGGTGGTGCTGCTGGTCTCGCTGGCCCGTCGGCTGCCGCTGTTCGAGGAGGCGACCCTGCTGGCGCTCGCCGCCGGGCTGCTCTACGGCCTCCAGGACGCGCTGACCCGGACCACCACCCAGCGCCTCGACCACGAGGGCCTGGCCGCGGTGCTGCGCAGCTGGCAGCCGTACGCGGTGGTGGTGGCGGGGGTGGTCGGGCTGCTGCTGGTGCAGAGCGCCTTCGAGGCCGCGCCGCTGCGGATGTCCCTGCCGGCGCTGACCGCCGCCCAGCCGCTGGCCGGGATCGCCTGCGCGGTGGGTTTCCTCGGTGACCGGTTGCGGGTGACCCCGGGGGCGTTGGCGTGGCAGTCGGTCGGGCTGTTGGCGATCGTGATCGGGGTGATCGTGATCGGCCGCCATCCGGCGATGCCCGGGACCGCACGCGACACCCTGGAGAGCATCGGGGCGCCACCGGAGGACGAACCCGGGGACGAAGCCGGGGACGAACCGGAGGACAAGGCCGGGGACGGAGCGGAGCAGGGGCCCGAGGGGGACGACCGCCCCGGGAGCACCGGCTAGGCCGCGATGTGCTGGAGCGCGCAGGCGGACGCCGTGGCCGGTGGGCTGGTCGCGGTCACGGGCGTGGCGTGTGTGGTCCGTGCCCGTCGGGCCGGCCGTCCCGAGCGTTTGCCGCTCGCCGCGCTCCCCCTGGTGCTGGGTGTGCACCAGCTGATCGAGGCGCTGGTCTGGCTCGGTACGGACGGCGGGCTGCCGGACGGCCTCGCCGGAGCGGCCCGCACCGCCTGGGCGGTGGTCGCCCTGCCGCTGCTGCCCGTCCTGGTCCCGGCCGCCGTGTGGTGCGCCGCCGTCGGACCGCGCCGACGGGTGCTCGCCGCGCTCACCCTGCTCGGTGCGGCGGTCGCCGTCCCGCTGGCCGTGGCCGTCGGCTCCCATCCGGTGACGGCCGCCGTGCACGGCCACACCCTGGGCTACGCGGTCGGCATCCCGTACCCGGCCCTCCTGCTGGCCGGTTACCTCCTCGCCACCGTCGGCTCCCTCCTGGTGAGCGGCGACCGCCTGCTCCGCCGTCTCGGTCTCGTCACCGGTGCGGGCGCCGTCGTCTGCGCCCTGCTCTGGCACCTCGCCTTCGTCTCCACCTGGTGCGCCCTCGCCGCCCTGGCCAGCCTGTTGCTGCTCCACTGGGCGGGGCACCGCCCGGCGGATGAGCCCGGCCCGGTCACCGGTCGGGCCCGCTAGCCACGCCCGGGGGGCGGCTTACGCGCTGCGCGCCGGTTCCGGCTCGACGGCCGCGTCGGCCGCGTCGGCCGCGTCGCCCGCGTCGCCCGCGTCGCCCACACCGCTCGCGCCGGCCACGCTGTCCGCTCGGCCCGAGCGGCCACGGAGGCGGTCCATCTCCCGCCACTCGGGGCGCAGCCCGGCCAGTGTGGTGGTCGCGAAGTACAGGGCGCCGGCCGCGATCAGGCTGGGTATGAGGCCGACCGTGGCGACCGCCGCACCGGCGACCAGGCCGCCGAGCGGGATGCCGGCCCAGGCGAGGGAGTCGCCGAGGGCGTGGACGCGGCCCAGCAGGTGGCGGGGCACCCGCTCGAAGAGCACCGCGCCGAGGATCGGGTTGAGGAAGCCGGAGCCGAAGCCGCCGATCGCGAAGACCGTGATCACCAGCCACATCGGCGCGCCGAGGGCGAGCACCAGGAAGCGCGGTGCGCCGCACAGCAGGAAGCCGGTGAAGAAGACCGTCCGGCGGGGCAGCCGGGAGGCGACGGCCGCCGCTATCAGGCTGCCGACGACCGCGGTGGCACCCATGGAGGCGGCCAGCAGGCCGATGGCGGCCGGTCCGTTGCCGGACTCCCGCGCCCAGACCGGGACGAGGACGGTGATGAACCCGGCATCGATCAGGTTGGTGATGCCGATCATCACGATCACGGTGAGCAGCAGCGGCTCCGAGCGCAGGAACGTGAAGCCCTCGCGGAACATCCGCCAGTAGCCCGCGGGCTGCTCCTCCCCGGACGCGTCAACGGCCGGATCGGCGGACGGATCGGCGGACGCGGCAACGGCCGGATCCGCGGCCGTGGCGGGCACCGCCGGGCGCCCCATGCCGCGCGGGAGCGCGACCGCGATGATCAGCGAGCCGAGCGCGAAGGTGACCGCGTTGATCGCCAGCCCGGCCAGCGGGCCCATCAGGGCGACCAGCCCGCCGCCGACCGCCGGCCCGATGGTGGAGGCCAGCCGCTCGGTGACACCCGACAGCCCGGTGGCGCGCTCCATCGGCACCCGGGCGTGGTCGGCCGCCTCCGGGACCATGACGGACTTGGCCAAGTCCCCCGGGCCGCGCATCGCCCCGATCACCGCGACCATCACCAGCAGCACCCAGAACGGGAGCAGCCCCTGCGCGTGCAGCAGCGGGACCAGCCCGGCCGCGACGGCGCTGACCGCGTCCGTCGTCCAGGACACCACGCGCGGCCCGAGCCGGTCGACTAACGGGCCCGTCAGCGCCTTGACCGCCACGTACGGCGCCATCTCGGCGAACGCGACGAGGCCCGTCATGGTGGCGCTGCCCGTGGTGGCCAGGACGAACCAGGGCAGGGCGATGGCCGAGACGCGCGTGCCCGTCACGGAGACGGCCATGGCCGTCAGCACCCCGGCCAGCGGGCGGAAGCTGCGCCCCGGCGCGTCGGTGGCGGTAGCAGCGGTGGCGGCGGTGCCGGTGGTCATGCGGTCTCCCCCTCGCTTGCGGTGGCGGTGGCGGTCGCGTCCGGCAGGAGGTGGACGACGACGGCCACCTGCTCGGTGCCCTCCGGCGCGGGCCCGCCGTGGTCGATCTGCCGGTAGCGCCGGACCACCTCGAACAGCTCGCCGGACAACCGCTCGGCCTCGGCGGGCGTGAGCTGCAGGACCCGGTCACTGAGGTCCGTCACCCGGCGCCACTCGCGCGGCATGGTCTCGAAGGCGTCCAGCGTGCGCTGGGCGGTCTGGGTGTGCGCGGCCAGGACGGACCGCAGGAAGCCGGCGGCCGTGTCGAGCTCGTCGTCCGCCATGTCGTCCACCGTCCAGACGGTGAGCGGGTGGGCCGAACGCCACCACCGCTCGCGGGCGTTGCCGCGCTCCTCGTCCTCCTCGACGAAGCCCGCGGCGGCGAGCTGGCGCAGGTGGTAGCTGGTGGCTCCGGAGTTGAGCCCCAGCTGCTCGGCGAGCCTCGTCGCCGTGGACGGGCCGTGCTTGCGCAGGAGCCCGACCAACTGCATCCGCACGGGATGCGCCATCGCCCGCATGTTCTTGGCGGTGATGGCGATGTGCGGGTCGTCGCTGTGCTTCCAGCCGCGTTCTTCGGTCATGGCAGGAGACTAGAACCCCAAAGAGTTCTTTGCAAAGGGTTTTTTGCGAAAGACCTTTTGCGAAGAAGTCCTTGCGGTTACTCGATCCGCAGTAGGCCACGCCTCCGGGCCCCGCCGGTCGGCGGGTGCCCGGCCGGCCGCTCGGCGGGGGCCCCGGAGCGGACCGCGACCCGGAGCGGGATTGTCACCCGGGCGGCCGAGGCGCACGCTGGCAGGAAGGGCCCGGAAGCCGGCCCACCCCGGTCGGCCGCGGATTCGATGACGGCCGCCGGGGAGCACGAGGGGCAGGGCGATGGCACGCGGGAGGCTCTGGGGCTACGTCGCGACGGGAGCCAAGGCGCTCGGCGCGCTCGGCGGCACCGTCGGCGCGGTCGGCACCGGGCGCCGGGGCGGGTCCGGGCGCGTGGGCGCGGCGGCGCCGGCCGGGGCCGAGGAGGGCCCCGGCCCGTACTCGCCCGGCGCGATGGCCGCGCCCAGGGCGCTCGACCGCACCGAGCTGGAGCGGCTGCGGTGGACCGGCCGGCAGGCCGGCTGCGAACCGATGGCCCGGCACGTCCAGGTGGCCGACGTGGTCCGCCGGGTGGTGCGCGGCGGCGGGCGGGCGGCGGCCGTCACGGTCCGGGTGGCCCCCGGGCTCCCGGTGGTGGCCGGGGACGCCCGCCGGCTGGAGGCCGTCCTCGCCGGGCTGGTCGACCACGCGATCCGGCGCAGCCCGCTGGGCGGCCGGGTTCTGGTCCGGGCCGACGTGGCGGGCGGCGCGTCCGCGCTGCGGGCGCCCGGACGGACGGCGGCGACCCGCGCCCGGGTGGAGGTCCGGGTCTCCGACCGGGGCGCCTACGAGCCGCCCGAGGCACGCGAGCGGCTGATCGCGGGCGTGCGGGCGGACGGCCCGGTCGGGCCCGCCCTGCACCGCCTGGTGGTGGCCGCGGGCGGCCGGCTCGCGGTGGAGCCCACCCCCGGCGGCGGGCTGACCATGGTCCTGCTGCTGACCGTCGCGTACGACTGACGGAGTACACGAGGAAGTACACCCGGCGCCCCCGCCCCACCGACCCTAGACTTGCCCCATGCCCCGGCTCAACGACCAGGTCAGGGAGCTGCTCCAGGAGTACGCCGACCTGATCAACATCACCGGCGGGGACGCCTTCCGGGCCCGCGCCTACGAGAAGGCCGCCCGCGCGGTCGGCGGCCACCCCGAGGACCTGGCCGGCCTGGACGTCAAGGGCCTGCAGCAGATCCCCGGCGTCGGCAGGTCCACCGCCGAGAAGATCGCCGGGTACCTCGCCACCGGGACCATCCCCGCCCTGGAGGCGCTGCGCGCCGAGGTCCCGTCCGGCGTACGGGAGATGACGGCCGTCCCCGGGGTCGGGCCCAAGCGCGCCCTGGCCCTCTACCGCGACCTCGGGATCGCCTCGGTGGACGAACTCGCCGCGGCCGCCCGGGCCGAGCGGCTCGCCGACCTGCCCGGCTTCGGCGAGCGCAGCGGCGAGCGGATCCTGCACGGCATCGAGCTGATGCGGCAGTCCGGCGGCCGCACCCTGCTGGACACCGCCACCGAGCTGGCCGAGCAGCTGGTCGGCGCGCTCTCCGCCGTCCCCGGCTGCACCCGCTGCGCGTACGCGGGCTCGCTGCGCCGGATGCGCGAGACGGTGGGCGACATCGACGTGCTCGCGGCCGCGGCGGACTCCGCCCCGCTGATGGCCGCGCTCACCGAACTCCCCTACGTCGCCGAGGTGATCGGCAGCGGCGGCACCAAGACCTCGGTCCGTACCACCCAGGGCGTACAGGTGGACCTGCGGGTCCTCCCGGAGGAGGACTGGGGAGCGGCGCTGGTCTACTTCACCGGCTCGAAGGCGCACAACATCCGGCTGCGCACGATGGCCGTCCGGGCCGGGCTGAAGCTCTCCGAGTACGGGCTGTTCGAGGTGGACGGCGGCGCCAAGGTGGTCTCGGAGACCGAGGAGGAGGTCTACGCGGCGCTCGGCCTGCCGTGGATCCCGCCGCCGCTGCGCGAGGACCGGGGCGAGATCGAGGCCGCGCTGGAAGGTGGACTCCCGGACCTGGTCCAGGAGTCCGACCTGCGCGGCGACCTGCACACCCACACCGACCTGACCGACGGGCTCGCCACCCTGGAGGAGATGGTCGACACCGCCGCCGCCCGCGGCTACTCCTACTTCGCCGTCACCGACCACGCCCCGGACCTGGTGATGCAGCGGATGACGGACGAGAAGATGCTCGCCCAGCGCGAGCAGCTGCGGCAACTCGCCGACCGGCACAAGAAGTTGCGCCTGCTGCACGGCACCGAGCTGAACATCGGCCCGGACGGCGGGGTGGACTGGCCACCGGAGTTCCTGGCCGGCTTCGACGTCTGCGTGGCCTCCGTGCACTCGCACTTCGCCCTGGACCGGGCCGCCCAGACCCGTCGGCTGATCCGCGCCTGCGAGAACCCGTACGTGCACGTCATCGGACACCTCACCACCCGCCGGATCGGCCGGCGCGGACCGATCGACGTCGACCTGGACGCGGTGTTCGAGGCCGCCGCGCGCACCGGCACCGCGATCGAGATCAACAGCTCCCCGCAGCGGCTCGACCTGCGCGACGAGGACGTCCTGCGGGCGAGGCGGCACGGCGTGCGGTTCGCGATCGACAGCGACGCGCACGCCACCGGCCAGCTCGGCTACCCGCGCTACGGCATCGGCACGGCGCAGCGCGGCTGGCTCACCGCCGAGGACGTGGTCAACACCTGGACCTGGCAGAAGCTGAAGCACTTCCTCCGCAAGGACGCGGTGCCCAGGTAACCCCGGGCAGGCCCGCCGCCGACGGGCCCGCCGAAGGGCACCCGCCGAACCGTCACTCCCCGCCGAAGGAGGCCCCGGGCGAGGCCAGCACCCGGGCCGCGCTGCGGTGCCCGAGGCCGGCCGCGCGCCCGAGGTCCCCGGTGTCCAGGAAGCCGGCCAGGAACCCCGCCGCGAAGGCGTCCCCGGCCCCGGTGAGGTCGCGCACCTCCGCCACCGGCGGCACCGGCACCATGACCAGCGGCTCGCCCGGGACGTCGACGGCGGTCGCCTCGGCGCCCGCCTTGGTGACCACCGTGGTGGCCGCCAGCCGGGCCCGCTCCGGCCCCGGCAGGCCGCCGACCAGCAGTCCGAGGAACGCCGACTCGGAGCGGTTGGCGAACACGAAGGTCGGCGCCAGCCCGGCCAGCAGGACCAGGAAGCGCTCCCGGCCGAAGCGCTCCAGCATGCCGGTCGAGGAGGCGTCCACCGAGGTGGTGCCGCCCGCCCGCCGGACCCGGGCGAGCGCGTCCACCGCCGTACCGCCGACCGGCTCGCCGTCGAAGGAGTAGGCCGGCACGTGCAGGTGGGTCAGTCCGGCCAGCCAGGCGTCCGGGACCCGCTCCAGCAGCGTGGCGGCGCCCCGGTCGGGCAGCATGGTCCGCTCGCCGCCCTGGTCGATCAGCACCACGACGCTGCCGGTCCGGCCGCGCCGGGAGACCCGTACGTCGACGCCGTGGCCGGTCAGTTCGGCGACGACGCCGTCCCCGACCGCGTCCTCGCCGACGCAGCCGAGGAAGCGGGCCGGGTACTGCCCGGCGGCGAAGCAGGCGACGTTGGCCGCGCTGCCGCCGCGCCGCCGAAAGACCCGGGCGCCGGAGTCGGTGCCGTGCCGCAGCGGGCCGTCGGCCCAGACCACGATGTCCTCGACGAGGTCCCCGAGCACCCCCAGCACGGCTCAGGCCCCGGTCTCGACGGCGCCCGCCGAGGCCGCAGCACCCGCCGCAGCAGCACCGGAGGCACCGGAGGCACCACCGGCCAGCGCCGTCGCGATCTCCCCGCCGAGCCGGACGTTGCCCCGGTACACCTCGACGTTGACGTCCAGGCTGCGCCCGCCGGTGTCCCGCTGGATGAAGTCGAGCAGGAACGGCGTGGCGGCGTTCCCGGTGACGCCCTGCCGCTCGGCCTCGGCCCAGGCGCGGGCCAGGATGCCGTCCAGTTCCTCCGGCGGCAGCTGCTTGGCCGGGTCGACCGGGTTGGCGATCAGGACGGCCTGCGGCAGGCCGAGCCGGTCGCGGGCCTCGATCACCCCGGCGGCCTGCTCGGGCGACTCCACGCTGAAGTTGATCTCGTGGCCGGAGTCGGTGACGTAGAAGCCGGGGTACCTGCGGGTGCGGTAGCCGATGACCGGGATGTTGTACGTCTCGAAGCGTTCCAGGGTGGCCCGGATGTCGAGGATGGACTTCACGCCCGCGCTGACCACGGTGACCGGGGTGGCGGCCAGGGCGGTCAGGTCGGCCGACTCGTCGAAGCTCTCCGAGGCGCCGAAGTGCACGCCGCCGAGGCCGCCGGTGGAGAAGACCCGGATGCCGGCGCGGTGGGCGAGGAAGGCGGTGGCGGCGACGGTGGTGCCGCCGTGCCGGCCGAGCGCGGCGACCACCGGGAGGTCGCGCAGGCTCACCTTGTCCAGGCCGTCGGCGGCGGACAGTTCGGTGATCTGTCCGGTGCTCAGCCCGACCGTGGGCACCCCGGCGTGCACCCCGATCGTGGCGGGCACGACGCCCGCCGCCCGCAGCTGCCGCTCCGCCTCCAGCGCGACGGCCAGGTTGCGCGGCCGCGGCAGGCCGTGGGTGAAGATGGTCGACTCCAGGGCGACCACCGGCCGGCCGTCGGCGAGCGCCCGGGCGACCTCCTCGGAGACCTGGACGGCGGGAGCGGCGGGGGGAAGAAGTCCGGTCATGATGCGAACTCTCTGTGAGGCTGCCGCTGCGGTGGGGCAACGTGCTGCTCAGCGTATGGACGGTTCACATCGGAATCCAGAATGAGTACTGAGGTTTCTGATAGGCCATCACCTATTGGTTCGTCTACCCTGCCACCCATGGGTTTCACCTTGCGCCAGCTCCAGGTCTTCCTGACCGTCGCCGAGACGCTGCACTTCGGGCGGGCCGCCGAGCGGCTGCACATCTCGCAGCCGACGGTCAGTCAGGAAGTCGCCCGGCTGGAGCGGACCGTCGGCGTCGAGCTGTTCGACCGCAGCCGCCGCTCGGTCGCGCTGACCGAGGCCGGCGAGGTGATGGCCGCCGAGAGCACTCTGCTGCTCTGGCAGGCCGAGACGCTGCTGACCCGGGTGCGGCTGCACGAGGAGTCCCGGCTGGGCACCGCCCGGATCGTCGCCTCGCCGAGCGTGGTGAACCGCCTGCTGCCCGCCGTGGTCAGCCGGGCCGAGCAGGAGCTGCCCGCGCTCGACACCGCCGAACTGGCCGTGGACACCGGGCAGGTCTCCGCCACCCTGGCCGCCGAGCTGGCCGACATCGGGCTCGGCCGCTTCCTGGACGAGGTGGACGGCTACCGGCTGGAGCGGATCGCCGACGAACCAGTGCTGGTCGCGCTCGGCCGGGACCACCCACTGGCCCGCCGGAGCAGCCTGCGCCTGGCCGAACTGCGCGACCTGCCCCTGCTGTTGTGGCCGCGCGAGCAGCACCCCCGCTACTACGACCACGTGCTCGGCCTCTGCGCGGAGCACGGCGTGGACCCGCCGGTGCTGGTCAGCCCGCCCCGGATCGTCGGCTCCCGGCTCTACCTGCTCGCCCGCAACCGCGCCTTCTCGCTGGTGCCCGGCTCGATGACCGGCCACCTCACCGAGGACGTGGCCACCGTACGACTGGAGGGGCGGGCCGCGCTGCCGCTGGAGATGCAGTGGCGGACGGACGACCGGCGGCCCCGGCTGGCCTCGCTGCGGGACCTGATCCGCCAGGAGGCCGCGGAGTTGGAGGACCGTTGACCCGACGCACTCCGTGACCGACCCGACCCGACCCACTCCATGACCGGCGCGACCCGACCCACTCCCCGACCGACCCGACCCGACCCGACCCACCCGCCGGCCCGGATCCGGTCGGCGCGAATCCTTGACGCTGGCATGCCACCCCCGAAAGGATTCCCGGATCATCCGACCGGCCCGCGGCACCCGCCCGCGGGCCGCCCGACCCAGGGAACCCGCCTTGGCCCTGCGCCCGTTGCTCCGCCGCACCGCCGGTCTGATCGGCGCCGCCGTCCTCACCCTGGCCGGCACCCTCACCGCCGCCGCCCCGGCCCACGCCGACTTCGGCACCGACTACCACGACCCGGTCACCGCCACCAAGCCGCTCACCCGCCCCGACACCCGCTCCTGCACCGTCGAGGTGATGCACGAGCGCGAGTTCCGCAACGGGTACGGCAACCCGCCGGACACCCCGTACAACGCCACCCTCGCCCCGCCCGCCGACTGCGCCGGCCCCTGGTCCGCGGTGGTCATGGACCTCCACGGGCAGGTCGCCGGGCGGCAGTTCGACCGGATCTTCAGCGTCCGCGTCGGCGGCGTCCAGGTGCTGCTCTCCTCCACCCCGGAGCCGTCCAAGGACGGCATCGCCTGGAACGTCGAGCGCGACGTCACCCGCTACGCCCCGCTCTTCGCGGGCGGCCCGCAGGAGTTCTCCTTCGACCTCGCCAACGTCACCGACGCCACCTACACCGGCGTCTTCACGATCAGCGCGAAGCTGACCTTCTACACCGCGGACACGCACTGGCCGGCCGCCCGCTCCGCCGACCGGCTGCTCACCACCGGCCCGTTCGGGCTCACCCAGGCCGCCCCCGCCGCCGGGCGCGACCTCGTCTTCCCGCAGAACCTCGAACGCCTCACCGCCGAGGTCTACGCCCGGGGCGGCGGCGCCTGCGAGGAGTTCGCCTACGCCTCCGCACCGGACGCCTTCGCCGCCGCCAACCCCGGCAGCGGCATCTGCGGCAAGGGCCCGTTCCGCGAACTGCGGCTCACCGTGGACGGCCGGGTGGCCGGCGCGGTCTGGCCGTACCCGGTGATCTACACCGGCGGCTGGGACCCGCTGCTCTGGCGGCCCGTGCCCGGCGTCTTCGCCTTCGACCTGCCCGCCTACCGGCTCGACCTCACCCCGTACGTCGGACTGCTGCTGGACGGCCGGCCGCACAGCGTGGGCGTCACCGTGAACACCGCCGAGGCGCAGAGCAACGACGTCTGGACCGGCCAGGTCAACCTCTTCGCCGAGACCGACCACGGCGCCGCTCGCACCACCGGACAGCTCACCGACCACCGGGTCGCCCCGGAGGCCACCGTCGCCACCGACCTCGCCGACCACGGCGGCGGCAGCGGCGACTGGACGGTCACCGCCGCCCGCGACGACCTCGCCCGGGGCTGGGTGCAGACCTCGCACGGCCGGATCACCACCGAGGTCCGCGACGAGCTCGCGTTCCGCTCCGCCCAGCGGCTGCGCGACGGCGGCAACGACGTGACGCTGCACAACGGCACCGACCTCACCCGCACCACCGCGACCTGGGGTGGCGGCCCGCACCGCACCACCACCGTGCACGAGGGCGAACCGCTGGACGTCAGCTACCGGGTGAGCCGCGACGCGGCCGGGAACACCGACCAGACCACCGCCATGGAGCTCGGCTACCACCGCGAGGCCACCGCGGCGACCGGCGGCCACGTCACCGAGCGCTCCACCGTCGACCACACCCTGCGCCCCACCGCCCGGCGGCACGACGGGGACCGCACCGTCCGGACCGGCGGCAGCACGGAGGAGTACCGCAGCACCGGGCCCGACGGGCCGTACCAGCGGACGCTGACCTTCGTGGACGGCTGGCCGCGCCCCTGACGGAGGTCTCGTCGCCCGCCAGCCCCGTCAGCCGATCCACCCCGGATTGCCCGAGTTGCGAAAATTGGTTGGATTCATACCGTTCACCCCTGGTGCACAGCCCGCAGGAGGCGCATGATGGGAGATGGACCTGCGAGGTAGCTGAAGGAGTTCGACCGCAGGAGGCAGTGGCGACGGATCGAGACGGATCAGGGTCCGACGCTGGATGACTACCTCGGTCGACGATCGAACTACCGGCCGGAGGACTCACGTCCGGAGGCCACCCCCACCTCGTAGGTTCCGCGCGTCCACGGAGCATCCCCTCGGCCCCGTGGGCGCGCACCCGTCTCCGCGGCACCGCCGCTACCGCTCCTGCGCCGCCCAGCCCATCTCCCAGGCGTGCACCGCGATCCCGACCCGGTTCGCCACCCCGAGCTTGCGCTGGATGCTGGCGACGTGGGTCTTCACCGTCCCCGGCGAGATGAACAGCTCCGCGGCGATGTCCGCGTTGGTGCGGCCCGCCGCGACGTGCCCGGCGATCTCCACCTCCCGCTCGGTCAGCGGCACCACAAGCGCGGGCCGCCGCCGCTCCGGGCGGCGCGGCGCCGTCACGTGCCGCAGCAGCCGGACGGTGACCGACGGGCTGATCAGGCTCTCCCCGTCCGCCGCCGCCCGCACCGCCTCGGCCAGCAGGGACGGGCCGGAACGCTTCAGCAGGAAGCCGGACGCCCCGTGCCGCAGGGCCGGGTACACGTACTCGTCCAGGTCGAAGGTGGTCAGCACCACGACCCGCACCGGCTCCGCCACCCCCGGCCCGGCCAGCCGCCGGGTCAGCTCCAGTCCGTCCATCCGCGGCATCCGGATGTCCACCAGCGCGACGTCCGGCCGCAGTTCGGCCGCCAGCTCCAGTGCGGCGAGCCCGTCCGCCGCCTCGCCCACCACCTCGATGTCCGGCTGGGCCGTCAGGATCCGCCGCACACCGCGCCGTACGGCCTCCTGGTCGTCCGCGATCAGGGTGCGGATCACCCGCGGGCCGTCGCCGTTCGTCCTCGTCACGCCCAGCAGTGTGACGCACGGGTGACGGACGGGAAAGTTCACGCGGCGGACCCGGCGCGGTTCACCTTCGTCCGGTGGGCTGGCCGCCATGAACGATTCCAGTGGACGTCTCCCCGTCAGCAGGCGCGGGCTCCTGGCCGGGGCGACCGGCGTCGGCCTCGGCGGTGCCGTGTCCCTCTCCGGCGTCTCGGCCGCCCCCGCCGCCGCCTCCCCGGTGCTCTGGCAGCGGCCGGACCGCTCCGGCGCGCCGCGGGTGGCCGGCCTCCACCTCCAGTTCGGCTCGGACGCCTCCCGCGAGGTGGTGGTCTCCTGGCACACCACCCGGTCCGTCGGCAACCCCCGGGTGGTGTACGGGACTTCGAACGGCGGCTTCGGCCGGACGGTCCAGGCCGCGACCCGCACCTACCGGGACGCCGCGTCCGGCACCGAGGTCCAGACGCACCACGCCCGGCTGACCGGCCTGCGCGCCGACACGGACTACGTCTACGCCGCCGTCCACGACGGCACCACCCCCGAACTCGGCACCGTCCGCACCGCCCCGCGCGGCCGGTCCGCCTTCACCTTCACCAGCTTCGGCGACCAGGGCACCCCGACCCTCGGCAAGAAGACCGCCAACGGCTACGTGAACGACAACCTCGGCAGCCCCGCCGCCGGCGACACCACCGCCGGGGTCGAGCGGATCGCCCCGCTGTTCCACCTGCTCAACGGCGACCTCTGCTACGCGAACATCGCCACCGACCGGGTCCGCACCTGGTCCGACTGGTTCGAGAACAACACCCGCTCGGCCCGCCACCGCCCCTGGATGCCCGCGGCCGGCAACCACGAGAACGAGAAGGGCAACGGCCCGATCGGCTACGGCGCCTACCAGGCGTACTTCGAGCTGCCGGACGCCCGCTCCGACGCGGAGACGCGCGGCCTGTGGTACTCGTTCACGGCCGGCTCGGTGCGGGTGATCAGCCTCAACAACGACGACGTGGCCTACCAGGACGGCGGCAGCAGCTACGTCCACGGCTACTCCGGCGGCGCCCAGCAGCGCTGGCTGGAACGGGAGTTGATCGCGGCCAACGCGGACCCGGGGATCGACTGGATCGTGGTCTGCATGCACCAGGTGGTGATCTCCACCGCTGACAAGTTCAACGGCGCCGACCTCGGCGTCCGCGAGGCCTGGGTACCGCTGTTCGACAAGTACGGCGTGGACCTGGTGGTCTGCGGCCACGAGCACCACTACGAGCGCTCGCACCCGATCCGCGGCCAGCAGCCGACCGACACCCGCACCCCGATCCCGGTCTCCACCGGCACCGAGACCATCGACACCACCAAGGGCACCGTCCACATGGTCATCGGCGGCGGCGGCACCTCGGCCCCGTCCAACCAGCTCTTCTTCAGCCCCGCCAAGGCCCGGGTGATCACCGGCGTCGGCGCCGTCGACCCGGCCACCGGCAAGCGCCCGCCGGTGTACGTGATCGAGGACGCCCCCTGGTCCGCCTTCCGGGACGCCGACAACCCGTACGGCTTCGCCTCCTTCGACGTCGACCCGGGCGGGCGCAACAGGCAGACCACGATCGGCGTCACCTACTACTCCGTCAGCGGGCCGTACGGGGACCTCGTCCCGGTCGACCGCTTCACCCTGACCCGCCCGCGCGGCACCCGGGGCGGCGGCCTGGGCCACTGAGCGCGACGCACCCGGAAGCGGGGGCAGCCTTGCGGCGCCGGCCGACGCCGCAGGGCGCGTGCCTCAGCGACCCGGCAGGGAGCAGCTGACCCGCCAGCCCGCGGGTATGCCCGGGCCGGCGGTCAGCGAGCCCCCGTGGGCGGCGGCCCGGGCGGTGAGCCCGGCCAGGCCGGTGCCGCCGGCGCCGGGGCGGCGGCGCAGCAGCGGCCTGCGGGACGGGCCGCCGTCGTCGGTGACGGTCAGCTCGACCGCGCCGTCCGTGCCGGGGGCCACCCGGACGGTGACCTCGGTGGCCTGCGGCGCGTGCCGACGGATGTTGGTGAGGGCCTCCAGGACGACGGCGTACGCGGTCGCCTCGGCCTCGGCGGAGAGCCGGCCGGCGGTCTCGGGCGCCAGCTCGGCGGTGGCATGCGGGGCACCGGTGGTGCCGCTGGCACCGGCCCGGCCGCTGGCGCCGAAGCGGGTGACCAGTTCGGGGAGGTCGGCCAGGCCCAGCCGGCGCGTGGTCGCCCCGTCGGCCCGGTCCTCCCGGTCCGGCGGATCGGACCGGCCGTCCCGAAAGCCCTCACCGCCCGGCTCGCGCAGGGCGCCGACCATCTCGTCCATCGAGTCCAGCGCCCGCAGCCCGGCCTCCTCCAGGCGCCGCAGCAGTACGGCGGTCTCCTCCGGCTCCTGGTCCGGGAGTTGACCGGCCTGGGCCTCCAGCACGATGCCGGTGATCTCGTGGGCGACGAAGTCGTGCAGCCCCCGGGCCACCTCCAGCCGCTGTTCGCGCCGGGCCCGGGCGACCGCCCGCTCCCGTCGGGCGTCCAGGACCCGCAGGTAGAGGGCCGCCCCCGCGACACCGAGCAGCGGCAGCAGCGAGAGCAGCACCCCGACCACCGACCAGGCCGCACCGCCCTGCGGCGTCCGCAGGGAGAACCGCAGCGGCAGCAGCACCGCCGCGAGCCCGAGCAGTCCGCCGACCGGGCCGACCCGGCGGTCGGACAGCCCGCGGACGGCCCGGAAGAGCAGCCCGAGCAGGGCGAGCCACTCGAACGGCAGCCAGAACGCGGGCAGCCGGTACGGCCCCGGGTAGACCAGGTCGACCAGCAGCGAGGCCCCGGCCACCGCCCCGACCGCCGCACCGAGCGTGATCCGCCCGGCGGGCCAGGGCAGCAGCGCCACCACCGCGGCGAACGCCGCCGTCAGGGCGAGCAGCGCGGCCGCCGCCCGGGCGTCCGGTTGCGCCAGCAGGACGGGCGCCAGCAGGGCGAGCGCGGAGACGGCGGCGAGCGGCCGGCGGATCCGGGCGGAGCGGGGTCGGGCGGATCTGGGTCGGGCAGAGCGGGGTCGGGCGGAGCTGGTTCGGGCTTCGGTGCGCACCCACCGAGCCTAGGGGGCAGCTCTCCCGGGGGAGGCCGGTTCCTTCCCGGGGAGGAGCGGCCCACCGTCAACTCCCCTCCGCAGCGGGAGGTCCGCGCGGCCGGGCGGAAGCATGCTGAGTGGCACCGGAACGACCGAGCCCGAAGGAGAACCCACCCCCATGAACCGCCGCCTCGCCACCGCCGCCGTCTCGCTCCTCCTGCTGACCGCGACGGCCGCCACCGCCGCACCGGCCGCCGTCGCCGCACCGACCACCACCGTCGCACCGGTCCCCGCCGCACAGGCGTCCGCAGCACAGGCGTCCGCCGCGGAACCGGCCGACCCCGCGGGCGGCTTCGGACCGGTGAGCGTGCGCGGCACCGGCAACACCGTCCTCACCACGGCCTTCCAGGGCTTCGAGGGCGACCCGGTGCAGATCTCGGTGGACGCCCGCACTTCCACCAACACCGATCCGCGCGGCACCGCGGGCCATTTCCACGTCCGTCACGTGCACACCGACGGCCGGCTGGTCGCCGACTTCGAGGGCGACATCACCTGCCTGGCCGTCGGCGGCCGGGAGGCGATCGCCACCGGGGTGATCACCAAGAGCGAGGCGCCGTGGTTCCCGGGCCTGGAGCTGACCGGCCAGAAGGTCGCGCTCTCGGTGGAGGACAACGGGCGGCGCGGGGACCGGATGGGCTGGGTCTGGGGCGTCTTCGGCCAGCCGGTCTCGGACTGCCAGGGCACGGTACCGTTCATCCGCACGACCAGTGGTGACTTCTCCGTGCGCGGCTGACACCCGGCCGACCAGGCCTTCCCGGGCCGCTCGGGTCCGACCGGGGCGACGCGCATGGTCGCCCGAGCACCCGCAGACCTGGAGGCCCCGATGCCCCTCGACCATCCGACCACCCCGCCGCGGGCGGGTGCGGGGTTCAACGACCGCACAGGGGACGGCCGTTGAACCCCGCACCCGGCCTTCGGCCGCCGGACTACGCCCGACTCGCCGCCGTCGGGCCGTACTTCGCGCTGGACACCGCACCGGCCGACCGTCCGCCCGAGGGCTTCCGGCCGCTGGCCGAGCTGTACGGCACCGGGCCGGACGCGCCGTTGGCGGCGCGGCTGCGGGTGGTGGCGCGGCGGCTCGGCACCGACGAGCCCCGGGTCGCCGCCTCGATCCTGCACCTGGGACTGGCCGCCCGCTTCTGGTCGGTGGGCCTGGGCTCGGCCGTCCTGCTGGGGACGGTCCCGACCCTGGAGCACGCCTGGGTGCGGATCCCGGACCAGGGCCCGCTCGACCTGTGGACCCCGCCGGAGCCCGTCCGGCCGCCCGCCGTTCCGACCGCCGGGAAGGCCGCCGGGACGCTCGCCGACCAGCTGCACGAGGCCGTCCTGCTGGGCCAGTTGGAGCCGCTGGCGACGGCCGTACGGGCGGCCGCCCCGCTCTCCCGCCGCCTGCTGCTCGGCAACGCCGCCTCCGCGCTGGCCGGGACGCTGCGGATCCTGGACGCCCATGCGCCGGTCGCCGCACGGGCGTTGGTGGCGGAGCTGCTGGACCGTCCGCCGCTGACCGGGTCGGGTACCCTGCGCACCGGGCCGCGCGGTACGGCGTTCCGCCGGAACAGCTGCTGCCTCTACTACCGGCTGGGTCCGGGCGCCGGTCTCTGCGGCGACTGCTGCTTCAGCACACCGCCCGGCCGCGGGAAGCGGAACGACTAATACCTTCACAAATGAAGGTCATATCGGCTTGCCGGCACCGTCCGGTCACCCGTCAGCCGCGCGCCACCGTCCAGTCCACCACCGCCGACGGCACCCCGACCCGCTCTGCCGCCGGGTCCGCGAGCAGCCCGCGCGCCAGCGAACCCACCGGCAGGGCCGGGGTGGTGGCGGCCAGCACCCGCCCCTCGCCGTCGAGCAGCGCGGCCTCGCCGGCCAGCTCCCGCAGCGGCGGCACCAGCAGCCGTTCCAGCGCGGCCAGCGGGACGTCCCCGGCCGCCACCCCGACGAAGCCCGCGCCCGGGACGACCACCGGCCGGGCGCAGCACAGCACGTACCGGTCGGCACAGAGCAGGTCGACCTGCGGCCCGGCCACCACGGCCCGCCCCTCGTCCCGGGGCCGGGCGAACCAGGGCAGCACCCGGTAGTCGTAGAACTCGGCGTCCGCCGGGTCGAGCACGAGCCGCAGCCGCCGCTCCCCGGCCCCGCGCGCGCCGCGGTACCACCACTCCGCGTGCAGGTCCGCGTCAGCGAGCGCGCCGGGTGCCACGACCGCTCCGCAGCCGAACCAGCGCGAGCCGGGCCGCGCCAGCAGTTCGCCCACCGCCCCGCGCACCGCGGCGAGTTCGGCGGCCCCGGGCCGGCGCCCCTCGGCGGCCGCCCGGGTCCAGCAGTCGGCCGCGGCCGCCCGCAGGCCGTCCAGTTCGGCGAGCACCGCGTCGACGGCGGCGGCGACCCGTCGGGCGCAGCGCTCGACGGCGGCGGGCCCGCCGAGTGCTCGGGCAACGGGCAGGGCGGGGCTGGACGCGCTGGTCATGACGGCTCCGGCGGCGAGGGAGGGTTCCGGCGGCAACGGGCTTCCGGCAACGGGCTTCCGGCAACGGACTTCCGGCGAGGGGCGGCTCCGGGAACAACGGGTTCCGGGAGCAACGGCCCCGGCTCAGCCGTCGTCCGCCAACTCCAGGTGCCGCCGGACCAGATGGTGGACGCAGGCCACCGCGTGCGCCTCGGCCGCGGCCCGGGCGCCGGCCGCGTCGCCGGCCAGCACCGCGACCAGGATCTCCCGGTGCTGCTCGGCGAAGCGCTCCTGGTCCGGCCCGTGCGGGGCGGGCAGCCAGAGCAGCGGGCCGAGTTCGGCCTGGAGCCGGACGGCGAGCTGGGTGAGCCGCACCGACTGGGCGGCGACGGCGAGTTCGATGTGGAAGCGGGCGTCGGCGCGGCACCGCTCGGCGGGCCCTGCGGCGTCGCGCAGGTCGTGCACCAGCCGGGTGAGCCTCGGGCCGAGGTCGGCCGGGGCGCGTTCGGCGGCGAGCCGGGCGGCGGTGCCGAAGACGGCCAGCTCCTCGTCGCCGAGGTCGCGCAGGTCGACGGTGGCGAGGTCGCGCAGCCGGGCGAGCTGGAGGTGCTGGGAGCCCTCGGCGGGGGTGCGGACGAAGCTGCCGCCGTTGCGGCCGCGCCGGGTCTCGATCAGCCCGGCCTCGCGGAGCAGGGCGAGGGCCTCGCGGACGGTGCCGTTGGCGACGCCGAGCTGGTCGGCGAGGTCGTTCTCGCTGGGCAGTTGGTCCCCGTCCGCGACCAGCCCGAGGGCGATCGCCTCGGTGATCCGGCGGGCCACCGCGTCGGCGCGCCCGAGGTCGGCGAGCGGCGCGAGGACGGCGCTGAGCAGCGGGGTCGCACTGCCGATGGTCGTCACACCGCCCCCTCCTCGATCACCGTCGCCGGGTCGCCCGCCGCCGGATCACCCACCACCGGATGAGCGTCTCCGAACCGCCGTCGCCGAACCGCCGTCGCCGGATCACCGTCCGACCGGATGTTTCCCGCAGGGTACCTCCCGGTCGAGCGCGCACCCTTGCCGCTAGAAACTCAATCTCGTATGTTTTCCCGCAGCCTCGGCCCGAACAGCACCCCGCAGCACTCCCCCACGCATCACGACGACGCGTCACAACGACGCGTCCTGACGACGCATCACGACACGTTCCCAGGAGCAGGTCATGACCGATGCCAGTGCCCGTGCCACCGCCCACTCCCCCGACCCGGACGCCGAACGGCTGGCCGCCCTCGGCTACACCTCCGAGTTCAAGCGCGACATGAGCCTCTGGGCGAACTTCTCGCTCGGCTTCACCTATCTCTCCCCCGTGGTCGGCGTGTACACACTCTTCGCCACCTCGCTCCAGACCGCCGGGCCGCCGATGGTCTGGAGCTTCCTGATCGCGGGCCTCGGCCAGCTGCTGGTGGCCCTGGTGTTCAGCGAGGTGGTCGCCCAGTTCCCGGTGGCCGGCGGGGTGTACCCGTGGGCGCGCCGGCTCTGGGGCCGCACCTGGGGCTGGCTGACCGGCTGGGTCTACCTGCTGGCGCTGATGTCCACCATCGCGGCCGTCTCCTACGGCGCCGGCCCGTACGTGGCCGCCCTCCTGGGCGTCGAGCCGAGCACCGCGACGACCGTCTGGTGCGCGCTCGGCCTGCTGGCGCTCGCCACCGTGATCAACCTCGGCGGCACCCGGGTCCTGTCGGCGGCGGCCATGTTCGGCTTCGCCGCCGAGCTGCTCGGCGCCCTGGCGGTCGGCGCCTGGCTGCTGCTGACGCACCGCTACCACGGCCTCGGCGTGGTCTTCGACCGCTTCGGCGCGGGCGGCGACGGGAACTACGCCGACGCCTTCCTGGCCGCCGGGCTGATCGCGGTCTTCCTGTTCTTCGGCTTCGAGGCCTGCGGCGACGTCGCCGAGGAGGTGGCCGATCCGGGTCGACAGATCCCCAAGTCGATGCGGCGCACCATCTACGTCGGCGGCGCGGCGGCGATCGGGGTCAGCCTGGCCCTGGTGATGTCGATCCAGGACATCGGCGCGGTGGTCTCCGGCGACGACAAGGACCCGGTGGCCAAGGTGCTGCACGACGCCTTCGGCGCGGCCGGCGCCCGGGTGGTGATCGGCGTGGTGCTGATCTCCTTCCTGTCCTGCGTGCTGAGCCTCCAGGCTGCGGCGAGCCGGCTCGCGTACTCCTTCGCCCGGGACCGGATGATCGCGGGCAGCCGGCTGCTGGCCACCGTCTCGGGCCGGCTGCGGGTGCCGCCGTACGCGCTGCTGCTCGCCGCGGCGCTGCCCGGCGTGATCGTCGTGGGCGCCTCGGCGCTCTCCGAGGGCGCCCTCACGAAGATCATCTCCTTCTCCAGCATCGGGATCTACCTGGCCTTCCAGATGGTGGTGCTGGCCGCCCTGCGGGCCCGGCTGCGCGGCTGGCGCCCGAGCGGGGACTTCCGGCTCGGCCGCTGGGGCCTGGCGGTGAACATCGGCGCGCTGGTCTACGGCGTCGCCGCGATCGTCAACATCTGCTGGGGCCGCACCCCGGACGCCGCCTGGTACGACAACTACCTGGTGCTGCTCTCGGCGGTGGTCGTGCTCGCGGCCGGCGGCCTCTACCTCCTGCTGGCCCGCCCGCACCTGCGCGGCGACGCCCCCTCGGGCGACGCGGCGACCGGTGGCGCGGCGACCGGCGGCGCGACGGCCGCGGCCGGGGCGGCCAGGGGGCGGTCGTGACCGGGCTCCCGCTGGACGGCGTCCTGGTCGCCGACTTCGGTCGGGTCCTCGCCGCGCCCTACCTGACCATGCTGCTGGCCGACCTCGGCGCCGACGTGATCAAGGTCGAGCAGCCCGGCACCGGCGACGACACCCGCGCCTGGGGCCCGCCGCACGCCCAGGGCGAGGCCACCTACTTCCTCTCCGTCAACCGCAACAAGCGCTCCCTCACCCTCGACCTGCGCGACCCGGCCGACCACGCCCGCGCCGTCGAACTCGTCCGCCGCGCCGACGTGCTGGTGGAGAACTTCCGCCCCGGCACGATGGCCCGCCACGGCCTCGGCCCGGACCGCGCCGAGGCGCTCAACCCGCGGCTGGTCTACTGCTCGATCACCGGCTTCGGCTCCGGCGAGGGCGCCGGACTGCCCGGCTACGACCTGCTGGTGCAGGCCGTCGGCGGCCTGATGTCCGTCACCGGCCCGGCCCCCGGCGAGCCGGTGAAGACCGGCGTCGCGCTGGTGGACGTGCTGACCGGACTGCACGCGGCGGTCGGCGTGCTGGCCGCGCTGCGCGAGCGCGAGGCCACCGGCCGGGGCCAGCTGGTGGAGCTGAACCTGCTCTCCACCCTGCTCTCCGGCCTGGTCAACCAGTCCGCCGGCTACACCCTGGCCGGCGCCGTGCCCGGCATCCTCGGCAACCGCCACCCCTCCATCGCCCCGTACGAGGTGTTCACCGCCGCCGACCGCCCGCTGGTCGTCGCGGTCGGCAACGACCGGCAGTTCGCCGCGCTCTGCCGGGGCGTGGGCGCCCCCGAGCTGGCCGCCGACCCGCGCTTCGCCACCAACGCCGACCGGGTCGCGCACGTGGGCGCGCTGGCCCGCGAGCTCACCGCCCGGCTCGAACGCCGCACCGCCGCCGAGTGGTTCGCGGTCCTCACCCCGCTCGGCGTGCCCTGCGGACCGGTCAACGACCTGGCCGGGGCCTTCGCCCTCGCCGACTCGCTCGGCCTGCACCCGCGGGCGCCGCTGCCCGGCCCGGACGGCCGCCCGCTGGAGCTGGTCGCCAACCCGATCGGCCTCTCCCGCACCCCGCCCCGCTACCACCTGCCCCCGCCCCGGCTCGGCGAGCACACCGCCGAGCTCACCGCCTGGCTGGACGCCCCGTACGACCGACACGCCCCACATGACCCGACCGCCCCGACCGAGCCGTACGACAAGGACCCCGAGGACCGCCCATGAGCACCCCGCACCGGACCCGCACGCCAGGGTGACCCCGACGGGCACCGGCGAGATCCACACCCTGGTGGCCGGCCAGGCCCTCACCGGGCAGGCGGCATACCGCTAGGCGCGTACGGGGGGACGCCGAGGCCCGCGTCCGGCTTGTCCAGGGCCGGGCGCGGGCCGCCGATCCCCACCCGGTGCCGATGCCCGCGGCACCCGGTGAAGCCTTCCGAGGGGCGCGGTCAGACCGCGACCGCCTCCTCCATCTCCTCCTCGGCCTCCGCCGGCGTCTCGACCGGACGGCGCCCGCGGCCCTCGTACATCGCCGCGGCCACCAGCGCCGCACCGCCGAGCAGCAGCCAGACCAGCAGGGTCACGACGTGCCCGCCGAGGCCCGCGCCGCCGTCGAAGTACATGATGCTGCGCGCGCCCTCCAGGAAGCCGGCGCCGGTCCAGAAGCCGTGCAGGCCGCCGAAGAACCCGTTCTGCAGCTCGGGCCGGTAGATGCCGCCGGAGGAGGTGAAGTTCAGCATCACGAACAGCACCATCAGGGCCAGCGTGGTCCACTTCTTCAGGAAGCTGTGCAGGCCGATGCCGATCAGCACGATGCCCGCCGAGTAGAGCCAGCCCAGCGCCCAGATCGCCGCGTAGCCGTGGTCGACCACGTGGAAGACCGGCCCGGCGGTGACGATGCCGATCACGCTGACCGCCAGCGAGACCGCCACCCCGACCAGCGCCCGGACCGCCATGCTCAGCCCCGCGCCGGCGGCGCCGATCACCGCGACGCTGGCGTAGGAGCCGATGCTCAGTGCGACCAGCAGGAAGAACAGGCCCTGTCCGGTCGGGTCGCCCGCGGCCGGCGTGGTCAGGTCGGTGACGTGCAGCGGCACGCCCTGCCGGTCGGTGACGTTGGTGAACACCGCCGTGGCGGCCACCACCGAGGTGTCCGAGTTCCCCTTGGCGACGATCAGCTCGGGGCTCTTGGCGTCCGGCACGAAGGCGCCCACCAGGTCCCGGTCGCGCAGCTGCTGCTCGGCGGCGGCCCGGTCGTCCACGGTGCGGACGTCGAGCGCGTTCCCGGCCTTGCCCTGGATGGCCTGCGCCAGGCCCTGCGCCTGCGGCGTGGTGCCGACCACCGCCACCTTGAGGTGGTGGGGCTCGGGCTGGTGGAAGGCGCCCTGGTAGGCGAGCGCCATCCCCAGGCACATCAGCAGCGGGGTGATCAGGTGGACGGCCAGGTGCTTGAGCGAGTGCCCCAGGGTGGGCGCTGCGGCGGGGTTCCGGGGTGTGCTCATGGCGTTCGTACCGTCCTCCGGTGGCGTGTCTGTCAGCTTGATCATGAAGGTGGCAAATGCAACCAATGAGGGTGGTAAATGCAACCATCTATCGATGTAGCTTACAACTATCCGACACCGATCGGAAGCCGGGCCCCGAACAGGACCCGGCTCCCCGCCGCACCCGTACGCAGCCCGACTACCCCGCCCGCGCTCAGCCCAGCTCGAACACCCCGTACGAGAACCCGTCCGCCCGCAGCTCCCCGTCCGCCACCCGCACGCCCTGCACCTCCAGCGGCCGGACGCCCGGCGCCGACGGGACGCCCTCCGGCAGGCCCGACAGCCGGACGGACGCCGGCTCCCGGCGCGGATTGACCGCCACCAGGTACCGCCCGGCCCGGGTGTACACCAGCGGGTAGCCGGCGTGCCGGACCTCCACCCCGCCGGCCGCGCCCAGCCCCGGGTGCGCCCGGCGCAGCGCGATCAGCCGCCGGACGGTGTGCAGCAGCGAGGTGGGGTCGGCGCGCTGGGAGAGCACGTCCGGACGGTGCGGGTCCGGGTCCACCGGCAGGTACAGCCGCTCGGGCGGGGCGCTGGAGAAGCCGGCGGTGGGGCCGGGCGTCCACTGCATCGGGGTGCGCGAGCCGGCCCGGTTGAACCGCGGCCCGAGGACGCTGCCCTCGGTGTCGGGCAGGCCCGGCAGGTAGCGCATGCCGATCTCGTCGCCGTAGTAGACCGCCGGGAGGGTGGGCCAGGTGAGCAGGAAGGCGAAGGCGGGGGCGAGCTGCTCCGCGGTGCGCGGACCGGTGGCCAGCCGGGAGAAGTCGTGGTTGGCGGTGGGCAGCACGATCTGCCCGCCGCCCTCGGTGAGTTCGGCGGCGGAGCGCCAGGCGTCCAGGAAGGGCTGCGGGGTGCCCCGGCCCTCGCCCTCGAAGTAGCAGGCCTCCTGGTGCCAGAACTCCTCGACCGTCCCGCCGTTGTTGTTCCAGAGCGAGCGCAGCGGCAGGCCGTGGTCCGCGCCGCCGAAGTGCAGGAAGAAGTCGGCGTGGAAGCCGGCCGTGACGGCGGCGGCCGGGTCGCCCCACTCGGCGAGCAGGACGGCCTCGGGGTGGGCGCGGTCCAGCCAGTCGCGCAGCTCGGTCCAGAGCTTGGCGGTCTCCACCTTGCCCGGGTCGTCCTTGACCAGCGAGTAGGCCATGTCCACCCGGAAGCCGGACACCCCGAGGCCGAGCCAGTGCGCCATGATCGCGCGCAGCGCCGCCCGGTTAGCGCGCGGGCCGTCCGCGTCCACCGACTGCCGCCAGGGCTCCTCTGAACTGCCGCGCGCGTAGCCGAAGTTGAGCGCTGGCTGACAGTCGAAGAAGTTCGGCAGGTACCAGCCGGGGCGGCTGCCGGGCGAGGCGACGAAGCCGTCCACCGGGCGGTCGGACCAGATGTACCGGTGGTCGGACGGGTCCTCGGCGGAGGCCAGGAACCAGGGGTGGCGGTCGGAGGTGTGCCCGGCCACCAGGTCCAGCAGGACCCGGATGCCCTTGCCGCGGGCGGCCTCCACCAGGGCGGCCAGGTCCTCGGTGCTGCCGTAGCGCGGGGCCGGGGTGAGGTAGTCGGCGACGTCGTACCCGGCGTCGCGGAACGGCGAGGCGAAGCAGGGGTTGAGCCAGACGGTGTCGACGCCGAGCCAGGCGAGGTGGTCCAGGTGCTCGGCGATGCCTGCGAAGTCGCCGATGCCGTCGCCGTCGGAGTCGGCGAAGCTCTGCGGGTAGATCTGGTACAGCACGGCGTCGGCGAGCCAGTCGGGGCCGGGGCGGGTCGAGGTCATGGGCGGTTCCTCCTGCCGGGTCCGGGGCCCGGGGCTGGCCGGGCGGGGAGGGGGCTGGGCCGGGACGGGCTCGGCCGGGGCCGAGCCGGGTGCCCCCGATTCTCGTCCAATCCCGGCCGTCCCGACAGCCCGCCTCGCCCCGCCGCAGACGCCGATGCCCCGCCGCGAACACCGACGGCCCGACTGCGCCCCCGCCGACGACGCCGACGACCCGCTACGCCCCCGCCGCCCCGGCGCAGGCCGCCGTGAACGCCCGGGCCCGCCGGGTGATCTCCGCCCAGTCCCCCGCCGCGACCACGTCCGGCGGCACCACGTCCGTCCCCGCGCAGACCGCGAGCGCGCCGTGCGCCAGGAACTCGGCGGCGTTGCCCGCGTTCACCCCGCCGGAGGCCACCAGCGGCACGTCGGGGTACGGGCCGCGCAGGTCCTTGAAGTAGCCGGGGCCGAACGCCCGGGCCGGGAAGATCTTGACGGCGGCGGCCCCGAGGTCCACCGCGTGCGCCACCTCGGTCGGGGTGAGCGCCCCGAGCACCACCGGCACCCCGGCGGTGGCCGCCGCCTCGGCGACCTCGGGGCGGCAGCCGGGGGTGACCAGGAAGGACGCCCCCGCCTCGACCCCGCGCCGCGCCTGCTCGGCGGTCAGCACCGTTCCGACGCCGACCCGCCAGCCGGCCTTCGAGGCCCGGAGCAGATGGTCCGTCACATTAGGTGTGGTGTAGGTGAATTCGGTCAGGTTGATGCCGCCCTCGGCGAGGGCGGCGCAGAGCGCGGCGGCGTCCGGGATCCGGGGTGCGCGGACCACCGCGATCACCGGTTCGTCGCGCAGGACGGAAAGCCCGGTCGGAACGGAGGGGTCGGAGGAGGGGTCGGTCGGGGCGGACGGCTCGGTCATATGGCCAGGGTTCCTCGGTCGGTTCGGCGCAGGGCACGCCCGGGTCGGGCGCCGGTGGTGCGGCCCTCCCGGACGACGGCGCTGCCGTTGACGTACACGTACTCGATGCCCTCGGCGGGCAGCCGGGGGTCCTCGAAGGTGGCGGCGTCCCGGACCTTCCCGGGGTCGAGGAGCACCAGGTCGGCGTGGTGGCCGGGGGCGATCCGGCCCCGCCGGTCCAGCCCCAGCCGGGCGGCGGGGCGGCCGGTCATCCGGGCGATCGTCTCCTCCAGCGTGAGAACTCCCAACTCCCGGCTGTAGTGGCCGAGGTAGCGCGGGAAGGTGCCCCAGGCGCGCGGGTGCGGCCGGGCGCCGACCAGCAGTCCGTCGCTGCCGACGGTGTGCGCGCGGTGGCGCATGATCGCCCGGACGTTCTCCTCGTGCCCGACGTGCTGGAGGATGGTGGTGGCCAGCCCGTCCCGGCGCAGCAGGTCCAGGAAGACCTCGGTGCCGGTCCGCCGCTCCTCGACGGCCAGTTCGGCGACGGTGCGGCCGACCGTCCCGGCGAGCGGGGCCGAGCCGACGCCGGAGATCTGGATCGTCGCCCAGTCGGTGACCACCCCGTGGCAGCCGTCGCTGCCCTTCTCTTCCACCTCGTACCGGATCCTCGCGCACTGCGCGGGGTCGTCGAGCCGCGCCAGCGTCGCGGCCGGGCCGCCCTCGGTGGCCCAACTCGGCAGCAGGGCGGCCAGGGTGGTGGAGCCGGGCAGGTAGGGGTAGCTGTCCAGGGTGAGGTCGACGCCGTCGGCGAGCGCCCGGTCGAGGAGCTCCAGCAGCTCGCCGGCCCGGCCCCGGTTGACCCCGAAGTTCATCGTGGCGTGGGTCAGGTGCAGCGCGCAGCCGCTCCGCCGGGCGATCTCCACCATCTCCGCGTAGCCCTCCAACGCCCCTTCGCCGTACGAGCGTTGGTGCGGGGCGTGGAAGCCGCCGTAGGCCGCGACGACGGTGCACAGCTCGACCAGCTCGGCGGTGTCCGCGTACATCCCGGGGGTGTAGCTGAGGCCGCTGGACATGCCGACCGCGCCGTCCAGCAGGCTCTTCGCCAGCACCTGCCGCATCCGGTCGAGTTCGCCGGGGGTGGGCGGACGGTTGGCCCAGCCCATGACGAGCATCCGCAGCGTGCCGTGCGGGACGAGGTAGCAGGCGTTGACGGCGACGCCGCTGCGGTCGATCCGGTCGAGGTAGCCGGCGACGTCCCGCCAGTCCCAGTCGAAGCCGTCCGGATCGCCGTTCCAGCCCGCGAGTTGGCGGCGCAGCGCGGGCAGCGTGGTGTCGTCCACCGGGGCGTAGGACAGGCCGTCCTGGCCGAGGACCTCGCAGGTGACGCCCTGGGTGACCTTGGCCGGGTGCTCGGGTTCGCGCAGCAGGGCGAGGTCGGAGTGGGCATGCATGTCGATGAAGCCGGGGGCCAGTACCAGCCCGTCGGCGTCGACCACCTCGGCCGTGCCGGGGCCCTTGCCGATCCCGCCGGTCCCGCCGCCCTCACCGGACTCGCCGGTCCTGGCGATCTCGACGATCAGGCCGTCGGCGATCCGGACGTCCGCCCGGTAGCGCTCCGCGCCGGTGCCGTCCACCACGGTGGCACCGCGGAAGACCGTCGCGCCCCCGCGGGCCGCTCTCTCCCCGGGCATCAGAAGAACGTCCTGACCAGGCCGGTGACCTTCGGCTCGGCCGCGTCCGCGGAGTCCAGCACCGGGATCGCCGTCCACTTGTCGAAGGCGGTGCAGGGGTGCGAGACGCCCAGCCGCAGCACGGCGCCGATCGGCGCGAGGTCGCCCGCGTCGCGCAGGAAGGCGTGCTGGTCGTTGAGTGCCGTGATCCGGGCCGCCGTTCCGGTCAACTCGGCGCCGCCGCGCACCCGTTGCGGCTCCGGCAGGCCCTCATCGAAGGGCAGGTCGCGCTTGCCGGCGTCCAGCAGCGCGAGCTGCGGCTCGGGCCGGGAGACGACCCGGGCCCAGCCGTGCAGCGCACCGCGGAACGGCGTCCGCCCGCCGTCCCGGGCCAGCGGCGAGATGCCCCGGTAGAAGCCGTCGTCGTGGGCGATGTACGCGCCCGAGCGCAGCACTGTGAACGACTCCGGCAGGTTCGCCAACTCCTCGACCACCAGGTCGAAGTAGGCGCTGCCGCCGGCCGAGACCACCGGCGGGGTGCCGTCCGGGTAGGCGCTCGCCAGCCGGCCGTGCAGCTCGCCGAGCTCCCGCAGGTAGCCGCGGACGGCGGCCAGTCCCTCGGTCGAGGCGTCGTGCGCGATCGCGCCCTCGTAGCCGCCGATGCCCGCCAGGCGCAGGGTGGGGGCGCGCAGCACCGCGGCGGCGACCTCGACGGCGGCGTCCGCGCCGCGGGCGCCGGTCCGCCCGCCGGGGCCGCCGAGCTCGACCAGCACCTCGACCGGCCGTTCGGCTCCGGCGGCGCGCAGCGCCTCGTCCATCAGCCGCACGCTCTCGACGGAGTCGACCCAGGAGAGGAAGGCGAAGTCCGGGTCGGCGGCGAGTTCGTCGGCGAGCCAGGCGAGTCCGGCCGGGTCGAGCAGGGCGTTGGCGAGCAGGATGCGCTGGACCCCGAAGGCCCGGGCGATCCGCACCTGCGGCAGGTTGGCGAGGGTGATGCCGTGGCTTCCGGCGTCGAGCTGCGCCTGCCAGAGGGCGGGCGCCATGGTGGTCTTGCCGTGCGGGGCGAGCGCGACGCCCGCCTTGGCGCACCAGTCGGCCATGGTGCGGACGTTGTGGTCGAGGGCGGCGCCGTCGAGGGTGAGCAGCGGGGTGCCGAGCGAGGAGAGGGTGGGGCCGGTGGCGAGCCACTCCCGCGTGCTGCGGCCCCACGACTGCGGCGGAGCGGCTTTGAACCGCCAGTCGAGCGGTTCGTCGGCCAGGGCCGCCACCGCTCCCCGGGCGATCCCCGGCCCGGTACCGCTGCTTGCGAAGGTCTGCTCCACCGTGTTCCTCCATCCGCACAGGTTGCAACATGCGCAACGAGGGTTGCACATGCTGGCAACACGGTTCTAGCATCGGCGCCGGATCACGGTCAACGGACCGGGCTCCCGGTCGACGGGGTCGGCTCACGTGCGGTGCTCGCGGAGAAACGCGGTGCTCACGGACGAACGCGGCGTTCACGCGCCACGGAGTCGGCCCGGTGGGCCCGCTCTCGACGGAACGGCCGCAGACGAGGAGCCCCGCACATGCCGCGACAGGACACCCAGGGCCCGACCCGCCCCGGCGCTCCCCCGACGGCCGTGTGCGTGGGCGAGTCGATGGCCGTCCTGCTGCCGGACCGCCCGGGCCCGCTGGAGTCGGTGGAGAACTTCCGGCTCTCGGTCGGCGGCGCGGAATCCAACGTGGCGAGCGCGCTGGCCGCGCACGGCGTGCCGACCGCCTGGATCAGCCGGGTCGGCGACGACGGCTTCGGCCGCCGGCTGCTCGCCGAGGTCGCCGCCCGCGGCGTGGACGTCTCGGCGGTCGCGGTCGACCCGCACCGCCCGACCGGCCTCTACCTGAAGGAGGTCGGCGGCACCACCGGCGACCGCCACGACCTCGGGCCCGGCCGCAGCCGGCTGCACTACCACCGGCGCGGCTCCGCGGCCGCCGCGCTCTCCCCCGGCCTGCTCGCCGACCCGGCCGCCGCCGCGCTGCTGGCCGGCGCCCGGCTGCTGCACCTGTCCGGCATCACCGCCGCGCTCTCCGACGACTGCCTGGCCCTGCTGCGCGCCCTGCTCGCCGACCGCCGTCCGGGCCGCCTGGTCAGCTTCGACCTCAACTGGCGCCCCTCGCTCTGGCTCGACCGCGACCCGGCCGTCCTGCCGCCGCTGCTGGACGCCGCCGACCTGCTGCTGCTCGGCGCCGACGAGGCCGCGACCGCCTTCGGCACCGGCGACCCGGCCGAGCTCCGCCGCCGCTTCCCCACCCCGGCCACCGTCGTGGTCAAGGACGCGGCCCGGCAGGTCACCGCCCTGGAGCAGGACGGTACGGCGGTCACCGAGCCGGCCCTCGCGGTCGAGGTGGTCGAGGCCACCGGCGCCGGCGACGCCTTCGCGGCCGGCTACCTGGCCGGCACCGTCCGGGGCCTGGACCAGCGGCGCCGGCTGCGGCTCGGCCACCTGAGCGCCGCCTGCGCGCTGACCGCCCCCGGCGACCAGGCCGAGCTGCCGGACGCCGCCGTGGTGGCCGCCCTGCTCGACGCCTCCCCCGCCCAGTGGGCCGCCACCCGGGTCACCCCGGAGGGCATCACCGGCCCGTCCCTGCCCGCCGGCGTCGCACGCCCGACCGACCGGACGCCGTGCGCCGACCGGTCGTCGTCCGCCGACCGGGCCCGGGCACAATGAGCGGGAACCCCAGCCCTCGAAGCGGAGCACGATGAGTCAGACCGTCACCCGCGCCCTGCGCATCCTCGCCGAGCTCGGCGAGGGCGAGCGCTCCCTCGACCAGCTCGCCGAGGTGCTCGGCGTCCACAAGACGACCGTGCTCCGACTGCTGCAGAGCCTCGAAGAGGAACGGTTCGTCTATCGCGACGCGGCCTACCGCTACCACCTGGGCGCCGGCCTCTTCGCGCTCTCCGGTCTGGCCCTGGAGCAGCGCGGCGTGCGCCGGATCGCCGCCCCGCACCTGGCCGAGCTGAACGCCGCCACCGGCCAGACCGTGCACCTGGCCGCGTACGAGGGCGGCGAGGTGGTCTACATCGACAAGTTCGACTCCCGCCACCCGGTGCGGATGTACTCCCGGATCGGCCTGCGCGCCGCCCTGCACAGCGCCGCCGTCTCCAAGGTGCTGCTGGCCGACCTGCCGCTGCCGGAGCGGCGCCGGGTGGTGGCCGGGATCGACTTCGTCCGGCACACCGAACGCACCCTGACCTCCCCCGAGGCGCTGCTCGCCGAGCTGGAGAGGGTCGCCGCCCAGGGCTGGGCGCAGGACCACGCCGAGCACGAGTCCTTCATCAACTGCGTGGCCGCGCCCGTCCGGGACGCCAGCGGGCGGGTGGTCGCCGCCGCCTCGATCTCCGTCCCGGACGTCGTCCTGCCGTACGAGCAGGTGCTGGACCTGCTCCCGCAGCTGCTCGCCACCACCCGCGCCGTCTCGGCCGACTGCGGCCGCCCCGACCACAACTGACGAACCGTCATACAACGTAAGGAACCCGATGTCCGCCGAGCACCCCCAGACCTCCGAGAAGACCGAGATCCGCACCGACGGCGCCCCCGCCCCCGCCTGGATGTTCTCCCAGGGCGTCCGCAAGGGCCCGTTCCTCCAGGTCTCCGGCCAGGGCCCGCAGGACCCGGCCACCGGCGAGTACCTGCACCACGGCGACGTGAAGGCGCAGACCCGCCGCACCCTGGAGAACGTCAAGGCCATCGTCGAGGCCGGCGGCGCCACCATCGAGGACGTGGTGATGTTCCGCGTCTACCTCACCAAGCGCGCCGACTTCCCGCTGATGAACGAGGTCTACGCCGAGTTCATCGACGAGAACGTCAAGCCCGGCGGCGTGAAGCCGTGCCGTACCACCGTCTTCGTCGAGCTGCCGCAGGAGCCGATGCTGGTCGAGATCGACGCCCAGGCCGTCATCGGCTGACCCGGCCCCGCCCGACGGAAGGGCCCGGACGCCACCCGCGCGTCCGGGCCCTTCCGCCTGCCCGGGCCCGCCCGCTCGCCCCACCGCCCGCTTGCCGCACCGCCTGCTTGCCACACCCCCAGCCGCACATTAGGTTAGGCTCACCTAACTAACTGGAGGTCCGTCCATGAGCCTGCCCACCGGCGACACCGAGGTCCCCGAGCCCAGCACCGCCGACCGGATCCACAGCCTGCTCAGCACGACCTCCTCGCTCACCGTCCGCGCCCTGGGCGAGCACCACCACCTGGACACCCAGGTCTCCGTACACGGCTCCCGGCTGCGGCTGCGCGCCACCCTGGACGACCCGCTGACCACGGCCGCCGTCGGCGCCGCCGAGGGCCTCGCCGTCGTCCTCGACGTCACCGACATCGCCCCCGTCGCCGTCCGCGACCGCGTCCGCGCCCGCCTCACCCTGGCCGGCCGACTGCGACCGGCCCACCTCACCGACGACGGCCTCGGCGTGCACCTGCGGGTGGACGTCGCCCACGCCGTCCTCGCCACCCCGTACGCCACCGGCGCGATCACCGCCGCCGACCTCGCCCTGGCCACCCCCGACCCGCTGGCCCGGTACGAGGCCATGCTGCTCACCCACCTCGCCGACGACCACGCCGAGGCGCTCGACGTCCTCACCCGGCTGCTCGACCCGGCCGTGCTCGCCCACGCCCCGGAGGTCCGCCCGCTCGCCCTGGACCGCCACGGCCTGGTGCTGCGCCTGGACCACTCGCACGGCCACCGCGACGTCCGCCTGGTCTTCCCCGAACCCGCCCGGGACACCGACGACTTCGGCCATCGGATGCACGAGCTGCTGGCCGCCGCCCAGTACGGCCTGCCGGTCCACCGGCGCTGAACCCGGGCCCGCCCGGCACAAACGCCCGGGCCCGCCCGGCGCGAACGCCCGGGCCCGCCGGCCACCGCGGCCCCGGCCCGGTCACCGCTCGACCGCGTCCTCCAGCACCACCCGCCCGATCCGCGCGTACAGCCCGGGCCGCCACCGGCGCACCGCGAGCGCCAGCCCGATCCCGCCCGCGAACACCCCGATCACCAGGTACGGGATCAGCCGGAACAGCAGCGTGTGCGCCGCCTCCCCCGCCGCGGCGTCCCGGTTGAGCACCAGCAGCACCACCACCCCGGCCATCGCCACCCCGCCCGCCAGCGGCGCGGCCAGCGTCCGGAACCAGTGCGCCGTCTCCGGGTGCCGTCCGCGCACGTGGAAGTACCCGACCACGGCGAAGGAGCAGAGCGTCTGCACGACCAGGATCGCCATCGTCCCGAGCAGCGCCAGCAGCGTGTACAGGTGCGCGTACGGGTCCATGCCGGCCGCCAGGAACCCCGCCACCAGCCCCACCGCGATGACCGACTGTGTGACCGAGGCGACGTGCGGCGAGCCGTGCCGCGGATGGGTGCGGCCGAGCGCCGGGTGCAGCAGCCCCTCCCGCCCGATCGCGTACAGGTACCGGGCCGCGCACTGGTGGAAGGCCATCGCGCAGGCGAACGAGCCGGTGACGACCAGCCATTGGAAGACCTTCACCGCCCAGGCCCCCAGGTGCGCGGCGAGCTGGTCGAAGAACAGGCTGTTGCCGTCCTTGCCCGGCACCGCGCCGCCCGCCACCGCGACCGCCCGCTCGACCCCGTTGCCGGACACGATCATCCAGGACACGAAGACGTAGAGCAGCCCGACCCCGATCACGGAGATCAGCGTGGCCCGCGGCACCACCCGCTTCGGGTCGCGGGACTCCTCGCCGTACATCGCGGTGGACTCGAAGCCCACCCAGGACCAGAACGCGAAGAACAGTCCGAGCCCGGCCGCCGAGGTGCCCGAACTCCCCACCCCCTTCAGCGCGTTCAGCGGGTTCAGGGTCCCGGCCGCGAGCCCGTCCGGCCCGCCGCCGGAGAGCAGCACCGCCAGTGAGACCGCCGACAGGACGCCGATCTCCAGCACCAGCGCGACCCCGAGCACCCTGGCCGTCAGATGCAGGTCGAACCAGCCCATCACCCCGATCACCGCCGCCCCGAACAACGCGTACCAGCCCCAGCCGACGTCCACCCCCAGCTGCGAACGGACCAGCCCGCGCAGCGAGTACGCGAAGAAGCCGAGGGCCGCGGCCTCGGTGACGACGTACGCGAGCACCGCGAGCAGCCCCGAGGCCATCCCCGCCACCCGCCCCAGCCCGTGCGAGACGTAGCCGTAGAACGCGCCGGCCGCGGTGATGTGCCGGGCCATCGCCACGTAGCCGACCGAGAACACCGTCAGCACCACGGTCGCCACGATGTACGCCGCGGGCGCGCCCGCGCCGTTGCCCTGACCGACGATGATCGGCAGGTTGCCGGTCATCGCGGTGATCGGGGCGGCGGTGGCGAGCGCCATGAACACCACGCCGACCAGGCCGACCGAGTCCGCCTTCAGCCGGTCGACCCCGCTCGCCCCGGGCCGCTCCCGCCCGGCCGTCTCCCCCGCCACGCCCCCGCTGCGGACCGCCATCCGGCCTCCTCGCCTCCCGGCCCGCCCGACCGCCGGACCGGCCGGGCGCTGACCGTCCGCCAGCATGGCGCCCCGGAGGCACCCGGAGATCCCGGCGACCACCCTGCGGGACACCGGAGTTGACGCTTCGTTCGATCGCTCGAACACCCCGGGCGGGCCCGGGAACGAAAGCGGCCGGCCCGGCCGCACGAGGAGGTCCTCATGCGGCCGGGCCGGCCTGGGCGTGTCCCGCGCCCATGTCCGCCGTGCGGCGATCACCCGGTCGAGCGGTCACCCGACATGACCATCCCGGGCGATCGGTTCGCCCGCAGCGGCGGTGGTTCCTGGTACCCCGGAGCTCTCGGGGTCAGAGCGCGACGCCGTGCGCGCGCAGGTAGGCGACCGGGTTGATGTCCGAGCCGTACTCCGAGCCGTTGCGGATCTCGAAGTGCAGGTGCGGGCCGGTCACGTTGCCGGTGGCGCCGGAGAGGCCGATCTGCTGGCCGGCGGTGACGGTCTGACCGATCCTCACGCCGATCGAGGAGAGGTGCGCGTACTCGGCGTAGTGGCCGTCGGCGAGCCTGATCTCGACCTCGTTGCCGTAGGCGCCGCCGTTGCCGGCCTTGACCACGACACCGTTGGCGACGGCGCGCAGCGGGGTGCCGGTGGAGGCGACGAAGTCCTGGCCGGTGTGGTGGCCGGAAGCCCACATCGAGCCGGCCACGCCGTAGGCGGTGCCGAGCCGCGGGCCGGCCAGCGGGGCGACGAAGCCGGAGGTGGCGGCGGCGACCGGAGTGGCGGTCACGGCCTGGGCCGGAACGGCGACCTGGAGCTGGGTCTCGAGCTGCGCGGAGGGCTTGGCGGCCTCGGTCTGCACCTGGACCTGGGCCTGCGGCTTGGCGGCCTGGGTCGCCGGAGCGGACGGCTTGGCGGGCTTGGCCGGAGCGGCGGGCTTCGCCGGGGCGGCGTCGGCGGCCGGCGCGGCGGCGTGGCCGGACAGCGCGAGCTGCTGGCCCGGGAAGATCAGGTTCGGGTCGGCGCCGACGACCGAGCGGTTCTGCTCGTACAGCGCGTGCCAGCCGCCCTCGACGTTCTTGGCGTCGGCGATCTTGGACAGGGTGTCACCGCTGACGACGCGGTAGCTCTCCTGCGCGGCCTGGGCGGCCGGAGCGGCGGCCTTCGCGGCCTGCTTGGCCTCGGTGGAGGCGGCGGCCGGAGCGGCCGGGGTGTGGGCCTGGGCGCTCATCGCGGTGACGAGCGGGAGGGCGAAGGACACACCGGTGACGGCGGTGGCGATGCCGATGCGGGCGGCGCGGGGCAGGGCGATACGACGAGCCTGTGCAGGCATGGAATTTTCCTCTCCGACGCCTGCGAGGTGAGCTGTCGGGTTCGGGCTGGAGTTGCCCGGCCGCTTGCGCGGCTTCACCCCAAGCCGGTCCTGGACGCCCGCGCCCTGAGGCGCGAACTCCGGTCCGGCGACTTACCTGTGGGTCCCCCGCTCCTGCCGTACAGAGTTCGTTTCGAACCACCGGGCAGCGGCAGGACTCGGCGTTCCACCCGGCGGATCCGTCCGGACTGGCCGGGCGGTCGCTGAACTAAAACCCATCCGTTCGGGTGAAGCAATGTCGATCTCTTGAAACGGCAACGATCCCCCCTCCCACAGTGACCCTCCGCAGGCCCGAGCCCACGGTGCGTACACAACCCATTCACCCCCCGCCACTGATCCACGACCCTGCGCCGAGATCGGCCACGCCGCGCACCCGTCCGCTCACGCACCGCCAGCCGCCAACACACCCACCGGTGACCCTTGTCACGTGCGCCTCGGCAGCGCAGGATTCGCCCGTGGCCACCTCCAAGGCCGGCACCCTGCGCCTGGGCACCGCGCAGGGTCGCTGGGTACTAATGGCGACGGTGCTCGGCTCCAGCATGGCGATGCTGGACGGCACCGTGGTGAACGTCGCGCTGCCCCGGATCGGCGCCGACCTCGGCGCCTCCCTCGCGTCCCTGCAATGGACCCTGAACGCCTATCTGCTCACCCTGGCGGGCCTGATCCTGCTCGGCGGCGCGCTCGGCGACCGCTACGGGCGGCGCAAGGTCTTCCTGATCGGCGTGGTCTGGTTCGCCGTCGCCTCCGCGGCCTGCGCCGCCGCACCGAACATCCACGTGCTGATCGCCGCCCGCGCCGTCCAGGGCATCGGCGGGGCGCTGCTCACCCCCGGCTCGCTCGCCATGCTCCAGGCCGTCTTCCACCCTGACGACCGCTCGGCGGCGGTCGGGCTCTGGTCCGGCCTCGGCGGGGTGTCGGCGGCGGTCGGCCCCTTCCTCGGCGGCTGGCTGGTGGACGGCCCCGGCTGGCGCTGGATCTTCCTGCTGAACCTGCCGCTCGCCGCCGCCGTGATCGCGGTCACCACCCGGTCGGTGCCGGAGAGCCGGGACGAGGGCGCCTCCGGCCGCTTCGACGTCCTCGGCGCCGTGCTCGCCGCCCTCGCCCTCGGCGCGATCACCTACGCGCTGACGGCGGCCGGCGAGGGCCTGTCCCCCGCCGTCTGGGTCAGCGGGGTGCTCGGAGTGGCGCTCGGCGTCGCCTTCGTGGCGGTCGAGCGCCGCGCGCCCGATCCGATGCTGCCGCTCGGACTGTTCTCCTCCCGGCTGTTCACCGCCGTGAACCTGGTCACCCTGTGCGTGTACGCGGCGTTCAGCGGCGTCTTCTTCCTGCTGGTGGTGCAGCTCCAGATCGTGTCCGGCTTCTCGCCACTGGTCTCGGGCTTCGCGCTGGTGCCGATCACCGTGCTGATGCTGCTGCTGTCCGCGCGCGCCGGGCGGCTCGGCAAGCGGATCGGCCCGCGCATCCCGCTGACCGTCGGCCCCCTGCTGTGCGCCGCCGGGGTGCTGCTGATGCTGCGCGTCGGCCCGGACTCCTCCTACTGGGTGGACGTGCTGCCCTCCGTCACGGTGATGGGCTGCGGCATGACGCTGCTGGTCGCACCGCTGACGGCGACCGTGCTGGCCGCCGTCGAGGTCCGGCACGCGGGCATCGCCAGCGGGGTCAACAACGCCGCCGCCCGCGCGGCCGGCCTGCTCGCGGTCGCCGCCCTCCCGGCGCTGGCCGGGCTGAGCGGCGACGCCTACCGGGTGCCCTCCTCGGTCGACTCCGCCTTCCACACCGCGATGCTGATCTGCGCGGGCCTGCTGGCCGCCGGCGGGCTGATCGCCCTCGCGACCGTACGGGGCAACGTGCTCGCCGCCGACGACCAGCAGGTGGCCGAGCCGAACTGCGACTGGCCGTGCGGCACCACCACCCCGCCGCTGGACCCGGGCCACGTCCCCACGACGCGCGAGGGCCCCGCCACCGGTCCGGCGGCGGGGCCCTCGGCTCAGGGCTGACGAGACGTCAGAGGATGTCGCCGGGCGCGTACTTGGCGGCCTCCGGGTAGGCGGCCGCGACGGCCTCCACCTGGCGGACCACCTCGGCGACCTGGGCGCCGGCCGCGCCGGTGAAGGACAGCCGGTCGGCGAGCAGCGCGTCCAGCGCGGCCCGGTCCAGCGGGATCCGCTCGTCGGCGGCCAGCCGGTCCAGCAGCTCGTTCTCCCGGGCGCCCGCGCGCATCGCCAGCGCGGAGGCGACGGCGTGCTCCTTGATGACCTCGTGCCCGGTCTCCCGGCCGACGCCCGCGCGCACCGCGCCCATCAGCACCTTGGTGGTGGCGAGGAACGGCAGGTAGCGGTCCAGCTCGGCCTCGATCACGGCGGGGAAGGCGCCGAACTCGTCGAGGACGGTCAGGAAGGTCTCCAGCAGGCCGTCGAAGGCGAAGAACGCGTCCGGCAGCGCGACCCGGCGCACCACCGAGCAGGAGACGTCGCCCTCGTTCCACTGGTCGCCGGCCAGCTCGCCGGTCATCGAGGCGTAGCCGCGCAGGATGACGGCCAGGCCGTTGACGCGCTCGCAGGAGCGGGTGTTCATCTTGTGGGGCATCGCGGAGGAGCCGACCTGGCCCTCCTTGAAGCCCTCCGTGACCAGCTCGTGGCCGGCCATCAGGCGGATGGTCTTGGCCAGGCTGGAGGGCGCGGCGGCCAGCTGGACGAGGGCGGTGAGCACCTCGAAGTCCAGCGAGCGCGGGTAGACCTGGCCGACGCTGGTCAGCACGTTCTCGAAACCGAGGTGCCCGGCGACCCGGCGCTCCAGCTCGGCCAGCTTGTCGGTGTCGCCACCGAGGAGGTCGAGCATGTCCTGGGCGGTGCCGACCGGGCCCTTGATCCCGCGCAGCGGGTAGCGGGCGATCAGCTCCTCCAGGCGGCGGAAGGCGACCAGCAGCTCGTCGGTGATCGACGCGAACCGCTTGCCCAGGGTGGTGGCCTGCGCGGCCACGTTGTGCGAGCGGCCGGCCATGACCAGCTCGGCGTGCTGGGCGGACAGCTTGGCCAGGCGCACCAGCACGGCCACCGTGCGGTCCCGCACGTGCTCCAGGGACTGGCGGATCTGCAGCTGCTCGACGTTCTCGGTCAGGTCCCGGGAGGTCATTCCCTTGTGGATCTGCTCGTGCCCGGCGAGCTCGCTGAACTCCTCGATCCGGGCCTTCACGTCGTGGCGGGTGACCCGCTCACGGGCGGCGATCGAGCCGAGGTCGACCTGGTCGATCACCCGCTCGTAGTCGGCGACGGCGGTCGCCGGAACCTCGACGCCGAGGTCCTGCTGGGCCTTCAGGACGGCGAGCCACAGGTGGCGCTCGAGGACCACCTTGTGCTCGGGGGACCACAGCTGGGCCAGGGTCGCCGAGGCGTACCGGGAGGCCAGGACATTGGGGATCTGGGGCTTCGCGCTCACGCTTCGCAAGAGTAACAGCCGAGGTCACGCCGGACGGCGGCGGAGTGGGGTAGGCTGGGTCAATTGAGCGCCTTTCAGATGGCGCTTCGCGGCCTTCTCACCGCAAGGATACCACACCGATGAGCGAACCGCCAGTGACCGCGCGGGACTCCAGCGCCCTCGCCGCGGCCCTGCGCACCGAGCAGGCCCACCTCACCCGGCTCTACGCCCGGCTGGACACCGAGCGCGAACGGGCCCGCCGCACCGCCGACGGCGCCCACGACGGCGCCGGATCCGGCGGCACCCACCAGGCCCGGCTGGAGCGCGAGGTGCGCGCCCGCGAAGCCTCCCGCCACGCCGCCCGGCTGGAGGCGGTCGAGCGCGGCCTCTGCTTCGGCCGGCTCGACGAGCGCGACGGCACCGTCCACTACATCGGCCGCACCGGCCTGACCGACGAGGCGTACGAACCGCTGCTGCTCGACTGGCGCGCCCCGGCCGCCCGCCCCTTCTACACCGCGACCCCCGTCCACCCCGGCCCGGTGGTGCGCCGCCGCCACCTGCACACCCGGGGCCGCACCCTCACCGGCCTGGACGACGAGGCGCTCGACCTCGCCGGGCTGGACGACTCCGGCCGCCGCGCCCTGGTCGGCGAGGCCGCCCTGCTCGCCGCCCTCGACCGCGAGCGCACCGGCCGGATGGGCACCGCCGTCGCCACCATCCAGGCCGAGCAGGACCGGGTGATCCGCTCCCCGCTGCGCGGCGCCCTGGTGGTCCAGGGCGGCCCCGGCACCGGGAAGACACTGACCGCCCTGCACCGCGCCGCCTACCTGCTGTTCACCCACCGCGCCGCGCTGGAGCGCCGGGGCGTCCTGGTGATCGGCCCCAACCCCGGCTTCCTGCGGTACATCGAGGAGGTGCTGCCCGCCCTCGGCGAGACCGAGGTGGTGCTCCGCACCGTCGCCGAACTCCTCCCTGGCCTCGCCGCCACCGGCACCGACGACCCCGCCGCCGCCTTCGCCAAGGGCGGCCCCTGGATGGCCGGGGTGCTCCGCGCCGCCGTGGCCGCCCACCAGACGGCCCCCGTCGAGGGCCTGGACCTCGGCGAGGGGCTGCGGGTCTCCGCCCGGGCCTGCGCCGAGGCCAGGGACGCCGCCCGCGGCTTGCGACTGCCGCACAACCGGGCCCGCGCCTTCTACCTGGGCACCCTGCTCGACGCCCTCGCGATCGGCCAGGCGCTCACCCTCGGCCGCCCGTACGACGACGAGGAGGCGCACTACGCCCCGCGCGAGTTGTGGGAGCGGCCGGACGTCCGCGCCGCGCTCGACCCGCTCTGGCCCCGGCTCACCCCGCAACAGCTGCTCGAACGCCTGCTCACCGACCGGGAGTTGCTCGCCTCAGCGGCCCCCGAGCACGCGACCGCCCTGCTCCGCCCGCCCGGCTCCGAGTGGACGGCCGAGGACGTCCCGCTGCTCGACGAGGCCGCCGAACTCCTGGGCGCCGAGGGGCCCCCGGCCCCCACCGGTCAAGACTCGGACGAACTGGCCTTCGCCCAGGGCGTGTTGACCATCACCGGGCAGACCGACGACGCCCTGCTGGACTCCGCCGCCCTGGCCGAGCGCTTCCGCGACGACGGCCCGTACCGCTCCACCGCCGAGCGCGCCGCCGCCGACCGCACCTGGGCGTACGGCCACGTCGTCGTGGACGAGGCGCAGGAGCTGTCCGCGATGGCCTGGCGCGCCGTCCTGCGGCGCGTCCCGACCACCTCGCTCACCATCGTCGGCGACCTCGCCCAGACCGGCTCGCCCGCCGGCGCCCGCAGCTGGGCCGAGACGCTCGACCCGCACCTGCCCGGCCGCTGGCGCGAGGAACGGCTCACCGTCAACTACCGCACGCCGGAGCCCGTCATGGCCCTCGCCGCCGCCGTGCTGCGCACCGCCGTACCCGGCCACCGGCCGCCCGAGTCCATCCGCCCGGGCACCGAGCGGCCCCGCGCGGTCCGCGTCCCGGCGGGCGGCTTCGCCGCCGCGCTCGCCCGGCTGCCCGCCGGCCCGGGCACCCTCGGCGTGATCGCACCGGACGCCCTGGCCGGGGAGCTGGACGCACTCACCGTCGCCGACGCCAAGGGGCTGGAATTCGACGCGGTCGTGGTGGTCGAGCCGGCCGCACTCGCCCCGCGCGACCTCTACGTCGCCCTGACCCGGACCACCCGCTCACTCACCCTGCTCCACCACCGGCCGCTGCCACCGGAACTCGCCGGGCTGCTCTGACCGGGACGAAGCACTGGTGGCGTACGGGCGGCGCGGGGTCCTACTGCGCGCCGCCCGTACGACCGGCCAGCACCGGCAGCACCTGGGAGCAGATCGAGTGCAGGGCGATCCGCTGCTCGTCGGTCATCGCCTCGAAGGCCTGGTGGGTCCGGGCCATCTCGCCGCGGATGCGGTTCAGGATCTCCCGGCCCTCGGCCGTGATCACCACGATCTTCACCCGGCGGTCACCGGCCGCCGCCTCCCTGTTGGCCAGGCCCAGCGACTCCAGCCGGTCCACGATCCCGGTGACGTTCGAGGCGTCGCAGCCGAGCCTCCCGGCCAGCGCCCGCATCGGCACCGGCTCCTGCACCGCGCCCAGCGCCTTGGCCTGCGAGGAGGAGAGCCCGTGCCGGGCTGCGGCGGCCGCGAAGTCCTGGAAGTACGCGGCACCGACGGAGGCCAGCGCCTCCATCAACTCGGCGTTGGTCGGTACGGTCGTCGTCGCTGTCGAACCCATGGGGCCAGAGTACGACCAGGTGCTTCAGCAACTCAAGCTTTGACCACGGCAACCGTCCGCGAGCCGCCCCGGAACCCTCCGGTGTCAGAGCACCAGCTGGTCGAACAGCCGCCGGAGCTCCGCCTCCGGGTCCGCGGTCAGCCCGGTGTGCACCGGCCCCGGCTGGACGATCGCGCTGCGCGGCGCGGTCAGCCAGCGGAACCGCTGCCCGGCGCTGTCCCCCGCCGCCGGACCGGCCTGCGGGCCGCCGTGGCAGACCGCCTCGATCCCCTGCAGCGCCCGCCGCACGCCCTGCACGTCCGCCACCGGGTCCAGCGCCAGCAGCCGGGCCTGGTCCAGGTGGGTCCGGGCGGCCAGGTGCGATTCCTGTCGGCAGTACAGCAGCACCCCGACGTTGACGCACTCGCCGCGCTCGACCCTCGGCACCGCGCGGATCACGGCGTACTCGTAGTCGTGCAGCTCGACGGTGGCCGGCAGCACGGACAGCGTGAACTCGGTCATGCGGGCACCTCCGGCAGCCAGTCGCGCGGACCGGCCAGTCGCTCGGTCAGCTGGGTCCGGTACGCGGCGCGCACCTCGTCGGGCGAGTCGAAGCCGAACTCGTCCACCAGCCAGACCTCGGGGATCTGCGCCACCGCGCCCTCGATCGCCGCCTCGGCGAGCGGCGCGAGCGCCTTGTCGGCCGCCGCCAGGTCCGGCCGGGCCCCCAGCAGCGCGTGGTCGGAGGCGTCGTACGGACGGCGGATCCAGGCGGCGGCACCCGGCCAGTTGTGGTGGAAGATCAGGCTCGCGCCGTGGTCGATCAGCCGCAGCCCGCCGGTCGCCACCAGCAGGTTGGGGTTGCGCCAGGAGCGGTCGACGTTGCCGATCAGCGCGTCGAACCAGAGCACCTGCCCGGCGAGCTCCGGATCCACCTCGAAGCAGAGCGGGTCGAAGTTGAGCGCGCCGCTGACGAAGGCCATCCCGAGGTTGGTCCCGCCGCTGGCCCTCATCTGGTCCTGGATCTGGTGGTCCGGCTCACTGCGCGCGAGCACCGGGTCCAGGTCGACCGTCACCAGCTCCGGCACCGGCAGCCCGAGCCGCCGGCCGAGCTCCCCGGCCAGCACCTCCGCGACCAACGCCTTGCGGCCCTGCGCCGCACCGACCCATTTCAGCGCGTACAGCCGCCGATCGTCGGCCTCGACCAGGCCCGGCATCGAGCCGCCTTCTCGCAGTGGCGTCACGTACCGGATCGCCGTCACCTCGGGTAGCACGGCCGACAGCCTATCGGTGTCGCCACCCTTTCCTCTCTCCCCCTCCCGCCGCCACCCCGTTCTCCCTCTTCTCCCTTTTCTCCCCGCCCTCCTCCACCCCACCCCCACGGCCCCGCCCCGGTGGCAGCCCCCGCTGCTCCGTGCGAGTGTGGCGGACAGTAATGGGGACCTTCACGGCAAAGGGATGAGCGATGGAACGACCTCGGATCCTGATCGTGGGCGGTGGCTTCGCCGGCCTGGAGTGCGCCCGCCGCCTCGAACACAAGCTGTCACCGTCGGAGGCCGAGATCTCGCTGGTCACGCCGTTCAGCTACCAGCTCTACCTCCCCCTCCTCCCCCATGTCGCGGCCGGCGTCCTCACCCCGCAGTCCGTGGCCGTCTCGCTGCGCCGCACGCTGCGCCGCACCCACATCGTCCCCGGCGGCGCCATCGGTGTGGACCCGGCCTCCAAGGTGTGCGTCGTCCGCAAGATCACCGACGAGGTGGTGGCGCAGAAGTACGACGTCCTGGTGCTCGCCCCCGGCAGCGTCACCCGCACCTTCGACATCCCCGGCCTCACCGACTACGCCCGCGGCATGAAGACGCTCGCCGAGGCAGCCTACGTCCGCGACCACGTGATCGCCCAACTCGACCTCGCCTCGGCCACCTTGGACCAGAAGGAGCGCGAGTCCCGGCTCCAGTTCGTGGTGGTCGGCGGCGGCTACGCGGGCACCGAGACGGCCGCCTGCCTCCAGCGCCTGACCACCGCCGCCGCCCACCGCTACCCGCGTCTGGACGCCCGGCAGATCAAGTGGCACCTGATCGACATCGCCCCGAAGCTGATGCCGGAGCTCGGCGACCCGCTCGGCGAGGCCGCCCTGGAGGTGCTGCGCGACCGCGGCATCGAGGTGTCGCTGGGCGTCTCGGTGGCCGAAGTCGGCGCCGAGACGGTCAAGTTCACCGACGGCCGGGTGCTCCCCTGCCGCACCCTGATCTGGACGGCCGGGGTGGCCGCGAGCCCGCTGATCGGCACCCTGGACGCCGAGACGGTCCGCGGCCGGCTCGCCGTGACGGCGGAGATGCGGGTGCCGCAGTTCGAGGGCGTGTTCGCGCTCGGCGACGCCGCCGCCGTCCCCGACCTCGCCAAGGGCGACGGCGCGGTCTGCCCGCCGACCGCCCAGCACTCCGCCCGCCAGGGCCGCGCGGTCGCGAACAACGTGATCGCCTCGCTCCGCAACCAGCCCCTGGAGCCGTACTACCACAAGGACTTGGGCCTGGTGGTCGACCTCGGCGGCAAGGACGCGGTCTCCAAGCCGCTCGGCATCGAGCTGCGCGGGGTGCCCGCCCAGCTGGTGGCGCGCGGCTACCACCTGATGGCGATGCGCACCAACGCTGCCAAGTTCCGGGTGGGCGCCAACTGGCTGCTCAACGCGACCGCCGGCGACGACTTCGTCCGGACCGGCTTCCTCGCCCGCCAGCCCGCCCGGCTGCAGGACTTCGAGTACACCGACGCGTACCTGACGAAGGATCAGGTCATCGCGCACGCCCAGTCCCTGCTCGCCAAGGGCTGAGCACCGCGGAACGGCGGAACGGCGCCCCCACGGCCGAGGCCGCGGGGGCGCCGGACCGTGTGCTCACCGTGCGGTCAGGTACATCCCGCTCGCGTCCTGCCCGGCCGTGTTGCGGCACGCGTAGTCACCGCTCGGGCGCGCCCACAGCAGCGTCAGGCAGCGCCCGACCGCCTGCTGGCCGTAGTAGTTGGGGTGCATCGACTCCTGCAGCACGCCCTGCGTGGAGTTGAGGCCGCCGTCCAGGAAGCGCGCCCACTCACTGGTGGTCGCGGACGGGCCGGAGCTCGCGGTCGGCTGCCGGGTGGCCGTCGAGCAGACCTCGCGGCCCTGCAGCATGTCCGACAGGTCCAGAAACTGCGCGCCCTTGGCGGCGGCGACGCCCGCCAGCGCCTGGGAGATCTGCGGCACCATCGAGTCGCGGGCCCAGTCGGCGTCGCCGTCCCAGAACGGGCAGCCGCCGGTGTTGGAGCGGGTCCAGCCGCTCTCCGGGTACCGCATCTCGGCGCCGCGCGGGATCGGCGACGGGTAGGACTGCAGCACCAGGCGGTAGTCCGACTGCGCGTAGCCGGCGCCGGCCATCACCGCGCGGATCTCGTCGATCGCCTTGCCGACCCCGGCCATCGCGGCGGGCATCTTGGCGTCGATCCCGGACTGCGCGGAGTCGTGGCAGTAGGAGTACCAGATCAGGTAGTCCTGCACACAGGTGGAGATGACGTCCGAGAAGCCCAGGTCGTTGCCGCCGATCGACAGGGTGATCAGCTTGACGTTGTTCTGCCGTGCCACGGTGGCGAGTTGGTCGGCCTGCGGGGCCTCGCCCTTGAGCGACTGGCCGCCGTTGGCGGCACGGAAGACGTTCGCGCTGACGGCGCCGGAGCAGGCCAGGTCGATCTCGTTCTGGGCACCGGTCGAGGCGCTGAGCACCTCGGCGACGTCCGAGCGGTCGCACCCGCTCGCGGCGGTGGCGCCGTAGACCCGCGAGGGGTCGTACGAACTGCCGGTCCAGGCCCGGTCGGTGCCGTTGCGGCCGCCGCCGGTGCCGGCCGCGTTGCCCTTCCAGCGGCCGGCCTCGCCGGAGATGTAGCTGTCGCCGAGGGTGACGCTGGCGGTGGGCCCGGACGGCAGGACGGCCGGTGCGGCCGGGGTGGACGGAGCGGCGGAGGCCGGCGAGGCGACGGCCAGGCCCGCGACGGCGATCGGGAGGGCCAGGGCCGCGGCGAGCAGTCGTCGGCCGGGGCGAGGGGCGCTGCCGGTGCTGCGGGCACTGCGGGTACTGCTCGAACAGTTCTCGGGCACTGCGGAACTCCTGCGGCTCGGTCCTCCCGGGGAAACGGGGAACGGGAGGACGCCTGGGTGAGGGTGGGCCGCCGGCCGGTGGCGCGATGAAGATGACATGCGCGCGCCCACCACCGCTAGGCGTCTGCGGGAGGTTTCCGCTTTTGTTACCGCCGGGTTCAGACCAACCGGGCGGGCGACGCCCGGACGCCGCCCGCGGTTCACACCCGCCACACCTGTCCCACCCGCCCCGCACCCCAGGGCCCGAGCACGACTCACACCAGCCGCGACCCGACCCCGCCCGCCCCCAGCACCGCCGCCAGGTCCTCCGCCAGCTCCCGCGCCTGGGCCGCCTCCAGCCGCGCCGTGGTGAACCGCAGCCCGGGCGGCGACTGGATCCGGTACCGCGCGCCGGGCGCCGCGACCCAGCCGCGCTGCACCAGCGCCGCCAGCACCGAGGTCTCGTCCGGCACCGGCACCCAGACGTTCAGTCCGCTCCGCCCGTGCGCCGCGATCCCGCGCGCCGCCAGCTCGTCCAGCAGCGCGTCCCGCCGGGCCCGGTACGCGGCGGCCACCCGGTCGGCCGGCGCGGCGTCGCCGCTCCACAGCTCCGCGACGGTGCGCTGCAGCAGGTGGCTGACCCAGCCGGCGCCCAGCCGCAGCCGGCCGGTCACCCGTCCGATCGTCTCCTCGTCGCCGACCGCCACCGAGACCCGCAGGTCCGGCCCGTACGCCTTGGCCGCCGAGCGCACCACCGCCCAGTGCCGGGTGCCCGCCCCGACCAGCGGGTGGTACGGCTGGTCGACCATGCCGTGCCCGTGGTCGTCCTCGATCAGCAGCACCCCGGGGTGCTCGGCCAGGACGGCCTTGAGCGCCTCGGCCCGCCGCGCGGTGAGCGCCGCACCGGTCGGGTTCTGCGCCCGGCTGGTGACCACCACGGCCCGGACGCCCTCGGCCAGCGCGGCGGCCAGCGACCCCGGCAGCGGGCCCTCGTCGTCCAGCCGGACGGGCACCTGCTTCAGCCCCAGCGCGGGCAGCAGGTCGAGCAGGCTGCCCCAGCCCGGGTCCTCGACGGCCACCGCGTCGCCGGGGCGCAGCCGGGCGCCGAGGATCCGTTCGACGGTGTCCAGCGAGCCGGAGGCGACGGCGATCGGGCCGCCGGGCAGGCCGTCGGCCTCGAAGGAGGCGCGGGCGAGCGCGAGCAGCCGCGGGTCGACGCCGGCGTGCCCGTACAGCACGGGGTCGGTGCGCGCGGCCTCGGCGGCGGCCGCGAGGGCCTGGGCGAGGTCGGGCAGCAGGGCCGGGTCGGGGTTGCCGGTGGACAGGTCGCGGGCGTGCGGCGGGACGGGGATGCGGATCTGGTCGCGCGGGGTGAGCGCGGGTCTGGGCAGGATGCGGCTGCCCTTGCGGCCGGCGGTCTCGATCACGCCGCGGTCGCGCAGCAGCCGGTAGGCGGCGGCGACGGTGTTGGGGTTGACGCCCAGTTCGGCGGCGAGGTCGCGCAGCGGGGGCAGCGCGGTTCCCGGGGCGAGCTGCCCGCTGCTCACGCCCTGCTCGACGTGGGCCGCGATTTCGCTGGCGCGTCGCCCTTTCAGCGGATAGTCTCCTAGCACAAAGCTAAGTATGCACTAGTACATAGAGGATGTCATGTCGGCCAACCCGGAAGACTCGCCCAGCTACTCCCGCACCCCCAGGACCACCCCCACCCGCTACCGGGACCGGGCCACCTGGGAGCAGGAGGCGATCCACGCCATCCTCGACAGCGCCTACATCTGCCACCTCGGCTTCGTCGTCGACGGCGCCCCCGTGGTCCTGCCGACGATCTTCGCCCGGGTCGGCAGCCGGCTCTACGTCCACGGCTCCACCGGAAGCCGCCCGATGCGCAACGCCTCCGGCGAGCAGGGCATGCCGGTGTGCGTCACCGTCACCCAGGTCGACGCGCTGGTGCTCACCAAGTCCGCGTTCAACCACTCGGTGAACTTCCGCTCGGTGGTCGCCCACGGCACCGCGCACCAGGTCACCGACCCCGAGGAACTGGACGTGGCGCTCGCCGCCCTGGTCGACCACGCGATACCGGGGCGCTCCGCCGAGGTCCGTCCGGCCAACGCCAAGGAGCTCGCCGCCACCGCCGTCGTCCGGCTGGAGCTGGACGAGGTCTCGGCCAAGACCCGGGAGGACGGCGCCGCCGACGACCCGGAGGACACCGGCCTGCCGTACTGGTCCGGGCTGATCCCGGTCACCACCGTGCACGGCACCCCCGAGCCGCACCCCGGCACCGCCGTCCCGCTCCCCGCGCACCTGCGCGGCTACCCCCGCTGACGGGAGGCCCACCCGTGCTGATCAGATCCTGGGACCGCGGTGACGAGGCCGAGTGGCGCGCCTGGCTGGCCGAGGGCCGCGACTTCGGCCTGCTCGCCGCCAACGGCGGCCCCGGCGAGGGGCCGGTGCTGGTCCCGACGCACTTCCTGCTGGACGCCGACCGCGGCGAGATCCTGCTCCACCTCGCCGCGCCCAACCCGCTGCTGGCCGCCGTCCGGGCCGACCCGAAGGTCACCCTCGCGGTCACCGACGGCTACGCCTTCGCCCCGGGCCACTGGCGCGGCGCACCGGGCACGCCCACCAGCTACTACGCCTCGGTCCACTTCCACTGCACCGCCGAGGTGGTGGAGTCCGCGGCCGGCAAGGCGGAGATCCTCAACCGCCAGCTGGCGCACTTCCAGCCCGAGACGCCGGAGGTCCGGGTGGTGCCCGGCGAGGGCGAGCTGGCCCGGCAGCTGCCCGGCCTGCGCGGGCTCCGGCTGACCGTCGACGAGGTGCGGGCCAAGTTCAAGTACGACGACAAGAAGCCCGCCGAGGCGCAGTACGCGATCGCCGACCGGCTCGCCGAACGCGCCGACGGCCGGGGGCGCGGCCGCGACCAGTACGCCGCCGCCCGGGCCCAGTTGCTCCGCCGTCACCGGCGGCGCACCGCCGAGCCGCGGGGCGCCGCCGGCCCCGTGGGCGACGCCCCGCGCGCCGACCTCCCGCGCACCGTCGACCGGCGCACCGAGCGGCCGCGCGCCGCCGACTGACCCCGGATCACCCGGTCGGCCGCCCCCTCGGGCAGGTCGGCCGCCGCGCTGCTCGAATGTGAGACGAGCCCTGCCCACTCGGCGTCAGAGCGGGCCCGTCCACCCCCGGGAGCGCGCGTGTCCTCAGTCAACAGCCAACGGGCGGCCGGCGAGGCCCACCTCGGCCACGTGGTGTTCATCTCGGCGGCCGCCGCCATGGGCGGCTTCCTGTTCGGCTACGACAGCGCGGTGATCAACGGCGCCGTGACGGGCATCCAGAAGCACTTCGGGGTCGGCCACGGCACCACCGCCTTCGTGGTGGCGATCGCGCTGCTCGGCTCGGCGGTGGGCGCGGTGATCGCCGGCCGGCTCGCCGACCGCCTCGGCCGGGTCCGCACGATGCTGCTGGCCGCCGCCCTGTTCGCGGCCAGCGGCATCGGCTCGATGTTCCCGCCGAACATCGAGACCCTCGCCACCTGGCGCGTGGTCGGCGGCATCGCGATCGGCATCGCCTCGGTGATCGCCCCGACCTACATCGCCGAGGTCGCCCCGACCGCGTACCGCGGCCGGCTCGCCTCCTTCCAGCAGATGGCGATCGTGCTCGGCATCACCGTCTCCCAGCTCGCCAACTGGGCCCTCAACCAGGCCGCCGGCGGCGAGTCCACCAACCACCTCGGCGGCATCCAGGCCTGGCAGTGGATGCTCGGTGTCGAGGCCATCCCGGCCCTGGTGTACGGGCTGATGGCGCTCGCCATCCCGGAGTCGCCGCGCTTCCTGATCGCCGACCACCGCGAGGAGCAGGCCCGCAAGGTGCTGGTCGAGGTCGAGGGCGAGGGCGTGGACCTGGACGCCCGGGTGGCGGAGATCCGCTCGGTACTGGAGTCCAGCCACAAGCCCCGGATGAAGGACCTGATGGGCGGCCGCTTCGGCCTGCTGCCGATCGTCTGGGTCGGCATCGGCGCCTCGGTGTTCCAGCAGTTCGTCGGCATCAACGTGATCTTCTACTACTCGTCCCTGCTGTGGCAGTCGGTCGGCATCAACGAGTCCAACTCGCTGCTGATCAGCCTCTCCACCTCGATCATCAACGTGATCGGCACGGTGATCGCGATGGCCCTGGTGGACCGGATCGGCCGCAAGCCGCTCGCCCTGGCCGGCTCGATCGGCATGGCGGCCGCGCTGGGCACCGCCGCCTGGGCGTTCTCCTACCGGGAGGGCACCGGCGACACCGCCACCCTGGACAACACCCACGCCACCGTCGCCCTGGTCGCCGCGCACGTCTTCGTGCTCTGCTTCGCCTTCTCCTGGGGCGTGGTGGTCTGGGTCCTGCTCGGCGAGATGTTCCCCAACCGGATCCGCGCGCTGGCGCTGTCCGTCGCCGCCTCGGCGCAGTGGATCGCCAACTGGGCGATCACCGTCAGCTTCCCGGACCTCGCCGACTGGAACCTCTCCGCGACGTACGTCATCTACGCGGCCTTCGCGCTGCTCTCCATCCCGTTCGTGGCCTTCTGCATCAAGGAGACCAAGGGACGCGCCCTGGAGGAGATGGGCTGACCCGGACCGCCCCGCCGAACTCCCGCCGCTCGCGGCCCGACCCACCGAGAGGAAGCCATGCCTGACCAGGGCGGCTCCCGGCAGAACGTCACCTTCCCGAGCAACGGCCGTACCGCGCACGGCTACCTGGCCCGCCCGCCGCAGGGCGTCGGACCGGGCCTGGTGGTGGTGCAGGAGTGGTGGGGCCTGACCTCGCACATCGCCGACATGGCCGACCGCTTCGCCGCCGAGGGCTTCACCGTCCTCGCCCCCGACCTGTTCGGCGGCGCCACCACCCACGACGGCACCGAGGCGGCCCGGTTCCGGCGCGAGCTGCCGGTCGACCGGGCGGTGGAGGACCTGGCCGGGGCGGTCGACCACCTGCTCGCGCTGGACGGCGTGGTCGGCGACGCGGTCGGCGTGGTCGGCTTCTGCATGGGCGGCGGCTTCGCCCTGCTGCTGGCCGCCCGGGCCGGCGACAGGGTGGCCGCCGTGGTCCCGTTCTACGGCCTGCCGCCCGACCCGGACTTCGACTACCGCGGCCTGACCGCCCACGTGCTCGGCCACTTCGGCGAGCTGGACGGCTCGATCCCGATGGCCGCCGTGGACGAGGCGGCGATCCGGATCGGCGAGGCCACCGACGTCCGCCCGGAGATCCACTTCTACCCGGCCGGGCACGCCTTCATGAACGACGAGAACCTGATCGGCACCTACGACCCGCTCCAGGCCCGGATCGCCTGGCGCCGCACCGTCACCTTCCTCTGGGGCCACCTCGGCTGACGGGGCCGGCACGGCCGACGGGGCAGCCCTCGACGTTCGGGGCCATCTCGGCCGACGGGGCGGACTCGGCCGACGGGGCAAGCTCGGCTGAAACCCCACCCTCCCGACGCCCCGGTACGACAACCGGATGGACACCCGTACGCCCCCACGGCATAGTCTCCGGGTGCCGACCCCACCCTCACGCCGCTTCGCCTGGGCGAGCCGCAACTTCCGCATCCAGACCGCCGCCACCGTGGTCAGCGGCCTCGGCAACGCCGGCGCCCCCATCGCCACCGCCTTCGCCGTGCTCGGCACCGGCGGCACCACGACCGAGGTCGGCTACGTCACCGCCGCCCGGCTGGTGCCCACCGTCCTGCTGATGGTGGTCGGCGGCACCCTCGCCGACCGGCTGCCGCGCCACCTGATCATGGTCGCCGCCAACGTGTTCAGCGGGGTCTCCCAGGCCGTCCTGGCCGCCCTGGTGCTGACCGGTGACGTCCGGCTCTGGCAGATGCTGGCGCTCTCCGCGGCCGGCGGGGCCGGCTACGCCCTCTACTCCCCCGCCTCCGGCGGCATGATCATGCAGGCCGTCCCCCAGGAGCACGCCGCCCGCGCCTTCGCGGTCTTCCGGATGGGGCTCAACGCCTCCCAGATCGGCGGCGCCGCCCTCGGCGGGGCGCTCACCGCCCTCGTCGGCCCGGGCTGGGTGCTCGCCCTGGACGCCCTGTGCTTCCTGGTCGCCGCCGCCCTCCGCTTCTTCCTGGAGCCGGAGAAGGCCCCCGCGTCCTCCGGCAGCAGCATGCTGCGCGACCTGCGCGAGGGCTGGCGGGAGTTCGCCTCCCGCCGCTGGCTCTGGGTGATCGTGCTCCAGTTCTCGGTGCTGGTCGCCTGCATCAACGCGGTCGAGTCGGTGTACGGGCCGACCGCCGCCAAGGAGCGGCTCGGCGGGGCGGGCGCCTGGGGCCTGGCGATGGCCGCCTACGGCGTCGGCCTGGTGGCCACCGGCGTGCTGATGACGCGCTGGCGGCCGCGCCGGATCCTGCTGGTCGGCAACTGGGGGGTCTTCCTGTTCGGCGTGCCCGCCCTGGCCCTCGCCGCCGAGGTGCCGCTGCCGCTGCTGGTCGTCGCGATGTTCCTGTCCGGCGTCGGCGTCACCGTCTTCGGCGTCAACTGGATGGTCGCGCTCCAGCAGGAGATACCCGAGGAGATGTTCTCCCGGGTCACCGCGTACGACGAGCTCGGCTCCTACTCGCTGGCCCCGGTCGGCACCGCGCTGGCCGGCCCCGCCGCCGTGGCGCTCGGCCTGTCGGGCGCGCTCTGGGCGTGCGCCGCCGCCTGTCTGGTGCTCAGCGCGGTCGTCCTGCTGGACCCGCAGGTGCGCCGGCTGAGCCGTCGGGGCACGACGGACGCACCGGTGCCCGTCAGCGAGCCCGCGCCCGCTCCATGAGCCCCCTGTGCGCCCCGCGTGCGCCCGCCCGTGGGCAACCGCCGGTGCGCGGGTGACGTCCGAAGTGTCAGGAAACACCACCGTCTCCGAGGGGCCACCGGTGCCGAAGCCACTGCTGTTCCTGGACGTCGACGGCGTCCTCAACCCGGTCCGCCCCCACCCGGACGCCGGGTTCGACACCCACACCCTGTTCGGCTACACCGTCCTGCTGTCCGCCCGGCACGGCACCTGGCTGCGCGAACTCGCCGGAACGTACGACCTGGTCTGGGCGACGACGTGGGAGGAGAACGCGAACACCCACATCGCCCCGGCGATCGGCCTGGACCCGCTCCCGGTGGTCACCTTCACCGGCTACGTCCCGCAGCCCGGCGACCCGCGCGTCCCGCTGATGGAGCTGTTCTCCGCCGCCAAGTGGGCCCCGCTGCTGCGCTACGCCGCCGGCCGGCCGTTCGCCTGGGTGGACGACGTCATCCCGCCGCGGCTGGTCCGCCGCTCCCGGTTGCGCCGGGACCGCCTGCTGCTGCCCGTCGACCCCGGCGAGGGCCTGGAGCGCCGACACGTCGACCGGCTGCTCGCCCGTCCGCCGCGCGGCCGGGCGCGGTCGCTCAAGGGGTCGGCAGCCAGCTGACGTGCCCGGCCAGCAGCGCGTACCCGACAAAGGCCACCGTGTCGATCAGCGCGTGCGCCACCACCAGCGGCATCACCCGCCCCCAGCGCCGGTACAGCAGGCAGAACACCGCGCCCATCACCATGTTGCCGACCAGCCCGCCGACCCCCTGGTAGAGGTGGTAGGAGCCGCGCAGCACCGAACTCGCCGCCACCGCCGCCGGCCAGGACCACCCGACCTGCCCCACCCGGCGCAGCAGGTAGCCGAGGACGACGACCTCCTCCAGGATCGCGTTCTGCCAGGCCGACAGCAGCAGCACCGGCACCCGCCACCACACGTCCGGCAGCCCGGACGGCGCCACCGTCAGGTTGTACCCGGCCGCCTGCGAGGCCAGGTAGAGCGCCAGCCCCGACCCGCCGATCGCGGCCGCGACGGCGGCGCCCCGGCCCAGGTCGCGCAGCTTCTGCCCGAGGTCGAAGCCCAGCACCCGCAGCGCGACGCCCTCGCGCACCAGCAGGTACCCGACCAGCACCACCGGCATCAGCCCGCGCCCGATGTAGTACAGCTGCCACACCAGGTCCAGCCAGGGCCGCCCGGGCGCCCGCGAGCCGTTCAGCGTGGCGACCTGCTGGCCGAGCTTGAGCGGTTCGGTGAGCGAGCCGGTGAAGCTGATCAGCGCGCTGATCCCGCTGGCCCCGAGGGAGAGGCCGAGGACGATCAGCAGTTCCGCGCCGAACAGCCGACGGGTGGGCTTCGCGGTCTCCGGCGCGGTCGGGACGGTGGTCACGGGGGCTCCAGCGGACGGGCGGTCGCTCCGGCCGTCGGCCGACCGCCGGAGCGATCATCCTGACACAGCCGCCGGACCGCCCCGACGGGGAGGGCTCAGCCCACCGGCCAGGTGTGCACCGGCTCGCCGCCGCGCATGAGTTCGGCGTAGCGCCTGGTCATCGCCGCGAGCGCGGCCGGCCGGTCCATCCCGTACTGCTCGCGCAGCCGGTGGAAGGTCGCGGTCTGCCAGGACGCGCCGTTGGTGCGGCGCAGGCAGCGCTGCTCGATGATGCCCAGGTAGCGGTCCCGGTCGGCGGGCTCCACGCCCCACTCGTCCAGCCCCTGGTAGGCCATCGGCAGCAGCTCGTTGAGCACCAGGTCGACCGCGGACACGGTCTGCAGCCCGCCGCCGCGCCCGGCCCGCCCCGAGCGCGGCCACTGGAACACCGCGTCGATGCCGTACCGGGCGCCCTGCTGGAAGTTCTCGTCCGCCCGCTCGAACGGCAGCCGGGTCCAGATCGGCCGGGGCTGCTCGGCCAGCACCCGCACCAGTCCGTAGTAGAAGGCCGCGTTGGCGAGCGTGTCGGCGACCGTCGGCCCGGCCGGCAGCGCCCGGTTCTCCACCCTCAGGTGCGCCACCCCGCCCGCGATGTCGTACACCGGGCGGTTCCAGCGGTAGATGGTGCCGTTGTGCAGCCGCATCTCGGCGAGCCTGGGCGCGCCGCCGGAGGCCAGCACCTTCATCGGGTCCTCGTCGTCGCAGATCGGCAGCAGCGCGGGGAAGTACCGCAGGTTCTCCTCGAACAGGTCGTACGCCGAGTCCACCCAGCGCTCGCCGAACCAGGTGATCGGGCGCACGCCCTGGGCCTTGAGCTCCGCCGTACGGGTGTCACAGGCCTGTTGGAAGAGCACCGGACGGGTCTCCCGCCACAGCTCCCGCCCGAACAGGAAGGGCGAGTTGGCGCCGAGCGCGAGCTGCGGCCCGCAGATCGCCTGGGCCGCGTTCCACACCGAGGAGAACCGCTGCGGGGTCACCTGGAGGTGCAGTTGGAGCGAGGTGGCGGCGGCCTCGGCCACCATGGTGATCGACTCCAGCTGGAGGTGCTCGACGCCCTCGATGTCCAGCGCGATGTCCTCCCCGCGGGCGGCCAGGATCTGGTCGCTGAGCAGGCTGTACCGCTGGTTGTGGCTCATCGCGTCCAGCCCGGTGTGGGCGTGCTCCAGGGTCGGCAGGATGCCCACCATGACGATCCGGGCGCCCGCCTCGGCCGCCTGCCGGTCGGCGTAGCGCAGCCCGGTGTCGATCTCCTCGCGCAGTTCCTCGAACACGTGCCCGCAGAGCCGGTGCGGCGTGATGTTGACCTCGATGTTGAAGCGGCCCAGTTCGGTCTGGAAGTCGCTGGAGCCGATCGCGCTCAGCACCTGCGCGTTGTTCATGGCCGGCAGGCCCTGCTCGTCGGCCAGGTTGAGCTCGATCTCCAGGCCCATCACCGCCCGCGGCCGGTCGAAGCGGTCCTCCCGGATCATCCGTCCGAGCACGTCCAGACACGTGTGGAGCTTGCGCCGGTAGAGCTGCCGGTCCGCCAGTTCCGCCCGAGTCGCCACGACCTTCTCGCCCACGGTCCCCTCCTCCAGAGCCACCCCGTCGAGCACCCGGTCGACCGACCGTGCAAGCATGATGCCCACCGCGAAGATCGATACCCGAACGTGCGTACTGGCTTGCAATGCAAGGCATCTGACGGAAAATCAGACGAACTGTGGACTTGCCCGACACCACAGCCTGTGATAAACAGATCACCCTGCGCACCTGTTCGAATTCGCACAGCGCTCCGGCCGGTCCGCCTCGCCCCGAAAGCCCTCGTCGAGGCGGCGACCGCGCCGGCACCGCGATCCTGCACAACCGGACACGGCCCGGCCCCGTCACCGACGACGCGTCGCCCCGCCACGCCGGTATGCCGCACTCGCACGCCGATCTCGCTTGGAGAGGCGGACCCCGCCATGACTCTGCAAACCCCCCAGCCCCCGCCGAGCGCCCTGCGCGCCGTCCTGGGCGCGCTCGACTCGGAGACCGCGCTGCGCCAGCCCGCCGCCGCAGCACTGCGCCATCCGACCGGCCCACTGCTCCCCGCCCACCCGCTCGCGGTGCACGTCCTGAACGGCCCGCGCCCGGAGCTGCCGGCCGCCCGCCGCACCGGCTGGCGCTTCCTGATCAAGGACGGCGCCGAGGTGGCCGCCGCCGCCGAGGTGGTGCAGAGCGCCGAGGGCCACAGCTTCTCCCACTTCACCGCCGGCCCCTACCTCGACTCGACGGTCCGGGCGCTGCGCGAGGCCTGGCAGCTCGCCCAGGGCTCCCGGACCCGCCGGCAGCCCCGACTGCTGACCTTCCCCGGCCAGTACGCCACGGCGCTCTGGCTGCACAACCCCGACGCCGACCCGGACGGCGACCTGCTGATCCCCCTGGCCCCGGCCCCGCTCGGCGTCGCCGCGCACCGCGCCCGGCCGGCCGCCGAACTGCTGCCGCTGCTCGCCCGCGCCCCGCTCGCCGGGCCGCTGCTGCTCGGCACCTCCTGACCCGCCGACGCCCCACGGGCCGCCGGGCCCACCCGCCCGGCGGCCCTCGACCGCGCCCGCGCGCCCGCTCCCAAACCCTCACCCGAACGGTGACCACCCGTCCGGGCCATTCGGCATGGCCCCAACGGGCCATGTCCCGACTGACCCACCGGTGCGCCTTTTCCCGTCGGCCCCACCTGAACGGGTGATCTCTACCCGGGAGTTGTGGCGCATGTCACGAAATCCCTGCGCGCGGCTCCCGGGATGCCGACACTGGGAACCAGCGTGGAAGGACCCCCTGTCCTACCCACTTGGGCGCCGGCCCACACTTGGCCGGCGCGCGGACAGGATCCGACCACCGCGGCGGCCCCGGACGGCACCACCTCCGGCGACCGCACCACGGGGAGGATCGCAGAGCGAAGCGAGGGTACGCATGTGCCAGCACCGTCCTGAGTGCCCGACGGCCGAGTCCGAGGACCGCGAGGCGGCCGTATCGGTGGCCCGTCACCCGGAGCAGGGCTGGAGCCTGCTCTGCAACGGCGTCGTCCTGTTCGAGGACACCGGCGAACTGCTGCCCGACGGCCGGGTGATCGCCCCGCGCCGCCCCGTCGCCCACGCGGCCTGACCACCCGGTCCGACCGTACGGCGGGGGCAGCCGCCGACCAGCGCAGACGGGCAGGGCCCCGGCGGAGAACTCCGCCGGGGCCCTGCCGTCCGACCCGGACCACCTGGGCCCGGTCGGGTCAGACGCCGTACTCGTCCAGCGGCGGGCAGGAGCAGACCAGGTTGCGGTCGCCGTACGCGCCGTCGATCCGGCTCACCGGCGGCCAGTACTTGTCCGCCGGGTTCACGCCCGCCGGGAAGACCGCCTCCTGCCGCGAGTAGCCGTGCGCCCAGTCGCCGGCCAGCGTGGCGGCGGTGTGCGGGGCGTTGCGCAGCGGGTTGTCGTCGGCCGCCCACTCGCCCGAGCCGACCTTGTCGACCTCGGCCCGGATGGTGATCATCGCGTCGCAGAAGCGGTCGATCTCGTGCAGGTCCTCGGACTCGGTCGGCTCGATCATCAGCGTGCCGGCCACCGGGAAGGACATCGTCGGCGCGTGGAAGCCGTAGTCGATCAGGCGCTTGGCGATGTCGTCCACCGTCACGCCCGTCTCCTTGGTCAGCGGGCGCAGGTCGATGATGCACTCGTGCGCGACCAGCCCGCCCGGACCGGTGTAGAGCACCGGGAAGTGCGGCGCCAGGCGCTTGGCGATGTAGTTGGCGTTCAGCACCGCGACCTGGGTCGCGTGCTTGAGGCCCTCGCCGCCCATCAGCCGGACGTACGCCCAGGAGATCGGCAGGATGGCCGCCGAGCCCCACGGCGCGGCCGAGATCGGGCCCACGCCGGTGGCCGGGCCGGCCTCCGGCTGCAGCGGGTGGTTCGGCAGGTACGGCGCCAGGTGGGCGCGCACCGCGACCGGGCCGACGCCCGGGCCGCCACCGCCGTGCGGGATGCAGAAGGTCTTGTGCAGGTTCAGGTGCGAGACGTCCGCGCCGAACTTGCCCGGCTTGGCCAAGCCGACCAGGGCGTTCAGGTTGGCGCCGTCCACGTACACCTGGCCGCCGGCCTCGTGCACCAGGGCGCAGATGTCGGTGATCTGGGTCTCGTACACGCCGTGGGTGGACGGGTAGGTGACCATCAGCACGGCGAGGTTGTCGCGGTGCTGCTCGATCTTCGCCTTCAGGTCCTCGACGTCCACGTCGCCGTCGACCAGGGTCTTCACCACGACCACGCGCATGCCGGCCATCACCGCGGAGGCCGCGTTGGTGCCGTGCGCCGAGGACGGGATCAGGCAGACGTCGCGCTGGGTGTCGCCGTTGGCGTGGTGGTAGGCGCGCACGGCCAGCAGACCGGCCAGCTCGCCCTGCGAGCCCGCGTTCGGCTGGATCGACACGGCGTCGTAGCCGGTCACCTCGACCAGCTGCTGCTCCAGCTGGCGGATCAGGGTCAGGAAGCCCTGGGCCTGGTCGATCGGCGCGAAGGGGTGCAGCTGGCCGAACTCCGGCCAGGTCACCGCCTCCATCTCGGTGGTCGCGTTGAGCTTCATGGTGCAGGAGCCCAGCGGGATCATGCCGCGGTCCAGCGCGTAGTCCCGGTCCGACAGGCGGCGCAGGTAGCGCAGCATGGCGGTCTCCGAGCGGTGGCTGTGGAAGACCGGGTGGGTCAGGTACTCGTCCTCGCGCAGCAGCGCGGCGGGCAGCGCGTCGGCGGCCTCGGCGACCTCGACGGCGGGGACGCCGAACGCGGCCCAGACGCCGGCCAGGTGCTCGCGGGTGGTGGTCTCGTCGGTGGAGACGGAGATCCGGTCCGCGCCGTCCTGGTGGACGTTGATGCCGTTGGCGCGGGCGGCGGCGGCGATCTCCGCGGCGCGGCCCGGGACGACGGCGGTGACGGTGTCGAAGAACTCGCCGTGCAGCAGCTCGACGCCGCCGGCCCGCAGGCCCTCGGCGAGGGCGGCGGCGTAGCGGTGGGTGCGGCGGGCGATGTCGGCCAGGCCGTCGGGGCCGTGGTAGACGGCGTACATCGAGGCCATCACGGCGAGCAGCACCTGGGCGGTGCAGATGTTGCTGGTGGCCTTCTCGCGGCGGATGTGCTGCTCGCGGGTCTGCAGCGCCAGGCGGTAGGCGCGGTTGCCGTCGACGTCGACGGAGACGCCGACCAGGCGGCCGGGCAGCGAGCGGGCGAACTCGGCGCGCACCGACAGGTAGCCGGCGTGCGGGCCGCCGAAGCCCATCGGCACGCCGAAGCGCTGCGAGGTGCCGCAGGCGATGTCGGCGCCCAGCGAGCCCGGGGACTTGAGCAGGGTCAGCGCGAGCAGGTCGGCGGCGACGGCGACGATCGCGCCCAGGCCGTGCGCCTGCTCGATCACCGCGGTGAGGTCGCGGACCACACCGGTGGCGCCCGGGTACTGGAGCAGCACGCCGAAGACGCCGCGCTCGACGATCTCGGCCGGGATGCCCTCGGACAGGTCGGCGACGACGACCTCGACACCGGTCGGCACGGCACGGGTGTTGATCACCGCGACGGTCTGCGGCAGCGTCTCGGCGTCGACCAGGAAGACGCCGCCCTTGACCTTGGTGACGCGGCGGGCCAGCGCCATCGCCTCGGCGGCCGCGGTGCCCTCGTCCAGCAGCGAGGAGCCGGAGGTCGGCAGGCCGGTCAGGTCGGAGACCAGGGTCTGGAAGTTGAGCAGCGCCTCCAGGCGGCCCTGCGAGATCTCCGGCTGGTACGGGGTGTAGGCGGTGTACCAGGCCGGGTTCTCCATGACGTTGCGCAGGATCACCGGCGGGGTGAAGGTGCCGTAGTAGCCCAGGCCGATCATCGGCTGGAGCACCTGGTTGCGGCCGGCCAGCTCGCGCAGCTCGGCGAGGACCTGGGCCTCGGTCCGGCCCGCGGGCAGGTCCAGGGCGGTGATGGAGCGGATCGCCTCGGGCACCGCGGTGGCGGCGAGCTCGTCCAGCGAGCCGTAGCCGACGGACGCCAGCATCTTCTCCTGCGCGGCGGCGTCGGGGCCAATGTGGCGGTTCTCGAAGGGGCTGGCCAGCTCAAGCTCGGTGAGGGTCGAGGCGCCGGTGGGGCGTCCCGCGTTCGGCTGGGCGTTCATGGTGGTCGAGGCCTCCTGGTCACGGACCGGCGGGGGTACGCACGCCGGCCGGCCTCGCCGCTGCGGACAGCGGACGAACCTGGGCGGGCGGACCCGACAGGCCTCCCCCTCTGTCATCGGGACCTGAGAGCTTCACCCGCACGGGGCGCTGTGGGCGCTCCGTCGGCTTGCACCGTCGGTGAGGGTGGTGATCGCCGGCTTCCGCGCCGACGCTCCTGCCCTGCTTTCCAGAGTGACCTACCCCACACGGTACGGATGCCTGAGAGATTCCGGGGAGGAGTTGCTCCTTCGGCGCTCCGACCAGCGGCTTTCGCAGTCGGAGACTCTCCCGAGCGGGCTCTGCGGTCGTCGCCCAGGGTACCAGCGGGAGGCCCCCCGATCACGGGTGCGTCAGGTCGTTCGGGGTCTACGCGCGTCCCCCGGACGGTCCAGCGCGCAGCCCGTCCGGCGCACCCCGCTCGCGTCCGTCCGATTCATGGCTTTTGGTGTGAAGTGGCGGACGGAACGGGTGCTCCGGCCGCCTTCCTGCGGGAGTTCCGCAAGCTCAGCGCACGGGAGGAAAGAGTGCAGACCGACATCGACCCCCGGGACCTCATCGGTCACAAGGCCGTCGACCGCAACGGAGACAAGATCGGCACGGTCGACGAGGTCTACCTGGACGACGCCACCGGCCGGCCCGAGTGGGCCGCGGTCCGGACCGGCATCTTCGGTCGGGACGCCTTCGTCCCGCTGACCACGAGCGAGTTCGCCGGCGACGAGCTCCGGGTGCCGTACGACAAGTCGCTGGTGAAGGAGTCGCCGGACTTCGGCGTCGGCCAGCACCTGTCCCCCGCCCAGGAGCTCCAGCTGTACCGCTACTACGGGCTCGACACCCCGATGGACGGCCGCCCGAGCCACGAGAACGGGAGCCGGCCCAAGCAGGCCGACCTCGACTTCGGCACCACGGCGGCGGCCGCCGCCGCCACGACGACCGCGGCGGCCCCGGCGAAGTCGCTCACCTTCCACACCCCCGAGCGCTCCCCCGATCCCGTTCCCGAGCCCGCCCCGGCCAGAGCCCCCGTCGCCACCGCCCCGCCCACCGCCGCCGTCACCGCCGCGGTCGCCGACAGCACCGGAACCGCCCCGGAGGCCGACATGCGGATGCTCAGCACCCCCGAGGCCACCACCGCCACCCCGGCGGCCGCGCCCGTCGCACCCACCGTGGAGCCGAGGCCGCAGTCGCAGCCCGCCCCCGCGCCCGCGCCTACGCCCGCCCCGGCGGCGACCGTCAGCGCCGCGCACGCCGACGGCGCCCCGTCCGCCCCCAGCGGCCCGGTCGAGATCACCTGCCGCGAGGAGCGGCTGGAGGTCACCACCGAGTGGCACACCCTCGGCACCGCGAAGCTGCGCAAGTACGTGACGACCGAACAGGTCGAGCGCCGCATCCCCGTGGTCCACGAGCGCGTCCGGGTCGAGCGGATGCCGGTCAGCGACGCCGAGCGCGCCACGCTCAGCGAGAAGGACATCGCCGAGGCCGTCGAGGAGGTCACCCTCCGCGAGGAGCGCGCGGTGGTCCGCAAGTACCTCGCGCCCGTCGAGCGGGTCCGCCTGGTCGTCGAGCGCTACACGACGGAGGAGGTGGTCCGGGAGGAGCTCCGCCGCGAGCACGTCGAGGTCCACGACACCACCGCCACCCAGAACACCTCCCCGGCCGGCTCGACGCCACCCCCCGCCTCACCCCCCGCCACCGACTCACCCCGCCCGGCCGCACTGCGCCCGCTCGTCTGAAACCACCCGCGAAGAGGGGCCCCGGACACCGTCCGGGGCCCCTCTCGCACACCCACCGCAGGCACCCTCCCCACACCTGCCACCCCCCACCACGGCCCTTGTCACGTACCCGACCGTTCACCTTTGCCAAAACTTAACCACTCGATATTTGACACTCTGAAGTATCTCCCTGCATGGTTACTTCAGTTCATTCACTATGTACGGGAGGAAGCAACCGTGAGTGAGGCACCACAGCCCACCACCGCGGCCGAGAAGCAGAGCAGCGCCCGGGTCCTGCCGGCCCTCATCCTGGCGATGCTGTCGTTCAGCGTGGTGCAGACCGCGGTCGTCCCGATCCTGCCCTCGCTGGCCAAGGAACTGCACGTCTCCGCGTCCAGCGTCACCTGGCTGATGACCGCCAACCTGCTCTCCGCAGCCGTGCTGACTCCCCTCCTGGGCCGCTTCGGCGACCTCCGGGGCCGCAAGCCGATGCTGCTGATCTCGCTGGCCGGCCTGGTCGCCGGTTCGGCGCTGGCGGTCAGCACCCACTCCTTCACCTGGCTGGTCGTCGCCCGTGTCCTCCAGGGCGCCGGCGGTGGCGTCCTGCCGCTGGCGATCAGCATCGTCCGTGACGAGCTGCCCAAGCAGAAGGTGACCGGCGGCGTCGCCGCCATCAGCGCCTCGATGGGCGTCGGCTCCGGCCTCGGCCTGGTCGCGACCGGTCTCCTGCTGGAGCACTGGAACTACAAGTCGATCTTCTGGATGGGCCTGGTCTTCGGCCTGATCGCGATCGCCCTGGTCGCCTTCCGCGTCCCGACCGACCCGGTGACCGACAAGGAGGGCGGCGCCGACCCGCTGGGTGCCCTCACCCTGGCCGGCTGGCTCTCCGCGCTGCTGGTCGCGGTCAGCCAGGGCAACCACTGGGGCTGGACCTCCAACAAGACGCTCGGCCTGTTCGCCGTCGCCGCCGTGGTCGCCCTGATCTGGGGGATCATCGAGACCAAGGTCGCGCACCCGCTGGTGGACATGAAGATGATGGCCCGTCCGGCCGTCGCCTTCACCAACGTGGCCGGCCTGCTCATCGGCTTCGGCATGTACGGCTCCTTCATGGTCATCAGCAACTTCGCCCAGACCCCGGAGAAGCTGACCCACTACGGCTTCACCGCCAGCGTGCTGCACGCCGGCCTCCTGCTGCTGCCGTCCGCGATCGGCTCGATGGTCGCCGCCCCGGTCGGCGCCCTGCTGATCGCCCGTCGCGGCCCGCGCCTGCCGCTGGTCCTCGGTGGCGTCCTCGGCGCCATCGCGATGGCCTACCTGGCCGTGCGCCACGGGCACGAGGGCGACATCTACACCGCCTCGGCGATCTTCGGTCTCGGCGTCGGCCTCGCCTTCGCCGCGATGCCGGCCTACATCAACGGTGCCGTCCCGGTCGAGCAGAGCGGTATCGCCAACGGCATGAACTCCGTGCTGCGCACGGTCGGTGGCGCGATCGGCACCGCCGTCATGGCCGCCATCCTGACCGGCGACACCATGAAGCTGCCGCCGCAGATCCCGCTGTCGCTGCCCACCCTGGACGCCTACAAGCACGCGTTCTGGACCGCAGCCGTGGTCTGCGTCGTCGCCGGCGTCGTCCCGTTCCTGATCCGCGGCACCAAGTCGGCCGCCACCGCGACGGTCGTCGGCGGCTCGGCCCAGCAGGACTCCAGCCCCGAGCTGGTCAAGACCGACGCCTGACGAGGCGTCCGGCCCCCGCGCTCAGGGACAGGGCGCGGGGCCCGGTCCCCGTACATCGTGAGGGCATCACGAACGCACGGGGTCCGGCACGGTGATCGGCCCCACCCGGTACTCCCCCACCGGGTGGGGCCGCTTCGCGTTTCAGGCTCCTTCCCCCGGCCCGCCGTTCCCCTCCGACACACCGTCCGGCCCCTTGTCCGGTGCCTCGTCCGCACCCGCGTCCCGGCGCAGCGGCAGCGGCCGGGACGGTTCGAGCGCCGGGTCGTCCACCGCGAAGGTCCGTACCCGCCCCGGCCCGTCCCACGGCGTCTCGAACCGTACGGTGACCCTCCCGACGCCGCTGCCCTGCACCCAGCCCGGACCGAACTCCTCGTGCCGGACGTCCTGTCCGGGCACCCACCGCCGCACCACGACGGCCTCCGGCTCCACCTCGGCCTCCTCGGCCTCGGCCGCCGCCTCCGCGTGCTCCGCGGCCTCCTCCCGCAGCGCCTGGGCGAACAGGTCCTCCTGGGTGTAGTCGGCGAGTTGGGCGACGCCCACGCCGAGCAGCCGGACCCCGCCGGTGATCTCCACCTGCTCGGCCAGCCGGCGCGCGGTCGCGGTGATCACCGCCTCGTCGTCGGTGGGCCCGCCGAGCGTCTCCGAGCGGGTCAGCGTCGAGAAGTCGAACCGTCGGACCTTGAGCACCACCGTCCGCCCCGAGCGCCCGGCCGCCCGCAGCCGCCGTACGCACCGGCCGGCCAGGGCCTCCACCTCGCGCAGCACCCGTTCCCGGTCGGCCAGGTCCACCTCGTAGGTGTCCTCCACCGACACGGACTTGGCGTCCTGGTCGGCGATTACCGGCCGCTCGTCCAGCCCTATGGACATCTGGAAGATCCCGGCGCCGTGCGCCCGCCCGACCAGCTGCACCAGCTCCGCCTCCCCCGCCTCCGCGAGGTCGGCCACCGTGCTCAGCCCGGCCCGGCGCAGCACCTGTTCGGTGGCCGGCCCGATCCCGGGCAGCGCCCGCACCGGCATCGGGCCGAGCACGGCCCGCTCCTGCCCGGGCTCGATCATGACCAGTCCGTCCGGCTTGGCCTGCTCGGAGGCGATCTTGGCCATCAGCTTGGACCCGGCCGCCCCGACCGAGCCGGTCAGCCCGGTCGACCGCTGGATGTCCGCCCGCAGGTCCTCCGCGAGCGCGAGGACCAGCCGTTCGCCGGTCTCGTGGTCCGCCTCCAGCAGCGCCGGTCCGTACGGGCCTGCCTCCAGGTCCACGAAGGCCTCGTCCAGGCTGAGCGGCTGCACCAGCGGGGACAGCTGCCGCAGCAGCCCCATCACGATCTCGCTGTTCTGCCGGTAGGCCTCGAACCGCCCCGCCAGGAAGGCCGCGTTGGGGCAGAGCCGGCGCGCCTGCGCCATCGGCATCGCCGAGTGCACCCCGAACCTGCGCGCCTCGTACGAGGCCGTGGAGACCACCCCGCGCCCGCCGAGCCCGCCGACGACCACCGGCTTGCCGCGCAGGCTGGGCTTGGCCGCCTGCTCCACCGCCGCGAAGAAGGCGTCCATGTCGAGGTGGATGATGCTCGGCAGAGATCGCACCCGCCGATCATCGCGTACGGGTCCGACAGTGCGTACGAACCGGGCCGGAGGCCCCGCTCCCGGCCCCCGTCGCTACTGCTTCGCGGCCTCCGCCAGCGCCTTCGGAATGCCGTCCTCCCGGGGCCCGAGGAACACCGGGTCCGGCCGCAGCCAGGCGTTGGCCGCCGCCTTGCCCGCCCCGGCGACCTCCCGCAGCCCGCCGTACAGCCAGGTCGCGTCGTGCAGTTCCGGCACCCCGACCGCGTACGAGCGGATGCCCGCCGCCTCGCACAGCGCCAGCGCCCGGCGGACGTGGAAGTCCTGGCTGACCAGCACCGCGTGGTCCACCCCGAAGATCCGGCGCGCCCGGGTGCAGGAGTCCCAGGTGTCGAAGCCCGCGTAGTCCCGCACCACCCGGTCCTCGGGAACGCCGTTCCGGGTCAGGTAGTCGTACATCGCGTCGGGCTCGGAGTACTCGACCCGCCCGTTGTCCCCGGTCACCAGGATCGCCCGCACCTTCCCCTCCCGGTACAGGTCCACCGCCGCGACCAGCCGGTGCTCCAGGTACGGGGAGGGCTTGCCCTGGTACAGGCCGGCCCCGAAGACCACCGCGACCGGCGCGGCGGGCGCGCTCTCCACGGTGCCCACCCGGTCCCCCGCGGCGAACCACACCCAGGCGCTCGGCGCCAGCGCCAGCGAGCAGAGCACCGTTCCGACCTGGAACACCCTGCGCTGCGTCCGCCGCTGCCGCAGTTGGGCCCCCAGCAGTCCGGCCCTGCGCCGCAGCAGCCCCGATATGCCGGTACCGACTCCCACGTGCCCTCCCTCGATCACATCAACCGGGGAACACGACGGGGCCGCGGGTCCGAACGGTTCCCCGTCCGGGCCCGCGGCCCCGTCGAACGCCTGCTCAGACCGCCCGGTTGCGCCGCTGGGCCAGCTCGTCGGCCGGGTCGTGCCCGACCATCGTCTCGCCGGTGTCGGTGCGCTCGGCGTGCAGCCGCCCGAGGGTGAGCTCCAGCTCCTGCCAGACCGCTCCGACCGCGATGCCGAAGACCCCCTGACCGCCCTTCAGCAGGTCCACCACCTGCTGCGGCGTCGTGCACTCGTACACCGTCGCGCCGTCGCACATCAGCGTCATCCCCGCCAGGTCGGCCTGGTCGGCGGCCTGGAGATGGGCGACCGCCACCCGGATGTTCTGCAGCGAGACACCCGCGTCGAGCAGCCGCTTCACGATCTTCAGCAGCAGGATGTCGCGGAAGCTGTAGAGCCGCTGGCTGGTCGACGGGTACGCGGTGCGGACGCTGGGCTCCAGCAGTCCGGTGCGGGCCCAGTAGTCCAGCTGACGGTAGGTGATGCCGGCCGCCGCGCAGGCCGTCGGGCCCCGGAAGCCGAGCAGGTCGGACGTCGGGGCCAGCCGTTCGATGGCCGGCTGGCCCGCCTGTACGGCCGGGAACCTGCCGACCCGGGGGAAATCCGTGACGGTGCGAGCGGTGCGCGGCATGTGCACGGCGCACCGGCCTCCCACGGCCGCGTCATCGCCGGTGCTGCTCATGCCTGCCTCCGTCCACTTGTGCTGCGGGCAACCCGACTGCGGGCATCGGCCACCCGGACAGCCACTCCTGACGGTAGGCAGTCCCCTATGACCCGTCAACGATCGCCACGCCGGGCCAGACAAACCACATCACTCAGGAGAGTGGTTTTTCGTGCCCCTAGTGTGGGTAGATGGACGGATTTTGGCAAAACGATGGGCCGAAAGGCCGCACGGTCGGGCCCCGCTACTGCGGGCCGCTGCCGCCGAAGTCCTCGGGCGACACCTGGTCGAGGAACTCGCGGAACTTCTCGACCTCGTCCTCCTGCTCGTCCGGGATCGCGATGCCCGCCTCGGCGAGCACCTCCTCGCTCCCGTAGATCGGCGTGCCGGTGCGCAGCGCCAGCGCTATGGCGTCGGACGGCCGTGCGCTCACCTCGACCCCGCCGGCGAACACCAGCTCGGCGTAGAACACGCCCTCCCGCAGGTCGGTGATCCGGACCTCGGTGAGCTGCTGGCCGAGCGCCTCCAGGACGTCCTTGAAGAGGTCGTGCGTCAGCGGCCGCACCGGCGTCATGCCCTGCTGGGCGAAGGCGATCGCGGTCGCCTCGCCGGGGCCGATCCAGATCGGCAGATAGCGATCTCCCCCGACCTCCCGCAGCAGCACGATCGGCTGGTTGGAAGGCATCTCCACTCGGACACCCACGACGTCGAGCTCATTCACACAGGCAACCCTATGGCTCCGCTCCCGGATATGAAAGCGCAGGGCCGACGCCGCTGGTCAGCGCGGTGCGGCCAGGGCGCGCCGCGGGCGGCACGCGCTATCCACGCGTCCGCATCCCGGCCTGGACCATGGCCGCGTGCAGCCGTACGGACAGCGTCGCGAGCTCCCGGGCGGTGGCCTCCGCGTGCGCCCTGGTCTGCGGGTTCCGGTGCCGGCGCAACGGCGCCACCACCTGTTCCACCAGCGCGATCTCGCGGTCCGCCGCGGCCTTCATGGCGCGCAGGTGCCGGGGCTCCAGCCCGTACCGGCCGAGCTCCGCGACCAGCCGGGCCACCTGGAGCGCCTCGCCGTCGTAGCCGCCGTCCGGTCCCGGGGCGACGAGCCCGTAGGACTCCCACTCGGCCAGTTCCGGCTCCCCGGCCTCGGCCGCCGCGAGCAGTTCGGCGCGCCCCAGCCGGACGCCGGAGGGCACCTCGCCGCCGGCCACCAGCTCCCGGTCCGCCTCCTCCAGCGGCCCGGGCCGGGTGTCGGCGGCGGAGGGCAGCGCGGGCGGGTTCTCACCGCGCTCGATGGCGTCCAGGTGCTCCCGGATCACCCGCAGCGGCAGGTAGTGGTCCCGCTGCATGCGCAGGACGTAGGCCAGCCGCTCGACGTCGGCCGGGCTGAACTTGCGGTACCCCGAGGGCGTGCGCTGCGGCTCGACCAACCCCTCCGCCTCCAGGAAGCGGATCTTGGAGATGGTGACCTCGGGGAAGTCGTCGCGCAGGAAGGCCAGCACCGCGCCGATGCTCAGCAGCTCGTCACCGCCGCGCCGGCGGCCGGCGGGCCGCTCGGCCCGGACCGGCTGCCGCGGGCCCGCGACCACCCCGCGTCCGCCGCGGTCCGCCTGCGGACCGGACGGGGTTGGGGTGGCCGCCCCGAGAGAAGAGGAAGGGGTATTCGTATTCACTCGGGCTCCTGCCGACGTCGTTTTCAGTACCCCCGGTTGTGGCCGGCGAAGAACACCAGCCGGTACTTCCCGATCTGCACCTCGTCGCCGTTGTTCAGCGGCACCTCGTCGATCCGCTCCCGGTTCACGTAGGTGCCGTTGAGGCTGCCCACGTCCGCGACGCTGAAGCCGGCCGGGGTGCGGCGGAACTCCACGTGGCGGCGCGAGACCGTGACGTCGTCGAGGAAGATGTCACCCTGCGGGTGGCGACCCGCCGTGGTGACGTCCGAGTCCAGCAGGAACCGGCTGCCGGAGTTCGGACCGCGCTGCACGATCAGCAGGGCCGAGCCCGGCGGCAGCGCGTCGATCGCCGACAGCACCTCGGCCGACAGGGCCGGCGTGGCGCCGGTGCCGGTCGTGGTGGTGGGGTCGTACGACTCCAGGCCGGAGATGGAGATGGTCGACGTGGTCTCCGCCGCCCCCTCCGGAAGCAGGCCGCCGCGCAGCGCCGTGCCGCAGTTGGAACAGAACCGGGCCGCGGCCGGGTTCCGGTTGCCGCACCTGGGGCACGGAGTGGGGCCAGCCATGTTCACAGCCTCCTGGCGCGGCACACCCGACGGGTTGTGCCCGGCGTACGGATCCGGGGCAAACCCTCCACCAGAGGTTGAGGGTCCTGACGGGAAACCTATGCGCGGCTCGCCGGAGGGGTCAACCGACGCGCCGTAGCCCGCCTGATTCCCCGCGTACTGGGCGGCGCCGCCGTCCCGGTACAGCTGCTGACCTGCGTACGGCGCGGCCTCGGGGGCCGGACGCATGCCCGGCACTGCGGGCTCGTCCTCCGGTCGGCGGTGACGCGCGGTGGGCGCCTCGACGGCGGCGGCGTCACGGCCCTTGTTACGACCGAACAACTTCGAGAAGAAACTCACGGGCGAATCCCCTTGCGTGTGACAGACCCGCCCGCGGGGCAGGGTGAGAACCTCGGACATGCTGCGGGCCCGGTCGTTGCGGCTCGGGCCCGCTGGAGTGGTACTCCGGCGGTTGGTACTGCGGTTGTTGCTCCGGAGCGTACTGGTGCGAACCAGTCTCGCCCATGTGACGGCGGCGCCCCGCAGCGGGTGCCGCCCGCCCTTGACGGGCCGTTCGCCGGGCGCCCCGTCACTTCGAAGCCGGCTTGGCGTACTGCGGCGACTTCGGGTCCACGAGGGCGTCGACGACCACCTTCTGCTGCTGGGCGATCGTCGCCCGCGCCTGGTGGCTCTCCAACGTGCGGACGACACCTCCCGGGATGTTCAGCGCGGGTGTCAGATCCTGCGGGTTCCCCACGACCGTGAAGCGGTAGGGCTGCGAGACCTTCTTCCCGTCGATCTGCACCCCACCGGCCGACAGGTCGGTGAAGTAGGTGTTGACCACCACGCGCACATCGTTGATCTGAATCGCCTCCGCCCCCGCCGCTCGAAGTTCTTGCAGGGTGTCCAGCAGCATATCTGCCTTCACCTGCCCTTGGGGATCATCGACCGTGAGTACGATGCCCGGACCAGTGGCTTTGACGGTGCCGGCGAGCACGCCGAGCTCCGTCGCCTTCTTCCTGGTCTGCTCCTGGGCCTCCTTGGCCTGGTTGGAGCTGTTCTCCAACTTCGCCAGGGACTGCTCCAGCTCCGCCTTCTCCTGCTGAAGACGTTGCTGACGGCTGTCCAGTTCATCGAGGATCCGCACCAGGTCCTCCTGGCGGGCCCCGCGGAGCTGACTGTGGTGGTCGTTGGTCGACCGCACCTGGATCGCCAGCCCCAGGCCGAGCGAGAACAGCAGCAGCGCCACCACCAGCTGCCCGCGCGACAGCCGCGGCGGCCAGAGCGCCGCCTTCAGGCGCCGCCGGCCGGCACTCCGGTCCGCGACAGGCTCGGGCTCGGGTTCCGGCTCGGACCCCGCTTCCGGCGCGGGCTCCGGGCCCGACACGGGCTCGGGCGTGGGCTCGGGCTCAGCGGCAGGCGCGGACTCCGGCTTCGCCCCGGTCTTCGGCTCGGTCTTCGGCTCGTCCCCGGGGGCCGGCGCGGTGACCTTCGTGAGCCGCAGCGTCGGCTCGGGCACCGAACCGGCCTCAAGCTCAGCCTTAGCGTCAGACTTCTCCGCCGAGGCGACGACGGGCCCCACGGCCTCGGCGGTCTCCCCGGCCGTCCCGGCAGCCTCGTCCGCGTCCGCCGCACTGTCCGTCCGAGGTGCGTCCACGACCTCCCGGACGGGCTTCGACACCGCCTTCTCGACCGTTTTCCCGCCCGGCTCTCCAGCCGGTTTCCCGGCGGCCGGCCCGGCCACCGCCGCCTCCCGCCCGTCCTCCGCCGCGGGCTCGCGGCCCGACTCAGGCACGGAAGACATGGCGCCGGATCGCGGCCGCGTTGGAGAAGATGCGGATGCCGAGGACGACGACCACGCCGGTGGACAGCTGCGAGCCGACGCCCAGCTGGTCACCGAGGAAGACGATCAGTGCCGCGACCACCACGTTCGACAGGAACGAGACGATGAACACCTTGTCGTTGAAGATCCCGTCGAGCATCGCCCGGACGCCGCCGAACACGGCGTCCAGCGCCGCCACCACCGCGATCGGCAGGTAGGGCACGACGGCGTCCGGCACCTCGGGTTGGACGAAGAGGCCGACGACCACCCCGATCACAAGACCCAGTACGGCAATCACGGTCTGGCTGCTCCTGTCCCTGTCGTGGTCTTGGTGGTTCCGGTCGGCGGACGCCGCTTGGCGGTGGAAGCACCGCTGGTCGGGGCCGACGAGGCGGAAGCGGAAGGCGAGGCCGACGGTGAGACGGACGCGCCGGGGCTCTCCTGGGTTCCGGCTCCGGCCGGCGGCGTTGCGCCCGCGGTCGCCGGGGGCGAGGCCTCGGGCGTCACCGGCTGCGCGGTCCGCAGCGTCACCCCCACCGCCGCCGGCAGCGTCAGGTTCTTCTGCACGGAGAGCGTCGACTTGATGCCGTACTGCTCCTGGAGCAGCCGCAGGTATTGCCCGGCCATGTCCTTCTCGAAGGCGGTGAGGAGCTTCGAGCCGTCCCCGATCGCCTGGATGTTGTACGGCGGCACCAGCGGCCGGTTGTCCACCAGCACCGCCTCGCCCGCGGCCCGGATCGCGGACAGCGCGGTCAGCCGCTGGCCGTTGATCGCGATCGCCTCGGCCCCGGATCCCCAGAGGCCGTTCACCACCAGCTGCAGGTCGCGGTCCCGCAGCCGGCCGCTGTTGGAGAAGCCCTGCCCGGCCCTCGGGTCGACGTTGCCGCCGCTGCCCGTGCCCGCGGCGTCCTCCAGGACCAGCTTCACGCCCGGCCCGGTGACCTGGCCCAGGCCCACGGCCCCGCTCACCCCGCCGGGATCGGCGTCGCCCGAGGCGAGCGCCTGCTGCTGCGTGCTGTCGACCTTGAGCCGCAGCTCCTGCACCTGCTTCTGCAACCGGTCGGCCGAGGTGTTGCTGTCGTTGATCCGGTGGATCAGCGCGTCCCGTTCCTTGGCCAGCGAGGGCTCGGCCTTGTGCGCGTTCACCGCGCCCACCGTCACCACCGCGCCGACCAGCGCCAGCCCCGCCCCGAGCGTCAGCAGCCCCGGCAGGGTCCCGGGTATCCGGCTGTCGCGGGCACCGCCGCGCGCGGCGGCCGCCTCCGCGTAGCCCTCGTCCAGGCTGTGGTCCATCACGTTGGTCAGCAAGGACATCGAGGCGTCCGGGCGGTTGTACCGTCCGTTCGGGGCACTCGGCGTCGGCGTCGCTGGCATGGAGACCATCGTCCCATGTCGTCGAGGGGGCCCGTGCACGGCCCCTGAGCTGCACACACGCTGCACACATGACGGAATGTGACGGAATATTCCGAATGATGTGAAAACGGACAGAGGGGCGCGCGGGTCACACCGCGCGCCCCGCCGTCCGAGGCGGTTCCGAGCTCAGCTCCTGATCGTGCTCAGTCCCGGTTCGTCACCGTCCCGCTCCGTCGACCACGGCCGCCCACTCGTCCAGCAGGGCCTCGGTGGCCTCGTCATCGGGGCCCTCCGCCCAGAGGTGGGTGACCGCCTCGGCCGGGTCCGGGAGCACCAGCGTCCAGCGCCCGTCCGCCTCGACCACCCGGACGCCGTCGGTGGTGTCCAGCCGACGGCTGCCGGCCGCCTCCACCACCGAGCGCATGACCATGCCCTTGGCGGCCCACGGCGTCGCGATGTCCCGGCGCCGGATGTGCGCCTGCGGGATCCGGGCGTCGATCTGGCTCAGCGTGAGCTGGGTCCGCGCCACCAGGCCGACCAGCCGGACGAACGCCGCGGCACCGTCCAGCACCCCGCTGAACTCGGGCACCACGAAGCCGCCGCGCCCGTCCCCGCCGAACACCGTGCCCTCGGCGGAGGCCGCCTTCGCGAGGTCGTCCGGCGTCGTCGTGGTCCAGATGACCTGGGTGCCGTGGTACGCGGCGACCTGCTCGGCGATCCGGGTGGTGGTCACCGGCAGTGCCACCTGCCCGCTGCGCCGCTCGGCGGCGACCAGGTCCAGCAGCACCAGCAGGGCCCGGTCGTCGTCGATCACCCGCCCGAGCTCGTCCACGAACGCGACGCGCTCGCCCACCGGATCGAACCGCACCCCGAAGGCCGCCCGCGAGGAGGCGACCAGCTCACCGAGCCTGGCCAGGCCCGCCCGCCGCGTTTCCGCGTCCTCGGTCGGCCGCGCCTCGTCCAGCCCGCTGGAGACGGTGAGCGCCTCGACCCCGAGTCGGCCCAGGATGCTCGGCAGGACGAGGCCCGCGCTGCCGTGCGCGGTGTCCACGACCACCTTCAGCCCGGCCTCCCGGACTCCGGTCGTGTCCACCGTCCGCAGCAGGTTTCCCGCGTAGGAGTCGAAGACGCTGGAGGGGAAGGTCAGGTCCCCGATCTCACCGGGGAAGGCCCGCCGGAACTCCTGGCGCGCGTAGACGCGGTCGAGCTTGCGCTGGCCGGCCTGCGAGAGGTCCGCCCCGCGCTCGTCGAAGAAGAGGATGTCCAGCGAGTCCGGCACACCCGGCGTGGTCCGCAGGAAGATCCCGCCCGCGCTCCCCCGCGCCGTGTGCTGCCGGGCCACCGGCATGGGCACGTTCTCGAGGTCGCGGACGTCGATCGCGGAGGTCTGGAGCGCCGAGATCATCGCCCGTTTGAGCGCACGCGCACCACGCGAGTGGTCACGCGCGATGGTGACGGTGGCACCCTTCTTCAGCGTCGTCGCGTACGCCCCCGCCAGCCGGACGGCCAGCTCCGGGGTGATCTCGACGTTCAGGATGCCCGAGACGCCGCGGACCCCGAACAGGTGCTCCTGGCCGCGCGACTCCCAGATCACCGAGGTGTTGACGACGGCGCCGGCCTCGATGGTCTTGAACGGGTAGACCCGGACGTTCGCCCCGATGATCGACTCCTCGCCGACCAGGCACTCGTCCCCGATCACCGCGCCGTCCTCGATCCGCGCGGCCCGCATCACGTCGGTGTTCTTGCCGACCACGCAGCCCCGCAGATTGCTCTGCGGCCCGACGTACACGTTGTCGTGCACCACCGCCCTGTGCAGGAACGCGCCGCGCTTGACGACCACGTTGCTGCCCAGCACGGTGTGCTCGCGGATCTCCACGCCGGCCTCGACCTTGGCGTAGTCCCCGATGTACAGCGGCCCGCGCAGCACCGCCTCCGGGTCCACCTCGGCGCCCTCGGCGACCCAGACCCCCGGGGAGATCTCGAACCCGTCGAGCTCGACGTCGACCTTGCCCTCCAGGACGTCCGCCTGGGCCTTGCCGTAGCTCTCGTGGGTGCCCACGTCCTCCCAGTAGCCCTCGGCGACGTACCCGTAGACCCGCTTGCCCTCCTTCAGGAGCTGGGGGAAGACGTCACTCGACCAGTCGACGGACTCGCCCGCCGCGACGTAGTCGAAGACCTCGGGTTCCATCACGTAGATACCGGTGTTCACCGTGTCGGAGAAGACCTGCCCCCAGGTCGGCTTCTCCAGGAACCGCTCGACCCTCCCCTCCTCGTCCGTGATCGTGATGCCGAACTCCAGTGGATTCGGCACCCTCGTGAGACAGACGGTGACCAGAGCGTTCTTACTGCGGTGAAAGTCGATCAATTCCGAGAGATTGAAGTCGGTCAACGCGTCACCGGAGATCACCAGAAAGGAATCGTCCTTGAGCGCGTCCTCGGCGTTCTTGACACTCCCCGCAGTGCCCAGTGGCGTCTCCTCGTGGGCATAGGTCAGATGCATGCCCAGCTCTTCGCCGTCACCGAAATAGTTCTTGACCAGCGACGCCAGGAACTGCACGGTGACGACGGTGTCGGAGAGGCCGTGCCGCTTCAGCAGCCGAAGCACGTGCTCCATGATCGGCCTATTGGCGACCGGAAGCAGCGGCTTCGGCATGCTGGAGGTCATCGGGCGGAGTCGAGTGCCCTCGCCCCCTGCCATTACAACGGCTTTCATTACGGGTGCGTCCTCCTTCGCGGTGGTGGACCGGCAGGTCCATCAAAGCGTTCCAGAAGGTTCTCTACCCGGAAGGTATCGTCCGACGCACCGAGGAGGCGTGGGGCTTCTCTCAGATCACGTCTCAGACTGTGGACGCCGGGCCCGCGGTGCTCCCCCGGACGATCTGCCGCGCCTGGACCGCGTAAAGAATCGCGGCCCACCAGTACAAGGTCGTCCCCCACCAGATGAACGCCCAGCTCACCACCTCGGCCGGCCGGGCGATCCAGCTGTCGACACTGCCGAGCAGCAGAAGCGGAAACGCGTACATCAGATTGAAGGTCGCGGCCTTCCCCAGGAAACTCGTCTGGAGCGGTCCGTAACCGCGCCGGGCCAGAATCGGCAGCAGGCCGGCGATGAATGCCTCACGGGCCAACAGGATCGCGGTGAGCCACCACGGCAGAATCCCACGCCACGTCAACCCGACCAGCGTGGACAGCACGTACAGCCGGTCGGCCAGCGGATCGAGCAGCTGCCCCACCCGGCTGATCTGCCCCCACCGGCGGGCGAGCTTCCCGTCCAGGTAGTCGCTGATCCCGCTCAACATCAGGATCAGCAGCGCCCAACCGTCATTGTTGGGCCCGTCGAAGACCGGCCACAGGATGAGCCAGAGGAAGAGCGGAACACCGACCAGCCGGCCCATGCTCAGCATATTGGGGATGGTGAGGACGCGATCGGTCTGGACCCGCGTCTCCTGGACCTCCACCCGGGGGGCCTCCTGTCCCGTGTGACGACAATTGCATGTTGACCCTACAACAGAGAAGCCCCCGACCGGTTCACCCGGCGGGGGCTTCTCTAGAAGAATTGTTCGGCGGCGTCCTACTCTCCCACAGGGTCCCCCCTGCAGTACCATCGGCGCTGTAAGGCTTAGCTTCCGGGTTCGGAATGTAACC